>DATMIG010000310.1:0-3374 GCA_035554335.1 Burkholderiales bacterium
CCACCGCGCCGGTGCGCGAATCGTCGATGCGCTCGACGAGCGAGCGGGCGATGCGGAAGCTGGAGGCCACCACGCCGCTCGCGTCGCCGGAATGGACGCCTTCGGTCAGCACTTCCACCGTGAGCACGCCGTTCAGCAGCCCGCGCAGCGAGGTCGTGCCCCACAGCTGGTTGTAGTTGCCGCAGCCGGAATCCAGTGCGACGACAAGCGATGGGGTGCCGATCCTCGGTCCCAGTGCGTCCAGATACGCCGGAAGGTCGAAGCTGCCGCTTTCCTCGCAGCACTCGATCAGGATCGCGCAGCGGCGATGCGGGCGCTTCTCCTCGTGCAGCTGGCGCAACGCCGCGATGGCGCAAAACACGGCATAGCCGTCGTCGGCGCCGCCGCGGCCGTAGAGCTTGCCGTCCTGCATCACGGGGATCCACGGCCCGAGGCCCTCGCGCCAGCCGGTCATCTCCGGCTGCTTGTCGAGATGGCCGTACATGAGGACCGGACCGCCGCCCGCGGTGCCAGGCACGTCGATGAAAAGGCACGGCGTGCGCTCGCCGAGCCGCACGATCTCGAGCTTCATGCCCGGGATGGCGTGGCGCTCGCACCAGGCGGCGGCGAGCTTGGCGGCGTCGTCGATGTAGCCGTGCGCGCGCCAGTCCGGGTCGAAGTGCGGCGACTTCGCCGGGATGCGGATGTAGTCAGTGAGCGCCGGGACGATGGCGTCGTCCCAGAACTGCGCGGTCCTCGAGCTCACTTCGCGGGTGGGACGTATCCCGAAGCGGTGTCAGCGCCCTGGCCGAAGAAATGCCGCTCGGTCTGCTCCATGAGGTACTTGCGCGCGCGCGGGTCGGCGAGATTGAGGCGGTTCTCGTTCACCAGCATGGTCTGCTGCTTGAGCCATTGCGCCCACGCCTCCTTGGAGACGTTCTCCCAGATGCGCTTGCCGAGCTCACCCGGGTAGGGCGGGAAATCCATTCCCTCGGCCTCGCGGCCGAGCTTGACGCACTTCACCATCCGAGCCATCGGCGGATTATATGCGCTTCAAAAAGACCTTCGAACCGCGTTTCCAGTTGTAGAGCGCCTGCTTTTGCGAGGGCAGCGACGAGACGTCGCCGGCCTTGAAGCCCTGCTCGAGGAACCAGTGCGATGCATGCGTCGTGAGCGCGAAGAGCTTGCGCAGCTTGAGCGCCTTGGCCCGCTCCTCGCAAGCGTGCAGCAGCTGCTCGCCATAGCCGGCGTCGCGGTAGTCGGCCGCCACCGCCAGGCAGGCGAACTCGGCGCATTTGGCGTCGGGGAACGGATAGAGCGCGGCGAGGCCGCGGATCGTGCCGTCGTGCTCGATGACGAAGAAGTTGCCGATCTCGGCTTCGAGGAGCTCGCGGCTGCGCTTGACGAGCGTGCCTTCGGCCTCGAGCGGCTCGATGAGCGATAGCATCCCGCCCACGTCTTCGATCCGCGCCGGCCGCAGCTGCTCCAGCGTGTCGGCGGTGATCATCGTGCCGACGCCGGCCGCCGTGAAGAGCTCGAGCAGCAGCGACCCGGGCACGCGGCGCGAAAGGATGTGCGCGCGGCCGACACCGTTGCCGAGGGCGCGCACCGCGTGCTCGATGGCGCGCGTCGTCTGCTGCGTAAGGCCGCCTTTCCTGACCAGCGCCTCGGCTTCGCGCGCGGTGAGCTCGCTCACCACCTGCTCGCGCTTATCCACGGGGACCCGGTCGGTGAACATGATGAGCTTGTCGGCGCGCATCGCGATGGCGACGTTCTCGGCGACGTCCTCCCATGCCAGGTTGAACACCTCGCCGGTCGGCGAATAGCCGACGTGCGCGACGAGGACGACTTCCCCCGCGTCGAGCGCGCCGCGGATGGCGAAGGAGTCGACCTTGCGCACCGAGCCGGTGAACTGGAAGTCGATGCCCTTGCGCACGCCGATCGGCCGCGCGGTGATGAAGTTGCCGGAGTTGACGCGGATCTGCGCGCCGGCCATCGGCGAGTTCGGTAGTCCCTGCGAGAGCACCGCCTCGATCTCGATGCGCAGCACGCCGGCCGCCTGCTTCACGGCGGTGAGTGCCGCTTCGTCCGTGACGCGCAGCCCCTGCGCATAGCGCGAGCGCACGCCGCGCGATTTCAGCTCCGCCTCGATCTGCGGCCGCGCACCGTGCACGAGCACGAGACGGATGCCGAGCGCGGCGAGCAGGTTCAGGTCATGGACGAAGGTGAGGAAGCGCGTGCGCTCGGTAAAGAGCTCGCCGCCGAACGCGACGACGAACGTGCGGCCGCGAAAGGCGTGCACATACGGCGCCACCTGGCGCAGCCACCGAACGAACGCTTCCGATACGAGTGCCGAGGCCATTGTAGTTTTTTCAAATTGTAAGGCGTAAACCCGAATCGATTCCGCGCGTTATGCTTCTCTCCCCGGAGGCACCCATGCAACTCATCCGCGCTGCTCTTATCACCGCCCTGATCGCCGGCTCGGCTTCGGCACGCGCCGCCGATCCCAAATACGACGAGGACTGGACCGCCTTCGGCAACGTGCTCACGCTCGTGCAGCAGATGATCCGCATCGGCAACCATCCGTATCCGGACCAGGCAATGGCGGACCTCCTCGCCGGCCGCAACTACGAGGCGAACCAGGCCATCGCCAGCCTTTTCGCCGGTGCGACGGCCGAGATGCCGCCCGAGTACCGCGACAAGCTCGCCTCCATGGGACGCGACCTCGCCACCATGGCGATCCGGCCGGTACCCGGCGCCGTGAACGCCATCTCCGCCGATCGCAGCCTGCAGGCGCGCAAGGACCTGACCGCGATGGGCCTCAAGTATTACGACCAGGAGCAGTTCTACGACGCGGCGAAGCGCGGCGACCTTCTGGCGACCGAGCTTTTCATCGCCGGCAAGGGTGTCGACCCCTCGGCCCGCGCCTGGAGCGGCCGCACCGCGCTCGACATGGCGCGCGACAACGGCCACACCCAGGTGGCCGACCTGATCGCTAGAAGTCTCCCTTCAACGCATTAAGCGCGGCGAGGGCCGCCAGGCCGGCGGTTTCTGTCCGTAGTACCCGCGGGCCGATGCGCGCCGGCACGTAGCCCGCGTTCAGGAATGCACGCTCTTCCTCGGCGCTGAAACCCGCTTCCGGTCCGGCGACGATGGTGAAGGTGCCATCGCCCGCCTTGCACGCCTGCGAGAAATTCAGCTCGGCCGCCGGCGAGAGCAGGATCCGGCTGCCCTCGCCGCCGGAATAACGCTCCGCGTCCACCAGCGGCTGCACGCTCGGGATCCGGTTGCGCCCGCATTGCTCGCACGCCGAGATCGCCACCTTCTGCCAATGCGTGTGGCGGGCGGCGGCCCGCTCGCCTTTCGGCCGCGCGACCGAGGCGTGCGCGAGCACC
>DATMIG010000311.1:0-3051 GCA_035554335.1 Burkholderiales bacterium
ATGCCGTGCAGCGTGTAGCGGTTCGAGTCGTAGACCTCGCCTTCCTTCAGCTTCGAGCCGATCGAGGCGAGCTCGTCGCCGGTCGAGAAGAAGGCGACGCGCAGCCGCCGCTTGACGCGCACCTGCGCGATGCCGAGCGAGGCGATGAGGCCGAGCTCCGCCGGGCGCAGCAGCTTCCCCGGATGCAGCACCGCCACGCCGGTCTTCAGGTCTTCGCCGGCGTAGCGCACGTTCTGCGCGCGCTTCTGGCCCGGCGGCACGACGATGCGATCGCCGTCGCGCTTCACCACTTCCTGGATCACCACCGTGTCGGTGCCGGCCGGCATGACGGCGCCGGTCATGATGCGCACGCACTCGCCCGGGCCGACGCTGCCGCCGAACGGCTTGCCGGCGAGGGCGGTGCCGATCTCGCGCAGGGGTTTGTCTATATCGCCAAAGCGCACGGCGTATCCATCCATCGCCGAGTTGTCGTGCGCCGGCACGTTGATGTCGGGCACGATGTCCTGCGCGAGCACGCGGCCGAGCGCGCTTCTCACCGGGACCGATTCGGTCTGGGAAATCGGCGTGACGCAGGCGCGCATTGCCTCGCGCGCCTTCTCGACGTGCAGCGCGTCCGGGTCGTAGCCCTCCATGCCGCTGACGATCTGGATGATGCGCTTCATGCGCGGTCGAGCTCCTCGCGCGTGTTGATGTTGCGGAAGGCGTCGGCCTCGTCGTCGAAGTTCACTTCGACCACCTTGAGCGCCGCGTACCAGGCGTCGATCTTGCGCCCGCCGGAGGCGAGGAACGTCTCGAGGTTGCCCGCGACGGACTGGCGCACGAGCGCGAACACGGGATGCGCCTGGTCGCCCGTCTTCGCCACCGCGAGGTCGTTCACCGCCAGCTTCGACTGCAGGCGCGCGACGAGATCGGTGGGCAGGAAAGGCGAATCGCAAGGCACCGTGACCGCGAGCGGATTCGTCACCGCCTGCAAGCCCGCGTGCAGGCCGGCGAGCGGCCCGGCGAAGCCGCCGATGGCATCGCTCACCACGCGATGACCGAAGCTCCGGTAGCGGTCGAGATTCTGGTTGGCGTTGATGACGATCTCGTCGACCTGCGGGCGAAGGCGCTCGAGCACGTGCTCGATCATCGGCTTGCCATGCAGGAGCTGCAGCCCCTTGTCGACGCCGCCCATGCGGCGGCCGAGGCCGCCGGCGAGCACGATGCCAGAAACCGTCATGCGCGAAAGCTCGAAGGCGACGCGCCGAGCTCGCGGCGGAACATCGCGCTGAAGGCGGACGGGCTGTCGTAGCCGAGCTCGATCGCGACTTCGAGGATCGGACGGCCTTCGGCGATCCAGCCGAGCGCGCGCAGGAGCCGCGCGCGGCGGCGCCACTCGGCGAAGCTCATGCCGGTGTGCCGGCGGAAATGGCGCGCCAGCGTGCGGCCGCTCAGCGCGCCTTCGCGCGCCACTTCCTCGAGCGTGGCGGCGTCGTCGGGCGCGTCGAGGAGCCGCCGGCAGATCGTCGCGAGCGGCGCGGTCTGCGGCATCGGCAGGTGATAGGGCAGGCGCGGCAGGCTGGCGAGCTCGTCGAGGAGGAGGCGGATCAGCCGGCCCGCCGGCCCGCGCAGGTCGTATTCCATCGGCAGCTGCGTCGCCCGCACGATCAGCTCGCGAAGAAGCGGCGTCACCTCCAGCACCTCGCAGGTCCTCGGCATGCGCGCGGCGGCGCGCGGCTGGATGTAGAGGCTGCGCAGCTCGAGCACGCCCTTGGTCGTGATGCGGTGCTCCACCTGCGGCGGCATCCAGACCGCGCGCTGCGGCGGCACGACCCAGGTCGCGTCGCGCGTGTCGACGGTCATCACGCCGCGCGCGGCGTACACGAGCTGGAAGCGCGGGTGGCTGTGCCAGTCGAAGCCTTCCTCGGCGGGCAGGTCGCGGGCCAGCGCGATGACCGGACGCGGCACGCCCATGAGGTCGTTCGCGCGCACGGCCTGGAAAGCATCGCGTTGTCCCATTTGCGACAGAGATTGTCCGGGAGTCGCGAGACGGACGCAAGGCGTCCCGCTACGATGCGCGCCATGAAGAAGAACTGGCTTGCGCCGTTCATCAATCTCGGCCACTTCCTGGACCACCTGGCGATGCTCGTCTTTCCGACGGTGGTGATCGCGCTCGCCCGCGAGTGGGACCGGTCGTATTCGGAGCTGCTGCCGCTCACGCTCGGCGGGTTCATCGCCTTCGGCGCCTTCGCGCTGCCCGCCGGCTGGCTCGCCGACCACTGGAGCCGCTACAGGATGATGCTCGTGTTCTTCTTCGGCATCGGCGCGTCGCTCTTCCTCACCGGGTTCGCCAGCTCGCCTTGGCAGATCGGCCTCGGCCTCACCGTGATCGGCGTGTTCGCCGCCATCTACCACCCGGTCGGCATCGCGATGCTGGTCGCCGCGCCGACCAAGCTCGGCTCGGCGCTGGGCTGGAATGGGCTGTGGGGCAACCTCGGCCTCGCCGCGGCGGCGCTGATCGCCGGCGCGCTGATGGATCTCTGGGGCTGGCGCGCGGCGTTCTTCGTGCCGGGCGTGCTCTGCATCGCCGCCGGCGTCGCGTTCATCCTGATGGTGCCGGATCCGGGGCCGGTGAAGAAAACCGCCAAGTCGCTCGGCCTGCACATCGACCGGCAGACCATGACGCGCATCTTCACCGTCCTGCTCATCGCCACCGCGTGCGGCGGCGTGATCTTCAACTCGACTACGGTGGCGATGCCCAAGGTGTTCGACGAGCGCCTGCGCGAGCTCACGCACAGCAGCGTCGGCGTCGGCGCGCTGGTCGCGATCGTCTACGCCTGCGCGGCGTTCGCGCAGCTCGCCATGGGCGCGCTCATCGATCGCTTCGAGATGAAGCGCCTGATGATCGGCGTGGCGCTCCTGCAGATCCCGCTCCTCGCCGTCGCCGCGAACCTGAACGGCTGGGCGATGCTCGCCGCGGCGTTCGCGATGATGCTCGCCATCTTCGGCCAGATCCCGCTCAACGACTCCATCGTCGGCAAGTACGTGGCCGACGAATATCGCGCGCGGGTG
>DATMIG010000312.1:0-2990 GCA_035554335.1 Burkholderiales bacterium
CTCTTCACCGGCGAGCGCTCGGCGGCGAACGCGGCCGGGCTGGTCTTCTACCTGCTCGGCGGGTGGCTGTTCGCCTTCGTCTATTACTTCATCTTCGCGAGCGTGCACCGCGCGGGATGGCTTCTCGGCCTCGGGGTCGGCACGGCGCACGCGCTCGTGCTGCTCGCGATGTTCTTCCCGCTGCTGCCGCACCTGCATCCGCGCATGGCGACCGAGTACGACGGCCCGACCTATCGTCGGCGCCTGCAGCCGCCCGGATTCTTCGGATTGAACTACGGCTACCGCACGCCGCTCGCCACGATCCTAGGGCACGCGCTCTACGGCGCGATCCTCGGCGCGACGCTTTTCAACCCTTAGCGCCTGCCGGGAGAGCCGCACGCGCAGGCGGCGCTCGAGCCACTCGATGCCGGTCACGTCCGTCGGCGCGACCAGCACGCGCGGGCCGGGGAACCAGAGCCCCGTATCGACCTCGAGCGCGGCGATGCGCCAGCCTTCCGGATCGGCGCGGAGGTCCTTCAGCTGGCCGGCCGCGCCGTCGGTGGCGATGACCGCGTAGCCGGAGAGCACCTCCATCGAGCGCAGGTGCGGATCGCCGCGATACGGATGCGCGGCGATGTCGTGCTGGAGGTAGAGCGGCGGGTCTTCCTCGACCTCATGGCAGAGCTCGAGCTCGCCGCGGCTGAAATGCGTGCGCAGCTGCCGCGAGACCGCGGCGGGCGGCACGAGCACCAGGCGCTGCGGCATCGGCTTGCCGGTGTCGAACACGAAGTGGCGCACGCTCCAGTCGCGATCGTCGAGGTACACGTCGACGATGGCACCGATGGTTCCGTCGCGCGCGGCGAGCGGCCGGCCGCGCAAGGATTTCAGGCTGATCGTCATGCGCGCACCTTCTGGGAAACCGAGGCCCACATCTGCCGGGCCGACTCCTTGATCACGTGCAGCGCATCCGGGTCGCCCTTGATCAGTGCCTCGAGGTACGCCTTGGCCTGCTTCATCGTGATGTGCGGCGGCAAGGGCGGCACGCTGGGATCGGTCACCATCTCGAGCACCACCGGGCAGCTCGAGGTGAGCGCCGTCTCCCAGGCCGGCCCGACGTCCGACGCGCGCTCGACGCGAATGCCGCGGAGGCCCAGCATCTCGGCGTAGCGCGCGTACGGAAAGTCGGGCACGTCCTGTGAGCCGGAGAATTTCGGATCGCCTTCCATGGCGCGCTGCTCCCACGTGACCTGGTTCAGATCGCCGTTGTTCAGCACCATGAAGACCAGCGTCGGATTCGACCAGCGCTTCCAGTATTTGGCCGCGGTGACGAGGCCGCTGATGCCGTTCATCTGCATGGCACCGTCGCCGACCATCGCGATCACCGGGCGGTCGGGGTGCACGAACTTCGCCGCGATGGCGTACGGCACGCCCGGCCCCATCGTGGCGAGACCGCCGGACAGCGAGGCCATCATGCCGCGCCGGATCTTGATGTCGCGCGCGTACCAGTTAGCGGCGGAGCCGGAGTCGCAGGTGAGGATGGCACGGTCGGGCAGCCGCGGCGAGAGCTCCCAGAACACGCGCTGTGGATTGAGCGGATCGGCGTCCGCCATCGCGCGCGCTTCGAGCACGCGCCACCACTGGGCCACGTTCTTCTCGATGGTCTCGCGCCATTTGCGCTCGGTTTTCCGCTTCAGGTGCGGGATGAGCGCCCGCAATGTCTCCTTCGCGTCGCCGACGAGGTTGAGCTCCATCGGGTAGCGCAGGCTGAGCATGCGCCCGTCGATATCGATCTGCACGCCGCGCGCCTGGCCTTCCTTCGGCAGGAACTCCGAATACGGGAACGCCGAGCCGACCATCAAAAGCGTGTCGCACTCGGTCATCATTTCCCACGACGGCTCGGTACCCAGCAGCCCGATCGAGCCCGTGACGAACGGCAAGTCGTCCGGCACCGCTGCCTTGCCGAGCAGCGCCTTGGCGATGCCCGCGCCGAGCAGCTCGGCGGTCTCGATCAGCTCGTCGGTTGCCCGCAGGGCGCCGGCGCCGGCGAGGATCGCCACGCGCTTGCCGGCGTTGAGGATTTCCGCGGCGTCGCGCAGCTCCGATTCGTGCGGCACGAGAGAGTGGCCGGCGCGGCCGATGCCGCTATGCACCGTGCCGTGCTCGTGCGGCGGCGCCTCGACGGCTTCCATGTCCTGCAGGTCGTTCGGGAAGACGATGCAGGTGACCGTGCGGTGCTCGGTCGCGATGCGTATCGCGCGGTCGACCAGGTGGCGCACCTGCGCGGGCGTCGTCGCCATGTGCACGTATTCGGAGGCGACGTCCTTGAAGAGCGACAGCAGATCCACTTCCTGCTGGTAATCACCCCCCAGGCCCGAGCGCTTCTGCTGCCCGACGATGGCGACCACCGGCTGGTGGTCCATCTTCGCGTCGTAGAGGCCGTTCAGCAGGTGGATCGCACCCGGCCCCGACGTCGCGAGGCAGACGCCGACCTCACCGGAGAACTTGGCGTGCGCGCAGGCCATGAACGCAGCGAGCTCCTCGTGCCGCGCCTGGATGAATTCGACGTCCTTGGTGCGGCCGAAGGCGCCCATGATGCCGTTGATGCCGTCGCCGGGATAACCGTAGACGCGCTTTACGCCCCACTGGTTGAGCCGCTTGAGAAGGAAATCGCCGACCGTCTGCGCCATTTGCTTCGCCTCCTGTGAGCAAATGGGACACGCGCAACGCGCCTCGCGTTCCTCCCTTAAGGCGGGCTTACGGGAATGGGCCTTGCAGTGTCAGCGCGCGTGTTTCGCGGCGTGTTTCTTAAGGCGTGATTCGAGATGCCGGCGCACGTCCGGCCACTCGGCAGCGAGGATGCTGTACATCACCGTGTCGCGGATCGTGCCGTCGCGCCGAGGCGCGTGCTGGCGGATGACGCCGTCCTTTTTCGCGCCGAGCGCCTCGATCGCGCGCTGCGACGCGAAGTTGAAGTGGTCGGTGCGCAGGCCTACGACTCCGCAGCCGAGCTC
>DATMIG010000313.1:0-4790 GCA_035554335.1 Burkholderiales bacterium
GGCTACGACAAGATGGTGGCGAGCATCCTCGCCACGACACCGGAAAAGATCATCGAGCAGGGCGGCGCATTCGTCGGCACGCCCGACGACGTCGTCGAGCAGGTGCGCAAATGCCGCGATCAGTTCGGCGGCGACATCGAGCCGTCGATGCAGATCAACTTCGGCGGCTCGAGCGATGCCGAAGCGTTCAGGACACTGGAACTGATCGCCGCCCGCGTGATGGGGCGCGTATGAGAATCAGCCCGATTTCGCCGGCGGCGGTGGCGGCGGCGTAGGCGCCACCCCCGGCGGAGGCGGTGGCGGAGGTCCGGCCGGCGGAGGCGGCGGTGGCGGGGCCGCTTGCTTGTTCGCCTGCTGGTACGGCGCGTAGCGTCCGGCCATCGGGATCTGGTGGCCCTTGGCGTACATGCACTGCTGGTAGGCGAAGTCATAGCGCCGCTGCAGCGAGTAGCCGGACGAATCCGCGGCGCTCACGCCGGCGAGGCTGCCGCCGAGGAGGCCCACGCCCGCGCCGACGCCGGCGCCGGAGTTGCCGCCGATCAGGCCGCCGGCGGCCGCGCCGACCGCAGTGCCGATGGCCGCGCTTTTCACGGCACTGTTGGTCTGCGCATCGGCGGCGCTCTGCCCGCCGACCTGGTTGCTCGCATACGTGCGGCACTCGTTGTCGTCGAAGCGGAACTGGTCGAAGGTCTTCGACGAGCCGGGGAGGACCATCACGCTCGGGCCCGAAGGGGGCGGCGTGGCGCAGCCGGCGATGAGCGCGCCGGCGCCGATCAGGAGAAGCTTCTTCATTGCGCGGGCGGCGCCGGCGGCACGGCTTTCCAGCCGCCCGGGCAGTCCTTCACGTAGGGGTAATAGCCGCGCGAGGCCTCGCAGTAGTACCAGTAGCCGGCTTGGGGCTCGGCGCGCTCGACGTACTGCGTAGGCGCGGGCGGCGATGCTACGACGACGGCCGGCGGATAGTAGGCGGGCGGGTAGTAGTACGGGCCCGGCCAGCCCCAGTACGGGCCGAAGCCGAAGCCCAGGCCCACGACCACGCGCGAATGGTGGTGGTGCCACGCCAGCGCGGGCGCGGCGCTGAGGGCGCCGGCCGCGGCGAGGGCGAGGCCGATGATCAGTTTTTTCATGCTCATCTCCGTTACCTTGGACAGCAGGGTAACTGCCCGGTGCCGTCCAAGGGGTAACAGAGTGTTACAGCAGGGTTATTTCGGCTGCGGGGTGATCCGCAGGTAGGGCTTCGGCGCCTTCCAGCCGTTCGGGAAGAGCTTCTTCGCGTCCTCGTCGTTGACCGAGCCGGAGATGATCACGTCCTGGCCCTGCTTCCAGTTCGCCGGCGTCGCCACCTTGTGCTTCGCCGTGAGCTGCATGGAGTCGAGCACGCGGAGCACTTCGTCGAAGTTGCGGCCGGTGGTCATCGGGTAGAAGAGCATCAGCTTGATCTTCTTGTCGGGGCCGATGATGAACACGGTGCGCACGGTGGCGTTGTCGGCGGCGGTGCGCTTGCCCGGTACCGCCTCGGCGGGAAGCATGTCGTAGAGCTTCGCCACCTTCAGCTCCGGGTCGCCGATCATCGGATAGTTGACCTTGGCGCCCTGCGTCTCCTCGATGTCCTTCGACCACTTCTTGTGGTCGTCCACCGGATCGGCGGACAGGCCGATGATCTTCGCGTTGCGCTTGTCGAACTCCGGCTTGATGCGCGCCATATAGCCGAGCTCGGTGGTGCAGACGGGCGTGAAGTCCTTCGGGTGCGAGAAGAGGACCGCCCACTTGTCGCCGATCCAGTCGTGGAAGTCGATGCGACCTTCGGTGGTGTCGGTCTGGAAATTGGGTGCGGTGTCGCCAATGCGCAGGCTCATGCGAGTCTCCTTCGGTAGGGCGGGGATGGTAGCTCTATTGACTCGGCGTGGAATGAATTTTTGGAATGAGCTTAGAAAGCTCGGCTAAATTCCTGATACGCCATTGTGCGTTTACCGCCGGCGGCACGCCGGGGCGCAGGGTCTGCACGGTCGGCATGCCGAGCGCGTTGCCGGCCGCGATCTCCGATTCGCCGTTGTCGCCGACGACGAGCACCTGGGCCGGCTGCCAGCCATGGCGCGACGCGATGTCGGCGAACCGTTCCTGCTTCACGCGACGCGGCGCCTCGTCGATCGCGTCGATCTGCACTTCCACGAATAACGGCGCGATGCCGAGCGCGGCGACCTTGCTCTCCTGCAGGCGGCGGAAGCCGGTGGTCACCAGGAACCGCGCCGCCGGTAGTCTGGCTAGTTCGGGTAGATCCCCGTAACCGTGCAGGGGTTGCCGCACCTCGAGCGTCCGAAAGGCATCCCACCCCGCGCGGAGCATGCCATCGGTGAAGCGGTGCTGGCGGGCCACGTGGTCGAGCGCATGGCGCCACATGTCGGCGAACGCCGCCGAAAGCTTTGCTTCCGTCAGATGGCCGCGGTTCGCGGCGCGGATCGCATCGAAGGCGGGCGCGAACAGCGCTTCGCCCGCCTCGTCGGCGGCGGCGAGGCAGTTGTCGAGGTCGAAGATGACGGCGGCGACGTCAGCGTTGGACCTGCGCCGCGGGGAGGAGGGCATGCGCCTCTCGGCCATCGTGATGTCGCGAGACGCCGATGCTATCGTGAAGGCCGCTCGCCATGCGCAACGTTCTCGTCACCGGCGGACTGGGCTACATCGGCTCGCACACCTGCGTCGCGCTGGTCGCCGCCGGCTATCGCCCCGTCATCGTCGACAACCTCTGCAACGCGAAGCTCTCGGTGCTGGATCGCATCCGCCGCGTGGCGCAGCGCACGGACATTGCGTTCCATCGCGCCGACGTGCGCGATGCCGACGCAATGGCTGCGATCCTCGAGCGCGAGCCCGTGCACGCGGTGCTGCACTTCGCCGGGCTCAAGGCGGTGGGTGAATCGATGGAGAAGCCGCTCCTCTACTACGACAACAACGTCGGCGGCAGCGTGGCGCTGCTGGCGGCGATGGAGCGCTGCGGCGTGGCGAAGATCGTGTTCAGCTCGTCGGCCACGGTGTACGGCGAGCCGGAGCGGCTGCCGTTCACCGAGGATCATCCGCTGCGGCCCGTGAATCCGTACGCGGTATCGAAGTCGATGGTCGAGCGCCTGCTTGCCGACTATGCCGCCGCCAATGCGGACTTCCGCTATGCGGCGCTGCGCTACTTCAATCCGATCGGCGCTCATCCGGGCGGCGAGATGGGCGAGGATCCGAACGGCGTGCCGAACAACCTGCTGCCGTACGTTGCGCAGGTCGCCGTCGGCCGCCGGCCGAGCCTGCGCGTGTGGGGCAACGACTATCCGACCCGCGACGGCACCGGCGTGCGCGACTACATCCACGTCATGGATCTCGCCGAAGGACACGTGGCGGCGCTGCGCTACCTGGGTACGGCGGCGCCTTCGCTCGCATTGAACCTCGGCACCGGCCGCGGTCATTCCGTGCTCGAGGTAGTGAAGGCGTTCGAGCGCGCGAGCGGGAAACGCATCGAGCTCGAGTTCCATCCGCGGCGGCCGGGCGACATCGCCGAGTTCTACGCCGATTCCTCGCTGGCAGAGCGGGCGCTCGGCTGGCGCGCGCGCCTCAGCCTCGACGAGGCGTGCCGGGATGCGTGGCGCTGGCAATCGGGGCTGGCCGAGGCGAAGGCAGCCTAGACAGCAGCGCGACGAGATCGCGGCAGCCCTGGGGGTCGAAGGCGAGCGCGCGGGTGTCGATGGCGCACGTGCGGCCCTGGAGGAAGCGGTAGTCGTCCGCCGTGAGGCCGGTCAACGCGCGAACGATGTCGTCGACCGGATCGTCGACGAGAAGGCCGGCGCCCTTGTCCGCGAGCCAGGCGCCGATGGCGGTGCGCCGCTCGGCGATGCTCGGCGTGTGGTAGAAGCTGCCCTCGTAGATGCGGTTCGGCAGCAGCCAGTCGGAATTCATTCCCTCGTCGGTGAAGTCGAGGCTCCAGGCGAAATGCACCTCGCCGTAGATCGCGGCGAGATCGGCCTGCGTATAAGGGCCGGCGTAGCGGATGCCCGGTGTGTCCGCGATGAGCGCATCAAGGTCGGCGAGCGTGTGCGCCGACGGCCGCCCGCGGATCACTACCTCCACCGCGCCGTTCGCGCGCCGCACGATCTCCTTCAGGAGCGCGACGCTCTTCCGGCAGCGCACGTTGCCGAACCAGCCGATGCGCCACGGCGGGCCCGGTTGCCGATGCGGCGCGTCGGGGCGTGGCGAGGCGGTGAGCACCTTGTTCTCGACGAGCAGCGTCGGTGGAAGATTCCGCTGGCGCTGCTCGAAGTATTCGGTGATGAAAGCCGGCGCGCTCACCATGAGCGCCGAGCACTGTCGCAGCAGCGCCGCCTCGACGGCGCGCAGCGCGGCCGAGGTGCACATCAGCCGATGAATATCGAGGCACTCGTAGACGAGCCTCGCGTCGCGGGCATAAGCGCGACGCGCGACGGCGGCGATGGCCAGCATCTCGAGATTGCGGGCCAGGATGACGTCCGCGCCTTGCACCACCTTGCGCACCGCGCCTGGGTGCAGGCAGCGCAAGGCGACGAGCGCCGCGCGATGGGCGAGGCGGCCGTCGAACGTGCGGCCGAGATCGACCGCGGCCAGGTGCGCCGGTGCGCGCTCGCGCCGGCGAAAGCCGGCGACGGCGAGCTCGGCGCCGCCGGCTTGCAGCATCTCGACCCGGCGGATGGTCGCCGCGTCGCACAGGTCCCAGGCGAGATAGGCGATCTTCATCAGCGCGCGGCGTTGTACGTGCGCGAGTAAGAGGCCGCATTGCCGGCCGC
>DATMIG010000314.1:0-6589 GCA_035554335.1 Burkholderiales bacterium
CGCGGCGCTGCTGCTGGGCCTCGGGGTGCCGGCGGCGCAGCACGACGGGCCGATGAGCGCGGTGGCGCCGGGCTGGAAGCTGCGGGTGCTGCTCGCGCAGGCGCTCTTCGGCGACCCGGACATCCTGCTGCTGGATGAGCCGACCAACAACCTCGACATCCACAGCATCCGCTGGCTCGAGGACGTGCTCAACGCGCGCTCGAGCACGATGGTGATCATCTCCCACGACCGGCACTTCCTCTCGAGCGTCTGCACGCACATGGCGGACGTCGACTACGGGAACATCCGCGTCTACCCGGGGAGCTACGACGACTACATGGAGGCGGTGACGCTGGCGAAATCGCAGCAGCAGAACGCCAACGCCCGCGCCAAGGAACGCATCGCCGACCTCGAGGATTTCGTGCGCCGCTTCCGCGCGCACAAGGCGAAGGCGCGCCAGGCCACCTCGCGCATGAAGATGATCGAGAAGCTCAAGCCCGAGGAGGTGAAGCCCTCGAGCCGGCAGTACCCGTTCATCCGCTTCCTCGTCGACGAGAAGGAGAAGCTGCACCGCTTCGCGGTGGAGGCGAAAGGGCTGAGCCAGGCCTATGACCGGAAAATTTTCAGCAACGTCGACCTGACCATCGAGGCGGGCGAGCGCGTGGCGATCATCGGGCCGAACGGCGTGGGCAAGACGACGCTCCTGCGCGCGCTGCTCGAAAAAGGCAAGTGGGCGGAGAAGGCGCGCGTCGGCTACTGGCCGCAGGACACTGCCGAGGACTTCGCCGCCGACGAGCCGCTCACCGAGTGGATGAGCCGCTGGCGGCGGAAAGACCGCGGCGACGACGACCAGATCGTGCGCGCGACGCTCGGCCAGCTCCTCTTCTCCGGCGACGACGCGAAGAAATCCGTCAAGGTAATCTCGGGCGGCGAGGGCCAGCGCATGATGATCGGCAAGCTGGTGCTCGACATGCCGAACGTGATGCTGCTCGACGAGCCGACCAACCACCTCGACATGGAATCAATCGAGTCGCTGAACGGCGCGCTCGACAAGTACACGGGCACGCTCGTCTTCGTCTCGCACGACCGCGAGTTCGTCTCGTCGCTCGCCAACCGCATCATCGAGCTCAAGCCGGGCGCCGAGGGTGACAATCGGGGGGCGACGGTGGTCGACTATCGCGGCAGCTACGAGGATTACCTCGCCAGTCAAGAGAGCGAGCGGTTGGCCGCATGAGCCTGAAAGTCGAAAAAGACCGCGCGGTATCGGTGCAGATCGAGATCGTCGAAGGCGGCAAGGTGTCGCCCAAGCAGGAGATGACCTATCTGCACGGCGGCTACGGCCATCTCTTCCCCAAGATCGAGGCCGCGCTCGACGGCCTGGAGCCGGGCGCGACGACGAGCGTAACGGTCGCGCCGGCCGACGGCTTCGGCGAGCGCGATCCATTGCTGGTGAAGGTCGAGCCGCGCTCGCGGCTGCCGGAAGGCGCCGTGGTCGGCAGCGTGCTGCAGGGCCCAGCGGCGGAGAGCGGCAGACCCGGCCTGGTGTTTCGCGTCACCGCGCTCACCGACGAGCAGGCAACGCTCGACGGCAACCACCCGCTCGCCGGCCACACGGTGGAGCTGCGCCTGGCGGTGCTCGACGTGCGCGCCGCGACCGACGAAGAGATCGCCCACGGCCACGTGCACGGGCCGGAAGGCCACGCGCACTAAAGCAAGAAGCGGAGCGCCGTCTGCGGGCGCGCCGCCTACACTCGGGCGGATGCGGAAGCCTTTATCAAAGGGGCGGCGCGGGACGCTGGGTGGGCATCGCGGCACGCGCATCTTCGGGCGCCTCGACTGTCCGAGCGCTTTGCGTGCGATCGCGCGCGGCGGCTATGTGCGCTACCGGGTGTTCTTTCTCGATCGGGCCCATGCGCGCGCGGCGGGCTACCGTCCCTGCGCTGTCTGCCTGCCAGCCGAGTACAAAGCGTGGAAATCGACTGGGAAAAGATAGGCGCCGCGCTCGATGAGCGCGGCAGCGCGGTGGTCGAGCGCCTGCTGTCGCCTGCGCAATGCGCCGCGCTCGCCGGGCTCTACGAGCAGGACGGCATCTTTCGCAGCCGCGTGGTCATGGCGCGCCACGGCTTCGGCCGCGGCGAATACAAGTACTTCGGCTATCCGCTGCCCGACGTGATCGGCGAGCTGCGCACGGCGCTCTATGGCCCGCTCGCCGAAATCGCCAACCGCTGGAATCCGAGCGCGCGGTTTCCGGCGGAGCACAAATCGTTTCTCCGGCGCTGCCACGCCGCCGGCCAGCGCCGGCCGACGCCGCTCCTCCTGCGCTACGAAGCGGGCGACTACAACTGCCTGCACCAGGACCTGTACGGCGAGCACGTCTTCCCGCTGCAGCTCACCATCCTGCTGTCGGCGCCGGAGCGCGACTTCACCGGCGGCGAGTTCGTCATGACCGAGCAGCGCCCGCGCATGCAGTCGCGCGCCGAGGTGGTGCCGCTCGGCCAGGGCGATGCGGTGATCTTCGCGGTCAACGAGCGTCCGGTGCGCGGGACGCGGGGCACCTATCGCGTGAGGCTGCGGCACGGTGTGAGCCGCGTCCGATCGGGGCGGCGCTTCACGGCCGGCATCATCTTCCACGACGCGGCGTAGACTCCGCGTCATGCGGATCTTGTTTGTGGTGCTGGCGCTCGCCATTTCGCAGGCGGCTTTCGCGCAGTCCTGGCCGAGCCGCCCGGTGCGCTTCCTCGTGCCGTTCGCGGCGGGCGCGGGGATCAACGACATCATGGCGCGGCTCGTCGGCCAGCATCTCGGCACGCTGCTCGGCCAGCCGGTGGTGATCGAGAACCGGCCGGGCTCGGGCGGCATCGCGGGCACGGATGCGGCGGCGAAGGCGGCGCCCGACGGCTACACCTTCCTGGTGACCAACGTGTCGCTGGTGACGAGCGCCTATCTCTATCCGAAGCTCGCCTACGAGCCGCAGAAGGACTTCGTGCCGGTGACGCTGGTCGCCACGTCGCCGCTCGTGCTGGTGGTGCATCCGTCGGTGGCGGCGAAGTCGGTGCAGGAGCTCATCGCGCTGGCGAAGGCGAATCCCGGCAAGCTGACCTTCGGCTCCGGCGGCATCGGCAGCACGCCGCATCTCTCGGTGGAGCTGTTCGAGTCGGCCGCCGGGTTCCAGGCGGTGCACGTGCCGTACAAGGGCGGTGCGCCGGCGCTCAACGATCTCATCGGCGGGCAGCTCTCGTTCATGATCGAGAACGTCCCCGGCACGATGCCGTTCGTTAAGCAGGGCAAGCTCCGCGCCCTCGCCATCACGAGCGCGCAACGCTCGCCGGCCGAGCCGTCGCTGCCGACGATGGCCGAATCCGGGGTGCCGGGCTACGAGGTGGTCGGCTGGCAGGGACTCTTCGCGCCCGCCGGCACGCCGCCCGAGATCGTGGCGCGGCTGCAGCTCGAAGTCGGCAAGCTGCTGCGCTTCCCCGAGGTGCGCGATCGCCTCGCCGCGCTCGGCGCCGACGCCGTCGGCAGCGCGCCGGCGGACTTCGCCGCGTTCGTGCGCGAGGAGCACGCGCGCTGGAGCAAAATCATCCGCGAGAAAGGCATCCAATCCCAGTGAAGATCCAGCACCTCGAAGGCACCGACTTCCAGAAGAGCCGCGCGTTCTCGCCGGCGGTCGTCACCGAAGGCGGACGCATCGTCTGGCTCGCCGGCCAGACGGCGACCACCGACCTCGACGGCAAGGACATCAGCGGCAGGTTCGACGAGCAGGCGCGCACCATCTTCGCGCTGATGAACCGCACGCTCGAGCGCGCCGGGGGATCGCTCGCCAACCTCGTGACCATGACCGTGTTCATCAACGACGTGCGCCATGGCGACCGCTTCGTGCAGATCCGCAAAGAGATCTTTCCCGACGGCCGGTTCCCGGCCAGCGCCCTGCTTACGATTTCGGGATTCGCGCGGCCGGGGATGCTGATCGAGATACAGGCGATCGCGGTCCTGTAGCCGCCCGGGCTTATTTGCCCGCGTAGAGCGCCGGCAGCTCGTGCTTCAGGGCGTCGAGCTTCGGCAGGTCGTTGATGACGATGTAGGGCTGCGTCGTGTGGCTCGCGAGGTAATCCTGGTGGTACGCCTCGGCCGGGTAGAACGCCTTCAGCGGCGTGACCTCGGTGACGATCGGCCGGCGGAACGCCTTGGCGGCGCGCAGCTGCGCGATGTAGGCCTGCGCCACGCGCTGCTGGTCCGCGTTCGAGTAGAAGATCGCCGAGCGGTACTGCGTGCCCGTGTCCGGTCCCTGGCGGTTGAGCTGCGTCGGGTCGTGCGCGACGGCGAAGAACACCTTGAGGAGCTGCCCATAGCTGACCTTCGACGGATCGTAGGTCACGCTCACCGATTCGGCGTGGCCCGTGAGGCCGCTCGACACCTGCTCGTAGGTCGGCGAGGGCGTCGTGCCGCCCGCGTAGCCCGAGACGGCGCCCGTCACGCCCCTGACGCTTTCGAAGACGGCTTCGACGCCCCAGAAGCAGCCGCCGGCGAAGGTCGCCGTGGCGGTGGTGCTCGTCTTCGCGAGCGGCGTGTCGTCGGCGGGATCGGGCAGCGGCGCCGCCAGGCTCGTGGTGCAGGCGGCGAGGGTTAGCACACTGATCAGGCTACGCATGGGTGTTTCTCCTCTGTTGACCGGTTGGTCGCGCCGCCCGGTCGAGTCCTTACTCTAAATGGGCTTCACATTCCCTTCACATTCCCTGTGAAATTGTCCCTGCGTCCGCCCCTACAATAGCGGCGCCATGGAAGCACAGCCCGCGGAGGACGGGCACAAGCCGAGCATAGCTACCGGCGGCGGGGTCGTCGGCATAGCCCTGCGCCGTCCCTACACGTTCATCGTGATGGCGATGCTGATCGTGCTCGCGACGCCGTTCGTGCTCGCCCGCATGGCGATGGACATCTTCCCGGAGATCAACATCCCGGTGATCTCTATCATCTGGAACTACAACGGCCTGCCGGCGCAGGAGATGGGGCAGCGCATCGCCGCCTCGAGCGAGCGCGGCCTCACCACCACCGTCAGCGACATCGAGCACATCGAGTCGACCTCGCTCGTCGGCTCCACGGTGATCAAGGTCTTCTTCCAGCCGACCGCCAACATCCAGACGGCCATCGCGCAGGTCGTCGCGGCGATGCAGCCGCAGGTCAGGCAGCTGCCGCCGGGCATCACGCCGCCGCTCATCATCAAATATTCGGCGTCGTCGATCCCGGTCATCCAGTTGAGCCTGTCGAGCGCGACGCTGCAGGAGCAGCAGGTGTTCGACGCCGGCGTGAACCAGCTGCGGCCGCAGCTCGTGACGATCCCGGGCGTGGCGATCCCGTTCCCGTACGGCGGCAAGATCCGCGTGATTTCCGTCGACCTCGACATGCAGGAGCTGCAGGCGCGCGGGCTCTCGCCGGCGGACGTGGTGAACGCGGTCAACACGCAGAACCTGATCCTGCCCTCGGGTACGACGAAGATCGGCGCGACCGAGTACACGGTGCGCATGAACGCCTCGCCCGACGCGATCTCCGGCCTGAACGACCTGCCGGTGCGCACGCAGGGCGGCGTCACGACCTACATCAAGGACGTGGCGCAGGTGCGCGACGGCTACCAGCCGCAGACCAACATCGTGCGCCGCGATGGCGAGCGCGGCGTGCTCATCTCGATCCTGAAGAACAGCGGCGCCTCGACCCTCGACATCGTCGGCAACCTGCGCACGATGCTGCCCAAGGCGACGCAGCTCATCCCGCCGGAGGTGAAGGTCGAGGCGCTCTTCGACCAGTCGCTCTTCGTCGAGGCGGCGATCCAGGGCGTGGCGGTGGAGGCGCTGATCGCGGCGCTGCTCACCGCGGCGATGGTGCTGCTGTTCCTGGGCAACTGGAAGTCGACGCTGATCATCGCGATCACCATCCCGCTCTCCATCCTGGCGTCCATTTTGGCGCTGTTTGCGCTCGGCGAGACGCTGAACATCATGACGCTCGGCGGCCTCGCGCTCTCGGTCGGCATCCTCGTCGACCTGGCCATCGTCACCATCGAGAACATCGAGCGCCACCTGCACAACGGCGAGGAGCTGAACCGCTCGATCCTGGTCGGCGCGGGCGAGATCGGCGTGCCGGCGTTCGTCTCGACGCTCTGCATCTGCATCGTGTTCGTGCCGATGTTCTTCCTTACCGGCGTGGCGCGCTTCCTCTTCGTGCCCATGGCGGA
This sequence comes from Burkholderiales bacterium, assembly GCA_035554335.1. Taxonomy (GTDB): domain Bacteria; phylum Pseudomonadota; class Gammaproteobacteria; order Burkholderiales; family SG8-39; genus SCGC-AG-212-J23. The sequence goes on from DATMIG010000314.1 coordinate 6,200, forward strand.
GGCGGTGTGCTTCGCGATGATCGCGGCCTACATCCTGTCCCGGACGCTGGTACCGACGCTCGTCATGCTGATGCTCAGGCATCCGGCGCGCGAGTTCCCGCTCTATCGCCGCTTCAATGCCGGCTTCGAGCGCATGCGCGCGGGATACAAGGACCTGCTGGGCGCCTTGCTGGAGAAGCGCGCCGGGTTCGCGACGGTGTTCCTGCTCTTCTGCGTGCTGTCCTGCGGGCTCTATCCGTTCCTCGGCCGCGACTTCTTCCCCGGCGTGGACGCCGGCCAGCTGCGCCTGCACTTCCGCATGCCGACCGGCACGCGCGTGGAGGAGACGGCGCGCATGGCGGACGAGATCGAGGGCCAGATCCGCAAGCTCATCCCGCCGGCCGAGCTCGG
>DATMIG010000315.1:0-7489 GCA_035554335.1 Burkholderiales bacterium
GGCGCCGGGATGGATCTGGAACCCGCGGATCGGAGCCACTCGAGGATGGCGGCGGCGTCCTCGTCGCCCTCCCGCGGCGACGCTGCGGGTTGCTCGCCACCGCCGAGATCGTCGCCTACCTCGCCGGGCAGAACGCCGGTCAGGTGGGCCTTGATCAGGGCGAAGTCACCCTTGATCGGATACTCCAGCACGTAGTCCCGGCCGTCGATGGTGCGCTGCTCCTTGCCCTCGGCCAGCGGCGTGCCGACGCCGGTGGGGCAGAAGAACGCGCCGATGCCGGCGCCCGCGGCCCGCATCCGCTCGGCCAGATTGCCCTGCGGCACCAGCTCCAGCTCGATCTTGCCGGACCGGTAGAGGTCGTCGAAGACCCATGAGTCGGCCTGCCGCGGGAACGAGCAGATGATCTTCCGCACGTTGCCGGTGGCGAGCAGCGCGGCGAGCCCGGTGTCGCCGTTGCCGGCGTTGTTGTTGACCACGGTCAGCTCGCGGGCGCCGTGCCGGCGCAGGGCGTCGATGAGCTCGATGGGCTGCCCGGCCGGTCCGAACCCGCCGATGAGCACGGTCGCGCCGTCCGGGATGTCGGCGACGGCCTCGTCCGGGTCGGCGAAGACCGCGGTCATCCGGTGTTCTCCAGCACCACGGCGAGCCCCTGGCCGACGCCGATGCAGAGCGACACCGCCGCGTACTTCGCGCCCGACTGCTGCATCTCGCGCGCCGTGGTGAGGGCGAGGCGCGCGCCCGAGGCGCCGAGCGGATGGCCGATGGCGATCGCGCCGCCGTTCGGGTTCACGCGCCGGTCCTTAAGGTCGACGTTCATGAGCTTCAGGCAGCCGAGCACCTGGCTCGCGAACGCCTCGTTGATCTCGATGATGTCCATCTCGCTCAGCTTGAGGCCGGCGCGCTCGAGGGCTCGCGGAATCGCATAGGCCGGTCCGACGCCCATGATGCGCGGCTCGACGCCGGCGCTTGCCGCGGCGCGGATGCGCGCGAGGGGTTTCTTGCCATGCTTCTCGCCCCAGTTCTTCGAGCCGATGAGCAGGGCGGCCGCCCCGTCATTGACGCCGGAGGCGTTTCCGGCGGTAACGACGCCGCCCTCGAACAGTGGCTTGAGCTTGGCGAGCGCTTCCATCGTGCTGTCGCGGCGCGGATGCTCGTCGGCGCTCACCGTGATGGCTTCCTTCCTGGCCGGGATGGTGACCGCCATGATCTCGCCCTTGTAGAAGCCTTCCTTCTCCGCGGTGGCGTACTTCTGCTGCGAGGCGAGCGCGAATTCGTCCGCCTGCTCGCGCGTGATGCCGAAATCCTTGGCGACGTTGTCGCCCGTCTCGGGCATCGAGTGGTTGCCGTACTGCTTGATGAACTTCGAGTTCGGGAAGCGCGTGCCGATCGTGGTGTCGTACATCTTCGAGTCGCGGCTGTAGGGCGCGTCGGGCTTGCTGATGACGTAAGGCGCGCGGCTCATGCTCTCGACGCCGCCGGCGACGTAAAGGTCGCCCTCGCCGCAGGTGATGGCGCGCGAGGCGTCGACCACCGCCTGCAGGCCGCTCGCGCACAGGCGGTTCACCGTGCAGCCGGGCGTGGTCGGCGGCAGGCCGCCGAGCAGGGCGGCGAAGCGCGCCACGTTGCGGTTGTCCTCGCCCGCCTGGTTCACGCAGCCGAGCACGACGTCGCTGATCTCGGCCGGATCGACGTTGTTCCGCTTCACCACCTCCTTGATCACCTCGCCGGCGAGGTCGTCGGGGCGCAGCGGCGCGAGCTTGCCCGCGTGGCGGCCGATGGGGCTGCGAAGTCCGTCGTAGATGTAGGCGTCGAGCATTGCTTAGTTCTCCGGTGTTAAGAGGGACGCGCCGAGCTGCGCGCGGCGCCGCAGCCAGGGACTCGGCCGGTAGCGCGGTTCCTGATACAGCTCGTGCATGGCGTTCAGCACGGCAAGAATTTTCTTCGGGCCGATCGCATCGCCCATGGCGAGCGGGCCTTTGGGATAGCCGAGGCCGAGCATCACCGCGCGATCGAGGTCTTCCGGCGAGGCGATGCGCATCTGCACGATGTCGCAGCCGACGTTGACGATGTGCGCGACGACGCGCTGCGCGACGAAGCCCGCCGAATCGTTGATGACCGAGACCGGCACGCCGTCCGCGGCCAGGGCGGCATGCGCCGCGTCACGCACGTCTTTTTTCGTGAGTGGATTCACCATCAGCGTGCGCCGCTTAGTGAAGCCGAACAGCGGATCGACCGCCACGGTGCGCGCCGGATCGAGGCCCTGCTCGAGCGCGGCGGCGGTGCAGTCCTTGCCGAGCGGCGCCACGAAGCAAACGTCTGCCCGCGATTTTTCCGCCGGGGGAATGTTGATGAGCTCCCTGAGCTCCGGCACGGCCCAGGCGGTGGCCGGCTTTTTCGACGGGGCAGGCGGCTCCGGTGGCATCACCATGTCGGGCGCGTACTCGTACCAGCCGCGCTTCGTCTTGCGGCCGAGCAGCCCGGCGGCGACGCGAGGCTCGGCGAGGAAGGCAGGGCGGTACTTCGGCTCCTCGAAGTATTGCTGGTACATCGACTTCATCACGGCGTGCGAGACGTCCAGGCCGACGAGGTCCATCAGGCCGAAGGGCCCGAGGCGGAAGCCCGCCGCATCGACGAGGATGCGGTCGATGGTGGCCGGATCGGCGATGCCCTCCGACAGGATGCGCAGCGACTCGGGCACGAACGCGCGGCCCGCGTGGTTGACGACGAAGCCGGGCGTGTCCTTGCAGCGCACCGGCGTGTGGCCGAAGCGTTGCGCGAGCGCGGTGAGCGCCTCGGTGACCCACGGCTCGGTGAGCACGCCGTCGACCACCTCGACGATCTTCATCACCGGCACCGGGTTGAAGAAGTGATAGCCCGCGATGCGTCCCGGGCGCTTGCACGCCGCCGCCATCGCGGTCACGGAAAGCGACGAAGTGTTGCTGGCGAGGATGCAGTTCTCGCCGACGATGTCCTCGAGCTCGGAGAAGAGGATGCGCTTCGCGGCCAGCTCCTCGATGATCGCCTCGATCACCACGTGGCACGAGGAGAAGGCCTGCGGGCCCGGCACCACCTCGATGCGCGCCAGGGTTTCTTGCGGATTCTTAAGCCGGCCCTTTTCGGCCAGCTTGCCGAGCGCCTGCGAGATCGATTCGCGCCCGCGCGCGGCGGCGCCGGGCTGGGCGTCGTAAAGCAACGTGCGCACGCCGCACTGCGCGAGCACCTGGGCGATGCCGCGGCCCATGGTGCCGGCGCCGGCGACGGCGGCTACGAGATCAGTCCGGGAGACATCAAGCATGGCGGGAAGGGCGGGTATTTTACGGCGGACCGCTGGCTATAATCGCCCGCGAGGAGGAGGACGATGGTCAGAATCGCCCTGATTGCGCTCGCGGCGCTGTTCGGCACGCCCGTGCTTGCGCAGTCGTTCCCGAGCAAGCCGATCACGCTCATCTGCCCGTGGCCCGCCGGTGGCGGCACGGACCTGCACCTGCGCAAGCTCGCCGAGCTGACCTCCAGGCGCCTCGGCCAGAACGTGGTGGTGGAGAACCGCCCGGGCGGCAGCGGCATGAACGGTCCGGTGCAGATGGCGAAGACGGCGCGGCCGGACGGCTACACGATCTCGCAGCTCGCCATCACGGCGTTCCGCATGCCGCACATGCAGAAGGTGGACTGGGATCCGCTCGCCGACTTCACCTACATCATCGGCGTGTCCGGCTACACCTTCGGCATCGTGGTGAAGGCCGACTCGCCGTTCAGGACGTTCGACGATCTTCTCGCCTACGCCAAGGCGAATCCGGGCCAGCTCTCCTACGCCACCCCCGGCAGCGGCACCTCGCTCCACCTCGCCATGGAGGAAATCGGCGCCCGGGCGGGCGTGAAGTTCCTCCATGTGCCGTTCAAGGGCCAGGCCGAAGGCGCGCAGGCGCTGCTCGGCGGCCACGTCATGGCGCAGGTCGATTCGACCGGCTGGGGCCGCATGGTGGACGCGGGGCAGCTGCGCCTGCTCGCCACGCTCGGCGACCGGCGCACGCGCTGGAACGCGCCGACGGTGAAGGAGCTCGGCGTCGATACGGTCTCGAATTCGCCGTATGGCCTGGTCGGCCCGAAGGGCATGGCGCCCGAGGTGGTGAAGGCGCTGCACGACGCGGTGAAGTCGGCGATGGAAGATCCGGAGCACATGAAGATGCTCGCGCAGCTCGACCAGCTGTACTGGTACCAGTCGAGCGCCGACTATGCCCGCTGGGCCGCGCAAACGTATACGGCCGAACGTGCGACCATTGAACGGGTTGGCCTGCTGCTGAAATAGGAGGGGGCACATGAAGTATCGCAAGATTCTTCTCGCTTACAACGGCTCTTCGGAGGGCAAGCGCGCGCTGCTCGAGTGCGCGGACCTCGCCAGCTTCCTCGGCGCCGAGACGCATCTGCTCGCGGTGGCGAGCATGCCGCCGAGCCTCTTCCTCACCGAAGGCTTCGTCCCCGAGGAGCTGCTGGAGGAGGAGAAGAAGCGTACGCAGTCCGTCCTCGACGAGGGCATCCGCACGCTGCGCGAGCGCGGCTTCAACGCCGTCGGCCAGCTCGCCGTCGGCGAGCCGGTGGAGGAAATCTGCCGCTGCGCGAAGGCGCTGGGCGTCGACCTCATCGTGGTGGGTCATAACCAGAACACTTCCTTTGCGGCGCGCTGGTGGAAGGGCTCGGTCGGCGCCTCGCTCCTCGATTACGCGCCCTGCAGCATCCTGATCGCACTCTCGAAGGGTTAAATGCTCAAAGGCAGGCTGGAAGACGACCGGATGCTCACCGGTCGGGGGAAGTACGTTTCCGATTGGAATCTGCCGGGGCAGGCGTATGGCCACTTCCTGCGCTCCGACCGGGCGCACGCCGAGATCGTTGCGCTCGACGCGGCCGCTGCGCTGGCCCATCCGGGCGTCGTCGCCGTGATCACCGGCGAAGACACCAAGGCGGCGCTGAAGTCGCTGCCGTGCGCGCTGCCGGTGAAGGGCCGCGGCGGCATGGAGCTCATCAATCCCGGCCGCCCGGCGCTCGCGCAAGGCCGCGTGCGCTTCACGGGCGAGCCGGTCGCGCTCATCGTCGCCGAAAGCGCCGCCGCCGCCGCAGATGCCGCCGAGCTCATCACCGTCGACTACCGCGACCTGCCGGCGGTCGTGAGCGCCGCGGACGCCGTCAAGGCTGACGCCCAGCGCGTGCACGACACGGTGCCGGGCAATCTGGTCATGGACTACGAGTCGGGCGACGACGCCGGCTCGAAGGCAGCGTTTGCGAAGGCGGCCCGCACGGTGGAGCTCGAGGTCGACATCTCGCGCGTGGTCGGCAACCCCATGGAGCCGCGCGCCTGCCTCGCCGCATTCGTCAACGACCAGTACCACCTCTACGCCTGCACGCAGGGTGCGACGATCATGCGCAACCAGCTCTCCGCGGTGCTCGGCGTGCCGCCGGAGCAGATCCGCGTCATCGCGGAGGAAGTCGGTGGCGGGTTCGGCGTGCGCTTCAATATCTATCCCGAGTACTGCGCCGTGCTCTTCGCGGCGAAGAAGCTCGGCCGGCCGGTGAAATGGACCGGGACGCGCAGCGAGGTTTTCCTCGCCGACGAGCAGGCGCGCGATGTGCGCGCCAAAGGCGCCCTCGCGTTGGACAGCCAGGGCAAGATCCTGGCGATGCGGTTCGACATGCTGGCGAACCTCGGCGCCTATCTCGCGCCCACCGGCCCCTTCATCAATACCGTCGGCATCGTGAACTGCCTCTCCGGCGTCTACGACGTGCCGGCGGCCTACGCGTGCATCCGGTTGGCGATGACGAACACCGCGCCGATGGCGGCCTATCGCGGCGCGGGGCGGCCGATCATGTCCTATGCGCTCGAGCGCCTGGTGGAGAAGGCCGCGCACGAGCTCGGCCTCGACCCGGCGGAGCTGCGGCGGCGCAATTTCATCCGCCAATTCCCGTACAAGATCGCCGCGGGTTTCGAGTACGACTCGGGCGACTTCGCCGGCGTGCTCGACAAGGCGCTCACAGCGAACGACTGGGCCGGCTATGCCGCGCGCAAGGCGGAGAGCCAGAAGCGCGGCAAGCTGCGCGGCCGCGGCATGTCCACGTACATCGAGGCCACGGGCGCCGGCTTTGCGCCGCAGGACCAGATCGAGATGCGCTGGAGCGACGACGGGTTCCTCACCCTGTTTGCGCCGACGCACAACCACGGACAGGGACACGAGACGGCGTTCGCGCAGCTCATGTGCGGCGTGCTCGGCATTCCGATGGAGAAGATCCGGCTGCGCACCGCGGGGCCGGACTTCTACATCAGCGGCAACGCCACCGGCGGCTCGCGCTCGGGCGCCGCGGTGGGCAGCGTGATCGTGCTCGGCGCGCAGGAGCTGGTGAAGAAGGGGCTCGCGGTCGCGGCCGAGCGGCTGGAAGCCGCGCAGGCGGATATCGAGTTCGACAAGGGCGAGTACCGCATCAAGGGCACGGACCGGCGCATCTCGATCGTCGATCTGGCGAAGAACAACCCGGGTGCGCTGGATCTCGCGTACCAGAACAAGTTCGGCGCCTGCTTCCCGAACGGCTGCCACATCGCCGAGGTGGAGATCACGCCGGAGACCGGCGAGGTGCAGGTGGTGTCGTTTGTCGCCTGCGACGACGCCGGCAACATCATCAACCACCAGATCGTCGAGGGCCAGGTGCACGGCGGCGTCGCGCAGGGGGCCGGCCAAGTGTTCACCGAGTACGTGGTGTACGACGAGTCGGGACAGCTGCTCACCGGCAGCTTCATGGACTACGCCATGCCCCGTCCGGGCGACGTGCGCGGCCTGAAGCTCGTCGAGCACCCGGTGCCGACGAAGCTCAATCCGCTCGGCGCCAAAGGCGTGGGCGAGGCCGGCGTCACCGGCTCGATGCCGGCGCTGATGAACGCCGTCGTCGACGCGCTACGTCCGGCGGGCGTCAGGAATTTCGAGATGCCCGCCACGCCGCGGCGCCTATGGGAGGCCCTCCAGGCGGCGCATCGCCGCGGCGCCTAGAAACCCGCACGATCGCAGGCTATGGACCTGCGCCAGTTGTCGCGGCTGGCGATGCGTGCCGCGAGCGCCTGGAGCGCCGACTATGCGTCGAGCATGGGGGCGGCGCTCGCGTACTACGCGCTGTTCTCGATCGCGCCGCTGCTGCTCATCGTGATCGGCGTCGCCGGGTTCTTCTTCGGTCCGGAAGCGGCGCGCGGTGAGCTCTTCGGCCAGATCGCCGGCCTAATCGGCCCCGACGCGGCGCGGGCGGTCGAGGGCCTCGTCGCCAATGCGCGCAAGCCCGAGAGCGGCGTGCTGGCGATGATCACCGGTACCGCGCTTCTGATCATGGGGGCTTCCACGGTGTTCGGCGAGCTGCAGAACGCGCTCGACCGCATCTGGCGTGCGCCGCAGCGGGCCCAGGCGAAGGGCTGGTGGACTCTCATCCGCACGCGCGTCGCCTCGTTCGGAATGATCCTCGCCATCGC
>DATMIG010000316.1:0-7203 GCA_035554335.1 Burkholderiales bacterium
GTCGACTTGCCGGCATCCATCGCGACGTACGAGCCGGAGAGCAGCGTCTGCAGGCCGGACACCGTGCTGCCGGAGATGCGCGGCCGCACCACCCAGAAGCGCGTGTCCTCGACCACGCGGCTCTCGGTGCCCTTCGCGAGCTCCGCGGTGGCGATCACGCCGGAGACATCCGGCGCGAGCGTGATCTTTTTGATTGTGCCGATCTCGATGTCCTTGTACTTGATCTTGGTCTTGCCGGCCTGCAGGCCTTCGGCCGTGCGGAAGCTGATGATGATCGTGGTGCCGCGATCGAGCCAGTCGGAGAACGCGAGCCAGGCGCCGACGGCGATGGCGATGGCGGGAACCACCCAGATGAGCGGCAGCGAGCGGCGCGAGCCGCGCGCGGACACCGCCCGCGGGACCGAATCAGGCGGCGGCGTACTGCTCACGCTGGCCTTTCACGGGGTCCCACAGCAGGCGCGGATCGAAGCTGCGCGTCGCCGCCATCGTCAGCACCACCACCGCCCCGAAGGCGAGCGCGCCCGGCCCGGGCTTCACCCCGCCGAGCGCGCTCAGCTGGACCACCGTGGTGAGCAGCGCGATGACGAAGATGTCGAGCATCGACCAGCGGCCGATCGCCTCGAGCGCGCGGTACAGGCGCGCCCGCTCGAGGAGGCGTCCTTGCCAGCCGAGCTGCACCGAGACGAGCAGCAGCACGAGGCCGAGCATCTTGGCGAGCGGCACGGCGATGCTCGCCACGAAGACGATCGCCGCCAGGTACCACGCGCCGTCGCGCCACAGGAAGATCACGCCGCTCATAATGGTGTCGGTCTGCGAACCGAAGAGCGAGCTCGTCGACATGATGGGCAGCGTGTTCGCCGGCACGTAGAGCGCCATCGCCGCGATGAGCAGCGCCCAGGTGCGTCCGATGGCGCCCGGCAGCCTGAAGTGCAGCCGGGTGCCGCACCGCGGACAGTGCGGATCGGCGCCGGCTGCGCGCGAGACGAGCGCGCAAGTCGGGCAGTTGAGCAGTCTCATCGGTGGGTAGCGCGAGCCCACAGCTCGCGTGGATCGAAGTTGGCGGCGATCGCGGCCATCAGCAGCATCAGCGCCGCGAAGCACCCGAGGCCGGCTCCGGCCTCGACCCTGGCGATCGAGTCGAGCCTTACGATGGCCACCAGCACCGCGAGGAAGAAGACTTCCACCATCGCCCAGCGCGTGGCGAACTGCACCAGGTGGTAAGCCGGGCCGAAGTGCGGCACGCGGTAGCCGAATTGCAGCGGCACGACCAGGTAGACCAGCCCGGCGAGCTGCGCGAGCGGCATGGCGGCGCCGGCGAAGAGCACGAGCAGCGAGAGGAGCGGCATGCCGTGCGACCAGAGCGCGGCCACCGCGCCGACCAGCGTCGCGCTGGTGCGCTCGCCCTGCAGCTCGAGCGAGAAGATCGGAAAGCCGTTGCCGAGCGCGAAGACGACGAGCGCCGCGAGGCTCAGCGCAGCGGTGCGCTCGAGGCCGTTATCGTGTCGCTGGTAGAGGGTGGCGCCGCACCGGGCACAGAGCGCCTTGCGCGGACGGGGAACGGCGGAATCGGATTGCAGCAGGTCGCATTCGGGGCAGGCCAGCAGTTCCGCGCGGTTCATCCGCTTTTTTGGTTACCTCCGCGGCGGACATCGTATCACTATCGCGTGAACGACCCGGACGGCGTCCCGGGCGTGCCGCCGATGGAGCTGGCGCCGCCGCCGCGTCCGCCCGCCGCGTCGTCGCCGACGTTGCCTTCCTTTTTCAACATCACCCGCGGACGCGGTTTCGGCTTCTCGCCCGGCTTGTCATCCTGCTTGTCGCTCTTCTTCTTCGCGTCGGGCTTGTCGGTCGACGCCTGTGCCAGAAGCACGGTGTCGACGCCCAGCTGCCGCAGGATCCACGGCTCGACCACCTCGGCGATCACCTTGCCCTGCGGCCAGCGCTCGGAGCGGCCCATGTGGCCGCCCTCGGGGTTGACCCACACGTCCTTCGGGTCGCCGTGGCGCATCAGGAGATAGAGGTCGGCGATCGGCTGCTGCGTGTCGCGCTCGCCGTTCACGAGCAGCATCGGCGCCGACGGCCTGTCCAGCATGTTGCGCGCGACGAGAGAAAGCCGCGGTCCGTAGGCGAGGAATTCCTCCATCGTCTTCGTGCCGTACACCGACGCGCGCGCCGGGAACATGTCGAACAGGTACTCGCGGCTCGAGAACGCCTTCTTCTGCCACTCCGGCGAGTAGTGCTCGTGGATGCCCACGCCGTGCACCACGGCGCCGCGGATGCGGTCTTTCTCGGTATAGGCAAGCACGGCCGCCCAATAGCCGCTCCAGCTGCGGCCCTGCACCACGATGCGCTTGGCGTCCACGTCCTTTCGGGTGGCGAGATAGTCGAGCGCGGCGGAAAACATGCGTTCCGCGCCGACGTCGATCAGGATCGGCGCCTGGCCGGTGCCCGGCATGTCGATGGCGAACACGCCGACGCCGGCGTTGAGATAGCGCTCGGCGCGGGCGATCACTTCCTCCTTGCGCGAATCGAGGCCGTTCATGCCGAAGACGAGCGGCACTGGGCCGCTCGCCGGCGGCAGGCGCAGATACGCGACGATCTCCTTGCCCTCGAAGGGGATGCGCACCGTCTCGATCGGCGGGTTGAGTGTCTTGCCATAGAGCTGGAACGCCTCCAGCGCGCGCGCATAGGCCTTCTGCTTGCCGGGCGACAGCCTCTCGCTCGGCCAACGCGCGAGGTTGAAGATGTCCCACGCATGGAAGTAGTCGCCGCTTGCGAAGTAGCGCTCGCCGATGCGGCTCCACGCCGCCGCCCACTCGTCGGGGTCGAGGCTCTTCAGCTCGGCCATCGCTTCGCGCGCGTCGGCGGCCTTGATGCCGGTGAGCGGCACGATGTTGCGCTCGGCGCGCCGCACCGTCTCCTGCTTGAGCTCGTCCAGCGTGCGCGGGCCCCAGCTCTGCCCGAACGCCAAGGATGAGACGGCGAGCAATGCCAACAGGATCACGCGCATGGTTACCGCCTTTTCTTGGGGGACTTTCGCTTCGCGGCCGCGGGACGCGGCGAGACTTCGACGATGCATTCGATCTCGACCGGGATGCAGCCGGGCAGCGCCGCCATGCCGACCGCGGAGCGCGCGTGACGGCCGCGCTCCCCGAACACCTCGACGAAGAGGTCGGAGCAGCCGTTGATCACCTTCGGCGGGTCCTCGAACTCGGGCACCGAGTTCACCATGCCGAGCACCTTCACCACGCGCTTCACGCGGTCGAGGCTGCCGAGCTCGGTCTTCATGACCGCGAGGAGGTCGAGGCCTACGGTGCGCGCGTGCTGGTAGCCCTGCTCGATGGTGTACTCGCGCCCGAGCTTCCCTTTCGCGCGCTGGCCATCGACGGGCCGCGGGCCCTTACCGGAGAGGAACAGCAGATTCCCCGTCTGCACCGCGTTGACATAGTTCGCCACCGGCGCCGACACGGTGCCGAGGTCGATGCCGAGCTCCTTCAAGCGCTTTTCGGCGCTCACTGCTGGTCGGCCGGCAGGTTCGAATCGAACGCCTTGGGGACCACGGAGCCGCGGGAATTGCTGGTCGGCCGGTCGTACGCCTGCGACGGCTTGCCGCCGAGCTCGGGCAGGCCTTTTTCGCGCTCTTCCTTGGTCTGCGACGAGGGCCGCTGCTCGAAGTTGATGCGAGGCGCGGCGCTCGAGGTGTCGTCGAGGCGCAGGTTGAGCGCCGGCTTTTTCGCCTCGGTCTTCGCCGGGTCCTCTGCCAAGGCGCCGCCAGCGAGAGCGAGCGTAAGGATGAAAGCGAGAAAGCGGTTCATAGCGGTGCCGGCACCACCTTGCCGGGATTCATCAGGTTGTCGGGGTCCAGGGCGTGCTTGATGTCACGCATCACGTCCATCACGTCCTCGCCGAGCTCCATGCGCATCGAGCCCATCTTGCCCATGCCGACGCCGTGCTCGCCGGTGCACGTGCCCTCCAGGCGCAGCGCGCGCTCCACCAGCCGCTTGTTGAAGGTCTTGGCGATCTCGGTCTCTTCCGGCTTCTTCGGGTCGACGAGCAGCATCAGGTGGAAGTTGCCGTCGCCGATATGGCCGAGGAGCGGCACCGGCGCGAAGTAGTTCTTCACGTCGTCCATCGTCTCGTGCACGCACTCGGCGAGGCGCGAGATCGGCACGCAGACGTCGGTCGACACCGCGCGCGAGCCGGGCCGGATCTGCAGGCAGGCGAAGTAGGCGTCGTGGCGCGCCTGCCAGAGCGTGGTGCGCTCCTCGGGCTTGGTCGCCCACTGGAAGTCGTGGCCGCCGTGCTCCTTGGCGATCGCCTGCACGGTTTCCGCCTGCTCGACGACCGAGGTCTTCGAGCCGTGGAATTCGAAGAACACGGTCGGCGCGACGCGGTAGCTCGTCTTCTTGTACTTGTTGATGGCGTCGATCGTCTTCTCGCACACGATGTCGCAGCGCGCGATGGGGATACCCGACTGGATGGTCGCGATCACCGTCTCGGTGCAGCCATCGACCGAGTCGAACGCGCAGACCGCCGCCGACATCGCCTCCTGCACCGGATACAGCTTCACGGTGACCTCGGTGATGATGCCCAGCGTTCCTTCGGATCCCACGAACAAGCGCGTGAGGTCGTAGCCGGCTGCCGACTTCTTGGCGCGGCGCGAAGTCTGGATGATGCGGCCGTCGGCGAGCACGACTTTCAGCGACAGCACGTTCTCGCGCATCGTGCCGTAGCGCACGGCATTGGTGCCGGAGGCGCGCGTCGCCGCCATGCCGCCGAGCGTCGCATCGGCACCAGGATCAACCGGGAAGAAGAGCCCGGTGTGCTTGATGTACTCGTTCAGCTGCTTGCGCGTGACGCCGGCCTGCACCACCGCGTCCAGGTCCTCCTCGTGCACGGCGAGGACCTTGTTCATCTGCGACAGGTCGATCGACACGCCGCCGTTGACGGCGAGGATGTGGCCCTCGAGCGAGGTGCCGACGCCGAAGGGGATCATCGGCACCTGGTGGCGCCGGCAGATGTTCACGACGTCGCGGACTTCCTCCGTGGTGTGCGGGAACACCACCGCGTCGGGCAGCGCGTACGGGAAGTAGGACTCGTCCTTGCCGTGGTGCTCGCGCACCGCGGCCGAGACCGACACGCGATCGCCCAGAAGCGCCTTGAGCTCCGAGAGGACGGACTGGTCGAACTCGCGTGCCTTGTTCATGGCCCTATTTTAGTTTGATCTCCCCGTCGAACGGCACCTTTACCCCCAGGCTCGGGATCTCCAGCGTGCACTTGATGGGGAAGGCTTCGGTGCCCTGCAGCTTGCCGCCCATGACGGCCTTCTGCACCGCCTGCTCGATCTCGCGCTGCGAGTTGACGCCGACCATCTTCAAGAACTTGCGGATGCTCAGGTTGAACGTTTCCTGGTCCATTAGCGGCTCCGTGTAAGGATTTCCTTGGCCATCTGCTTCCCCAGCTCGACGCCCCACTGGTCGAAGCTGTTGATGTTCCAGATCACGCCCTGGGTGAAGACCTTGTGCTCATAAAGGGCGATGAGCCGACCCATGTTCCTGGGAGTGACCTTCTCGACATAGAGGATGCTCGAAGGCCGGTTGCCGGGGTAGCGTTTGTGCGCCGGCAGCTTCGGATCGTCCGTTCCGAGCGCCAGCGCATCGGCCTGCGCGCGACAGTTCGCCGACAGATTCTGCTCCAGTCCCAGCTCGATGAAGTCGGCCGGCACGACGTGGCTGCCCTGGTGCAGGAGCTGGTGGAAGGAGTGCTGGCTCACCGTGCCTTCCCCGCCCCACAGGATCGGCGCGGTGGCGTAGCTCACGGTGCGGCCCATGCGGTCGACGCGCTTGCCGTTCGACTCCATCTCGAGCTGCTGCAGATACATGGGCAGGAGGCGCAAGGCATTCGAGTAGGGCAGCACCGCGTGCGTCGGGAAGCCGAGGAAGTTGGTGTTCCACACGCCGATCAGCGCCATCAGCACCGGGATGTTCTTCTCGAGCGGTGCGGCGGCGAAATGTTCGTCGATCTCGCGTCCGCCGGCGTGGAACTCGGCAAAGGCGTCGGCACCCATCGCGCACATGGCCGAGAAGCCGACCGCCGACCACACCGAGAAGCGGCCACCGACCCAGTCCCACATCGGCAGCACCTCGGTGACGCCGAACTTCTTCGCCCGCTCGACGTTCGAGCTCACGGCGTAGAAATGCTTTCCGCCCCAGCGCTTGGCGGCGTCGGCGTTGGCCATCGTCTCCTGGGTGGTGAAGGTTTTCGACGCGATGACGAACAGCGTGTCATCCGGTCTCGCGCCATCGAGCGCGCGCGCGAGGTCGTGCGGATCGACGTTGGCCGCGAAGCGCACGTCCACCGCGCCATCCGCCAGCGCGTCGGCCAGCAGGCGTGGGCCGAGATCCGACCCGCCGGTGCCGAGGTTGACGATGCGCTTGAAGCGGCTGCGCGCCTGCTGCGCGAGCGAGCGCATGCGCTGCAGGGTTTCCTCGACTTCGGCGGGTGGAGAAGAAGCGCGCAACGCCGTGTGCCACGCGGCGCGGTTCTCCGTGTCGTTCACTTCCTGTGCGGAGAGGAGCGCGCTGCGCCAGTCGGCAAAGCCGCGCTGCTCGGCGAGATGCGCGAGGAGGCGTAGCGGCAAAGCGCCCAGGCGCTGGCGCGAGTAGTCGTAGCGCACGCCGGCAGCGTCGATGGTGCATTGCGCGCTGCGCGAGGAATCGGCGAGGAGCTCTCGCAGGTGCACGTCCTTCCAGCTTTCCGCCTGCTCGGCGAGCTGGGTCCAGGCGGGGCACTCGGTCGGCGAAGTGGTGTTCATCTTTCCAGTCGATAGAGGCGGTAGCGCTCCGCGCGATCGCCGGGCCGGCTCAGCTCCTCGAGCTTCTCCCACTGCACCTTGCTGGTGGAGGTCGGCGCGTCGTACTCGCTCTGCGGGGTTCCCTGCACGATGACGTAGCGGCACGCCGTCGGCCGCAACGGGTCGAAAGGCTGCGTGCGGATGCCGGCATGGTAATCGAGCGCCGCGGCCTGCGATACGCCGAGCCCGCGCGACGCGACGCACGATGCCTTCGCCGGCAAACGGTGCTTCAGCTGCAGCGCGACGGCGCGGTAGCTCCTCTGGTAGTCGATCCACGGCATCCACAGCATGGCCGACGTGCCCCACAGGAGGACGATGCCGCCCGCCCAGCGCGCGACGCTGCGCATCGG
>DATMIG010000317.1:0-2559 GCA_035554335.1 Burkholderiales bacterium
GGGCGACAGCCAGCTCGTCTCGTCCGGCATCGCCATCCATCTCGGCGATCCGCGCTACGCCGCCGTCGTGCTGCCCCGCTCGGGCCTCGGCGCAAAGAGCGGCATCGTGCTCGGCAACCTCGTCGGCCTGATCGACTCCGATTACCAGGGGCCGCTGATGGTCTCGGTCTGGAATCGCGGCAAGAGCGCGTTCACCATCCAGCCGATGGATCGCATCGCGCAGCTCGTCGTGGTGCCGGTGGTGCAGGTCGAGTTCGAGGTGGTGGAGGACTTCGCCGCCAGCGCGCGCGGCGCCGGCGGATTCGGCTCGACCGGCGCTAGCTGAACATGTCGGCCCAGATGTTCCGGGCCCAGCTCCAGGCGTAGCTACCTTCCTGCGCGCTGCGGGCGGCCGATACACCCCCCGCACCCCTCACCGGAATGATCGTGTTCTGGCCCGCGTCGTACTGGTGCACGGACGCGACATGGATCACTTCCTTGTCCGAGACGAAGCTGTAGCAGGTATTGCTCATCACCGGATTCGGATTGGGCTCGCGCCCGTTGAGCAGCTCGACCAGGGCCGCCGCGCACACCTTGCCCTGCGCGTTCGCCATGTGACCCGACTTCGGCATGCCGGGCGCCGACAGGGTCGCGTCACCCAGCACGTGGATGTCCTTCACTGCCTTGGATTCCATCGTGCGCCAGTCGACGTCGCACCAGCGGTTGTTATGCGTGATGAGGCCCGCCTTGCGCGCGATGTCTCCGGCGCGCTGCGGCGGAACGACGTTGATGACGTCGCCCTTCACCGTATCGAACTCGGTGCGCACCGTCATCGCCTTCGCGTCCACGCCGATCACCTTGGCGTTCGGCCGGTATTCGACGATGCCCGGATAGAGCTCCTGCCACGCGCGCTTGAACAGCGCCGACTTGGAGGTCACGTCGGGATTCGCGTCGAGGATGAGCACCTTCGAGCGCAGCTTCGCGCGCTTGAAGTAATACGCCACCTGGCAGGCGCGCTCGTAGGGGCCGGGCGGGCAGCGATAGGGCGCGGTCGGGATCGAGATCACGTACACGCCGCCGTCGGGCATTGCCTCGAGCTGCCGGCGCAGGGCGA
Source organism: Burkholderiales bacterium (assembly GCA_035554335.1). Lineage (GTDB taxonomy): Bacteria > Pseudomonadota > Gammaproteobacteria > Burkholderiales > SG8-39 > SCGC-AG-212-J23. The sequence continues at coordinate 1,094 of DATMIG010000317.1, forward strand.
CCGTCTGCGGCCCGGCTTTCCACGCGTCCAGGATGCGACCCTGGCCGGCGAAGCCCTCCAGCTCGTCGTAGAGGAAGTCGACGCTCGGCGAGACGACCAGGCGCTCGTAGGAGAGCGCGGTGCCGGAAGCGAGCGTGACGGTCTTCTTCGCGGCGTCGATCGCCACCGCTTCGTCGCTCACGACCCGGACGCCGCGCCGGCGCAGCCCGTCGTAGCTGCGCGTGATATCGGCCATCGTGCGGTTGCCGCCGAGCACCAGGTTGGAGACTGGGCAGGAGATGAATTCGGCGTTGCGATCGACCAGCGTCACGCTGATGTCGGGATCCCACAGCCGCACATGGCGGGCGGCGGTGGCACCGCCGTAGCCGGCGCCGATGACCACCACGCGCGCCGCGCCCGGGCTGCCGAGGCTCGAGCACCCGGCGAGCGAGAGCGCGCCCGCCGCCTGCAGGAACTCTCGGCGCCTCATCGCGGCCTCCGCGAGAAATAGTCGGCGATGAGATCGATCTGCTGCTCGCTGTAGCCCCTGGCGATCTGCTGCATGATCGTCGAGGGCCGCGCGCCGTCGCGGAAGGCGCGCATCTGCGAGGCGATGTGCTCGCGCGACAGGCCGGCGAGCGCGACCATCTCGGGCGCCACGCTCTTCCCATCGGGGCCGTGGCACGCCGTGCAGGTCGCGGCCAGGCTTCGCGCGGCTGGGCTTTCCTGTGCAAACGTTGGCAACGCCGTGCAGGCGAGCACGGCAACGAAGGTCTTGGTCATCGCGCCTCCCGTGGGGCGCACAGCGTACTGCGGGACCCCCCAAAAGCAAAGGCCACCCGAAGGTGGCCTCTGCGTCGCGCGCGAGCCGCTTACGCGACCGGCGCCGTCTCCTCCTCGAAGGAGAGCTTGATCTTCTCGTCCTCGCCCATGTCGATGGTCACCTTGCCGCCGTGCTGCAGGCGGCCGAACAGCAGCTCGTCGGCGAGCGCGCGACGGATCGTGTCCTGGATGAGGCGCGCCATCGGGCGCGCGCCCATCAGCGGATCGAAGCCCTTCTTCGCCAGGTGCTCCTTCAGCCCCTGGGTGAAGCTCGCCTCGACCTTCTTCTCCGCGAGCTGCTCGTCGAGCTGCATCAGGAACTTCTCGACCACGCGCATGATGATCTCCGGCGTGAGCGCGCCGAAAGAGACGATGGCGTCAAGGCGGTTGCGGAACTCCGGCGTGAACATCCGCTTGATCGCCTCCATCTCGTCGCCCGGCTTGACCGATGGCGTGAAGCCCATCTGCGTCTTGGCGAGCGACTCGGCGCCGGCGTTGGTGGTCATCACGATCACCACGTTGCGGAAGTCGGCCTTGCGGCCGTTGTTGTCGGTCAAGGTTCCGTGGTCCATCACCTGCAGGAGCACGTTGAAGATGTCCGGGTGCGCCTTCTCGATCTCGTCGAGCAGCAGCACCGAGTACGGCTTCTTGGTGATCTGCTCCGT
>DATMIG010000318.1:0-2440 GCA_035554335.1 Burkholderiales bacterium
TGGCGCTGATCTCCGACAACTCGGCGATCAGCCAGGCGACCGCCAAGGCGTTCAAGGCCGAGTTCGACAAGAACCGCATCGAAGTGGTCGCCGACGAAATGGTGCCTTCGGGCGCGCAATCGGCCGAGGCGCAGATGCAGAAGGTGCGCGCGGCGAAGCCCGACGCCATCTTCCTCGCCACGCTGCTCACGCCGGAGAACCTGCTGGTGCTGCGCTCCTACCGCCAGCACGGCATGAAGACGCCGCTGGTGGGCAACTACAATCTCGCCGTGCCGGTGTACATGACGGTCGCCAAGGGCTTGCTCGACGGCATCGTGTTCGTCGACGCCTGGGACCCGGCGAAGCCGCAGGTGAAGCAGTTCATCGCCGGGTACACGAAGGAAATGGGCACCGAGCCGCACAACATGATGGGCTACGGCTACGACGGCGTGATGCTCGCCGCCGATGCCATCCGCCGCGCCGGCAGCACCGACAAGCAAAAGGTGCGCGACGCGATGCAGGCGACTCGCGGCTACAAGGGCGTGCTCGGCAGCGTCAATGCGACCTACGGCTTCGCCGACGGCAAGCGCATCGGCTTCGACCCCGAAGGCATGGTGGTACGCATGTACGAAGGCGACCGCCAGGGGCGCGTCCTGCACGTCGGAACCAAGTAAGCGCGGCTGCCCGCTTTCGAACCGCCCGGCATTCTTCGCTCCACGTCATGGGACACTACCGTCCATGAACAGCACAGCAGTTGCCGCGCGAAAGAGCGTGCGGCTTTCCGCGACCCCTGAACCGATCGAGCTGCCGGTGCCGGAGACCGCGCTCATCGTGGTCGACATGCAGAACGGCTATGCCTCGCGCGGCGGTTACCGCGACCTCATGGGCCGGGACATGGGTCCGACGCAGCGCGTCATCGACAATACGAAGCGCCTGCTCGCCGCCGCGCGGCGCGCCAGTCTTACGGTGGTCTATTTGCAGAATGGCTGGGATGCGGAGCTGAAGACTTCCGGCGGCCCGGCCTCGCCGAACTGGCACAAGTCGAATCCCCTGAAGCTGATGCGCACGCGGCCGGAGCTGCGCGGGAAGATCCTCACGCACGGCTCGTGGGACTACGCCTTCGTGGAAGGGCTCGAGCCGCAGGAGGGCGATTTCGTCGTGCCTAAGGCGCGCTACAGCGGCTTCGCCGGCACCGACCTCGACACGCTGCTGCGCTCGCGGGGCGTGCGCCACCTCGTCTTCTGCGGCATCGCGTCCAACGTCTGCGTCGAATCGACGCTGCGCGACGCGTACCATCGCGAATATTTCTGCGTCTTCGTCCGCGATGCCACCCAGCAATCGGGCCCGGCGTTCGTCCAGGACGCGGTCATCTACAGCGTCGAGACCTTCCTCGGCTGGGTGAGCGATACCGACGCGGTCTGCAGCGCGCTCGAGCGCTAGGAGGGCACATGGAAGAGTTTTCGGTGAAGGTCGGCAGTACAGCTCGCGCCGCAGCGGAAAAGCAGTCGCGCCGCGGCGTGCGCGATGTGCGCGAATGGATCGCGCGCCTGGAAGCGGCCGGCGAGCTGAAGCGCATCGACGCAGCGGTGGATCTGGACCAGGAGCTTTCCGCCATCGCCTACATGGCGGGGCAGCGCGAGGATGCGCCGGCACTCCTCTTCACCAAGTTCACCGAGCGCGCCGAAGGCCGCGTGCTCATCAACATGCTGGGCGCGAGCGCGAAGCGCTATGCGCTTTCCGTCGGCCTCGATCCGCTGCTCTCGACCACCGATCTCATCCGCGAGACGCGCCGCATCATGCAGCAGCGCATTCCCCCGGCGCACGTCGCGCCGGACAGGGCGCCGGTGAACGAGGTGGTCCTTAAGGGCGACGACATCGACCTCACCCGCCTGCCGGTGCCCAAGTTCTGGCCCGGCGACGGCGGACGCTACATCGGCACCGGCGACATCACGCTCACGCGCGACCCGGAGAGCGAGCGCCTCAACGTCGGCGTGTACCGCGGCATGCTGCATGGACCGCGCCGCGTGGGGATGTACACCTCGCCCGGCAAGCACGGCGGCCTCGACCGCGACGCCTGGTGGGCGCGCAAGCAGCCCTGCCCCGTGGTCGTCGCCTACGGCATCGACCCGATCCTCTTCATGGTGGGCGCGCAGGTGTTCGGCGCGCAGGAATCGGAGCTCGACGCCGCCGGCGGCCTGCTCGGCGAGCCGGTGCAGCTCACCGACGGCGTCCTCGGCGAGCTGCCCATTCCGGCGAACGCCGAGATCGTCATCGAAGGCTACCTGCAGCCCGAGGAGCGCCAGCTCGAAGGACCGCTCGGCGAATTCACCGGCTACTACGGCAATGCGCGCGCGCCGCAGCCGGTGATCGACGTCAAGGCGGTCCACATGCGGCGCAATCCCGTGCTGACCGCTTCGCTGATGGCGCGCTATCCGGCGTGCGAGATCGGCGCCTACTACGC
>DATMIG010000319.1:0-3972 GCA_035554335.1 Burkholderiales bacterium
GATGGGCGGCGGCGTCTCGTCGGCGATTGCGCGCGCGCTCGGGGCCGGTCATACCGATCGCGCGCGGCGCCTGGTCGTGCACGCGCTGATCATCGCCGCGGGAATGGCCGCCGCGTTCACGGTTTTACTTCTTGCGTTTGCCAACCCCCTGTACCGCCTGCTCGGCGGCCAGGGCGAATCGCTCGCGAACGCGCTCGCCTACTCGAACATCGTCTTCGCCGGCGCCATCACCGTGTGGCTCGCCAACACGCTGTCGAGCATCCTGCGCGGCAGCGGCAACATGCGCGTGCCCGCGGCTGCGCTGATCGTCGCCGCGTGCATCCAGGTGCCGCTCTCGGGCTCGCTCGTCCTCGGCTGGGGGCCGATGCCTCGACTCGGCATCATCGGCGCCGCCATCGCCTATGTCTTCGCCTTCGGCTTCGCCGCCATCGTCATGCTGCCGGTGGTGTTCCGTCGCGCGAGCGCGCTGCGGCCCCGGCGCGAGGACATGGTGCTGGACCGGCGCCTTTTCGCGGACATCCTGCGCGTCGGTGGCCTGTCGGTGCTGAACTCGTTCATCACCGTGCTCACTGCGGTCGCGCTCACCGGCTATGTCGGCCGCTTCGGTCCGGCCGCGCTCGCCGGCTACGGCGTCGGCGTGCGCCTGGAGCTTCTTCAGATTCCGATCGTGTTCGCGATCGGCCAGGCGCTGGTGGTGCTGGTCGGCACCAACATCGGCGCGGGCCACATAGCGCGCGCGAAGCACATCGGCTGGACCGGCACCGCCATCTCCGCCGCGGTCTGCCTCGCGATCGGCGGTACTGCCTCCATCTTTCCGCTCGCCTGGGTCGGGCTCTTCAGCGCCGACGCCGCGGTGCTCGAGGCCGGCAGCACCTATCTGCGCATCGTCGGCCCGTTCTACGCACTCCTCGGCGCGAGCATCGCGCTCTATTTCGCTTCGCAGGGCGCGGGCAGCATGCTGCGGCCCGTGCTCGCCGGCGCCACGCGCCTTGTCATCGTCCTCGTCGGCGGTGCGATCGCCGGTTCGCTGACGGCCATCTTCGGCGTCGTCGCGACCGGGATCCTGGTCAGCGCGGCGCTGATGGTTTGGTTCGTTGCGCGGGCGAGGTGGTGACGGCCGCGGGCTTCAGCGGCCGAAGCGAACCGGCACGGCGATGCGCAGGCGAAAGTCGGGCGCATCCGGCGTGATGCCGATGCCGAGCTGGACATCGAGCAGCGTGCGCTGCGTGAGCACTTTCGCCAGGCCGACCTCGAGGATGCCCGACGTGGTATCGCTGCCGGCGATGCCCTGCCCGGCGATCCTGGTGCGGCCGGTGCGGCTCAGCTCGAACGATGAGCGAAGCGAGGTCTCGGGACTCGCCGCGAGCAGCGTTCCCACCTTCAATGCGATGGCGTCGCCCGGATCCACGTCGACGCCGCTCTGCTCGCGCTTGAAAATCCAGCTATAGGACGGCGTCACGAAGAAGACCAGCGGGTCCTCGCGCATCACGGCGGTCACCGCCGCCTGGAGTTGATGGAATCCGGTGCCCGGCGAGAGCCGGTTGATCTCGAACCGGCCGGTCGGCGGCTTCCACGACAGCGAGCCGAGCAGGCCTCCGCGACGCCCGGAGGTGAGCTGCCGGGTGAGGCCGATCTCGACGTCGCCCCATCCCGAAACCTGCTCCGACTCGCTGGTGGTGGCGGCGGTCGCGCGATCCTGCTTGATGTACACATACGGCAATCGCACATCCACCTGCATGGAATTGGATATGCCGAGGCGCATGGCGAGGCTCGCTTCGAAGTCGTCCCTGCGCACGTCCTGCTGCGCGACCTGTGCGACGCCGTTCACCACCACCAGGTTGAGGCCCTGGGTGTTGCGAAACGTGTACTGGAACCGCGGTTCGATTTCGACCACGCGACGCGGCAGCACCAGCCCGCCCTCGCGCACCAGCGCGCGCTCGAGTGCCCGCCCGCCTTCGTCCGCGGCGCCGGCTTCTTCCGATGACGCGGGCTTCGAGGCCGCGTCCGGGGCCGGTGGCGGTGCCGGCGGCGGAGCAGGCTTCTCGCTGAGCTTCTTCTCCAGCTGGTCGAGGCGCTCGCGCAGATCCTGGATGACGGCGTCCCGCGGGTCGGGCTGCTGCGCGGCCGCCTCGCACGAGAGCGCGACGAGCAGGATGCCCGCGAGGGATCGCGCCTTGGCGCAGCGCGGCGCGAATGATGGCATCGGACGGCCGCCAACATATCAGCCGGTCGTTGCGTGAGTTCGTTGGCCGCGGCGTGACAAAGCGCACGCGCGGGTGAAGCAGAACCCCCCGCGCTAGCGCAACGCGCTGCGCACGACCGCGTCGGAGGGCCGCAGCGTATCCGTCGGCCGTTCCGTGAGCTGGTTCGGCGGCGGCTGGCCGTCGCGCCGGCGAATGACGAAGGTGATGCCGCCCTGCCAGGCTTTCTGGAAGGCCGCGACATCCATCGTGCGGTTGCCGAAGGCCGGGTCGGCAAGGAGCACCTTGTCGCCCAGCCTGCCGCGAACGACGACGAAGTGCGGATAGCCGCGCACGACCACCGGCGTGATCGCGGGCGCCATCTCGATGAGGCCATCGAGCTCGACTTTGAGATAGCCGACGCCTTGCAGCCCCTGGCTGTCGGCGTAGCGCTTCAGGTCGAGGAGCGAGAACCCGCCGCGGGTCTTTACCTTCAGCGGGCTGGTTCGGCGAAGCATGCCCTCGGCGATCTGCTTCTCGGACAGTCGAAGCCCGTGTTGGTACACGAGCAGCGTGGCGAGCGCCGCCGCGCCGCAGCTCGTGTCCCACTGCTGCACGACGACCTTCTCCTGGCGGATCTCGAGCAGCGAGCGCACCGGGTCCGTCGCGCCAATGGCGGCGCTCCACGCGACACCAATGACGAATGCAATCCTATGCATCGCGGACGGCCGCTGCGCTGGACGAAGCGGCCTGCGTATGATCGAGCGGAGGAAAAGAGACGGCCGGACGGAACGTCCGACCGTCCCGGCCAGCGCGCTAGCGCGGCTGGTTGATGTTGCCCGGCTGCTGGAGCGCAGCCGCGCCGGTCGCTCCGCCCAGGACGTTGACGGCGGCCGCGGCATTCACGGGCACCGCAACGGCCACCTGGTTGTTGTTCACGTCGACGAGATCGACCACGACCGCATTGATCAGCGCGCCCGCCGAGACATTGTCGAGCTGGGCATCGCTCATCTTCATCGCCTGCGGCGGCGACTTCTGCTCCGGCGCCTTCTGCTCGGCGGCAAAGGCGGCGGGTGCGGCGACGACTCCAAATGCGAGTGCAACAGCCATGACGTGATTCATCGGCATCTCCTAGGTGGTGGTTTAGAGAAAAGCCCGCTGAATTGCTCAGCGGTGTGAGGCCTGGTGCAAGCGCGAGGCCCGCTGGATTCCGAGGCGTTGCGCGACGTGGCCTCGCCCGCCTCCCGCGGCCGCGCTATGGCGGCGTGCGAAAACACTCCGACGATTAGTTGGGGTCCCCAACATTCCGCGCACGCGCGCCGCGTTTGGCGTCAGTGGTTCCTTGCGCACGGTGCTCGCGACGTGTGCGGGGCATGCCCACGGACCTGTGGGGACAGCCCCCACGAGCACGGATTACTGCGCCGCGGCCACCAATCTGCAAAGACCTCTATGAAAAACGGGATGCGGTGAAGCAGTAAAAAGTTTTGCCTCGGCGAAGCAGGCGTTCACAACACGAGGGGTACATCCCGACTTTGGCCTCCCTGTGCGGGTACAGTACCGCCCGTGTCGACGCGAGCGGCGAAAGAGGACCGGGCAAAGGGACGCGTGCAGGCGATCGACCGCGCCTTGCTGCTGCTGCGCGAGATGCTCGCCGCGCCGCTGGGGCTCACCGCGCTGCAGCTCGCGGGGCGCACGGGGCTCGACCGCACCACCGTGCACCGATTGCTGCGCACGCTGGCGCATTGGGGCCTCACGGAGGCGCACGGCGCGCGCCACCGCCTCGGGCCGGAAA
>DATMIG010000320.1:0-3880 GCA_035554335.1 Burkholderiales bacterium
GGAGCGCCGACATCTTCGCCGGCATCATCGTCCTCGGCGCGCTCGGCTTCCTAACCAACTATGCGACCCAGAAGCTCGAGGACTGGCTGCTGCGCTGGCGCTGAATTCGGGGTCAGGGCGCTAATTCACCCCGGGGCATTAGCGCCCTGACCCCGATTTCAGCTTGAGGATCGCGGCGCCGAATTCCTGCGGCACTTCCTGCGGCAGGTTGTGGCCGGCGACGGGAATGACGTGGCGCTCGTAGCGCGCGGTGAACATCTTGGCGTCTTCTTCCGATCCGCCGACCGGCACGACGCCGTTGTCGTGGCCATGCAGGACGATCGCCGGAACGGCGATGTTTGGACGCGAAGCGAGGCGGCGCTCGGTGTCCTCGACCGCCGGATCGCCCGGCACGAGGCCGAAGCGGTGGCGGTACGAGTGCACCACCACGTCGACGAAGTCGGGGTTGTCGAATGATTTCGCGGTGCGGGCGTAGGTCGCCTCATCGAACTTCCAGTTCGGCGACCACATGCGCCAGAGCAATTTGCCGAGCTCATGGCGATACTTCTCGACGCCCGCGCGGCCGCGCTCGCCGTGCATGTAGTACTGGTACCACCAGAGGAGCTCGCGCTCGGGCGCGATGGGCTTCGCTGCCGCGGCGATGTCCTGGATCGTATAGCCCCCGCCCAGAACCACGCCGATCATGCGCTCGGGCCACAGCGCCGCGACGATGCAGCACGAGCGCCCGCCCCAGTCGAAGCCGCCGAGCAGCGCGCGCTGGACGCCGAGCGCGTCCATGAGGTCGCGCAGGTCGTGAGCGAGCACGGCTTGCTGGCCCGAACGCGGCGTTTCCCTCCACAGGAAGCGCGTCGGCCCATAGCCGCGCAAATAGGGGACGATCACCCGCAGGCCTTCGCCAGCCAGGATGCGGGCAACGTCGTCATAGGCATGGACGTCATACGGAAAGCCATGCAGCAGGATGACCGGCGTGCCATCGGGCGGCCCGCTCTCCTCGTACGCGACCTCGAGGACGCCGGCCTTGATCTTCTTGCTCATGCGAGCGGCGGCATCGGCAGGCCTTCGCGGATGCATGCGGAGAAGTCGTCCGTCTCGGAGGTCCGCAGCGCGCGCTCGTTGATGTGGCTCATCGCCTTCAATTCCTCGAACGGCCGGCTGCGGTCGAGCAGGCCGCGGCGATGGAGGAATGCCGGCAGATAGGCATTGGCGAAGAAGCGCCACGAGAACGGCAGCCGCCCGCCGGCGTGGATCACGCGCTGGCGGATGACGGTCGTGCAGTTCGCCACCAGCGCGTTGTACCAGAGCGGCCGCGCCGCGATCTTGTTCATGGCCTTCAGGTACTCGAGCAGCAGCGAGCGCGCGGCGGCGCGCGAGGTCGTCACGCGGTAGAGGTAGACCTGCTCCCGCCGGTAGTTCGTCCGCAGCTTGATCACGTCGCGCTCGTCGGCCGCGACGTAGATGAGCTCGTACTGGCGAAAGAAAGCCTTCCAGGCGGAATAGTCCTGGTCGCGGCGCTTGCGCACCTCGACCGAGATGGCGAGGCGCTGGCCGTCGGCGAACGACCAGCTGAGGATGGTGTGGTTATAGAGGCGCGGCCCCCAGTCGATGAAGAAGACGTCGAGGCCGTCGAGCAGCGAGAGGTCGTAGGTGCGGTCTTCCCAGCGCTCGTCGAACTCGTCGACCGTGCGGTAACGGAAGTTGCGCACGTTCTTCACCGCCACGCGGTCGCCGCTCACCTGCGCCGTGGCGAGGCGCGCGACGTCGCGCCGCCAGTCGCGGTCGTTCGACGGCCGCAGGCCCACCCACCATCCGACGGCGAGCGCCGCCACGAGCACGACCGCCCCGGTAGCTACCATGGACGCATGGTAGCCTCGCCGCATGCCGCTCTACGATTACGCGCCGGCTTCCGGCCACTGCGACCGTTGCCACGGCCGCTTCGAAGTGCAGCAGCGCATCGCCGATGCGAAGCTCACGCACTGCCCGACCTGCAACCAGCCGGTCGAGCGGCTGATCAGCCCGGTGAAGGTCGGCGGCAAGTACTCGACCTCGGACAGCCGCGTGAAGGAGCTCGGCCTCACCAAGTACAAGAAGGCCGGCGACGGCGTCTACGAGAAGACGAGCGGCAAGGGCCCGAACCTCATCGGGCGCAAGGTGAAGTAGGAATCCTTAGGCGAGGTGCTGCTTGAAGAAGGCGATGGTGCGCTGCCACGAGAGCTTCGCCGCCGCCTCGTTGTAGCGCGGCGTGGAGTCGTTGTGGAAGCCGTGCTGCGTGCCCGGATACTGGTGCACTTCGTAGCGCACGCCGGCCTTTTTCAGCTCCTGCTCGTAGGTCGGGTACGTCTCGTTCACGCGCGGATCGTTCGCCGCGATGTGACAGAGGAGCGGCGCCTTGATCTTCGGCACCTCGGCCGTCGCCGCCGCCACGCCGTAATAGGGCGCGGCCGCCTGCAGGTCGCTGCCCAGCGCGGTGGCGAGCCAGTTGGTCGTGCCGCCGCCCCAGCAGAAGCCGGTGGCGCCGAGCTTGTGGTTCGAGAGCTTGTGCGTCTTCAGGAATCTGGCGCCGTTCAGCATGTCCGTGCGCAGCTTCGATTGGTCGAGCTTCGCCTGCATCTCGCGACCGTCGTCGTCGTTGCCGGGATAGCCGCCGAGCGGCGCGAGCCCATCCGGCGCCAGCGCAAGAAAACCTTCCACCGCCGCGCGCCGCGCCACGTCCTCGATGTACGGATTGAGGCCGCGGTTCTCGTGGATCACCAGCACCGCGGGGAACGGACCGTTGCCCGAGGGATGTGATGCGGGATGCACGAGGTAGCCGCGGATCCTGTCGGCGTTGCCGCCCGGCGACGGATAAGTGACGTACTGGGCCTTGATGCGCGAATCGGTGAACGAGATCGTCTGCGCCTTCGCGTAGTCCGGCAGCAGCGAAAGCGCGAAGGTCAGCGCACCGATGGCGCCCGCTCGCTTCAGGAACTCGCGCCGGTCGATGCGGCCGTGGCAGTACTCGTCGTAGAGGTCGAAGACCTGCTGGTCGATTTCGGGCTGGGTAATGGCGGTCATAGGGTCTTGCGCATCGGTTGTTGCAGGATGCCGGCTTCCTGGAAGATCTTGCCGTCGGCCGCGAAGCCCTGCTCGCGATAGAGCTCAGCCACCTGCAGCGGCGCCGTCACGGTCACCATCGCGAGGCCGCGCTTACGCGCTTCGGCGAGCAGCGCATCGAGGAGCACCGCGTCGACGCCGAGGCGGTGCCAATCCTTCGCCGCGGCGAACGGGCCGATGCGGCCGTCGGGGAGGAGACGCCCGGTGGCGATCGCCTGGCCGGCTTCGTCGTAGGCGACGGCGTGCACCGCCGCGGCATCCTGCTCGTCGAGCTCGATGCCGGGGCGCGAATCGTCGAAAAAGGCGGCGAACCGGATCGGCGCGGCGAGCGGCTCGGCTCGCGCCCAGTCCATGATCTGCACGTGGAAATTCGCCACGCCCGCATTTAACTACTAACGCGGAACGATCGGCAATATGATGCGAGACGGCCGGGCCGCCGAATGGAAGATCGTCTGCGTGGCGGCCACCGGGTGCAATTCCGTCGGGATGTCGCCCCCTGTGTTGGGATTGCGGTCGTAGCGGGGAAAGTTGCTGCTGCTCACTTCTATCCGCATCGCATGGCCACGACGAAATACCATGCTCGTCGGCCAGAGGCGAATCTTCACTTCGGTGGCCGGCGCGGGCGGATACGATCGCCGCAGGATACCGTCGGAAACGTTGTAGGCTTTTCCGTCCGGATGGACGTCCACCAGCTTTACCGTGAAGTCGGTGTGCGGTGCGGTGGTATGCACGTAGAGCACCGCTTCGACAGGCCCGGTCACCTCGACGTCGTGCTGGAGGACGGCGGTCG
>DATMIG010000321.1:0-4543 GCA_035554335.1 Burkholderiales bacterium
GAGGCCTGCGCCGACGACGACCGCCTTGCGCTCGCCCGCAAAATGGTGACTGGCACGCTTTCGGATGCTGCGGCCGACCAGCATCTCGCGCTTGCCGCCGAAGCCCGCGCGCTTCTCCACGGCAAAGCCGGTGGCCTGCAGCGCATCGCGCACCGGGCCCGCCACGCTCCAGGTGGCGAGGGTCGCGTTTTCCGCCGCGAGGCGCGAGATCGACCGCATCACCTGGTGTGTCCACATCTCCGGGTTCCTCGCCGGCGCGAAGCCATCGAGGTATACGGCATCGGCGGCCAGGCGCAGGTCGCGCAGGATCGCGATGTCGGCGAAAAAAAGCGTGAGCACCGCGTCGCCGAATTCCAGCCGATGTCCGCCGGAGACGAGCACCGGCCAGGCGGCGTGAAGGGCCGCCGCCTCCTCGCGTACATCCGGATACGCCTCGTGCAGCGCGCGCAGGTCGGCGAGCGTGAACGGGTGCTTCTCGACCGCCACGTAGTGAAGGCGTCGCGGCCGGGCGGGATCGTCCTTCCACGCGCGCCATGTGGCGAGGAAGTTCAAGCCGAGGCCGAATCCGGTCTCGAGGATGACGAAGCGATCGCGCCGGGCCCAGCGGCCGGGCAGGCCGTTGCCGGCCAGGAACACGTGCTGCACCTGCGCAAGGCCGCCCGCCGCGCTGTGATAGACGTCGCCGAAGGCCGGCGAATACGGCGTCGCATCACGCAGCTCGAAGCGGGCCGGCTCAACCGCGGCGGACATGCGATCTATTATCATGGTGGGCTCGCAACCGAGTCCGTCCATGAACAAACCCGCAGACCTGAAGCTCGATACCGTTCCCTTTTGGATCGCCGGCAAGCCGCTCGCTTCCGCCGGGCGTTATGGCGAAGTCTTCAACCCGGCCACCGGCCAGGTGACGAAGCGCGTTCCCTTCGCCGATGCCGCGATCGTCGATTCCGCGGTGAAGGCCGCCACCGCGGCGCTGCCGGAGTGGCGCGACACGCCGCCGCTGCGCCGCGCACGCGTAATGCAGAAATTCCTCCAGCTCGTGCAGCGGGACCAGAAGACGTTGGCCAGGATCGTCACCGAAGAGCACGGCAAGACGCTGCCCGACGCCATGGGCTCCGTGCAGCGCGGCCTCGAGGTGGTCGAGTTCGCCTGCGGCATCCCGCATCTGCTAAAAGGCGAGTACGCCGAGAACGCCGGCACGCAGGTCGACACTTATACGCTGAGGCAACCGGTCGGCGTCTGCGCCGGCATCACGCCGTTCAACTTTCCGGTGATGGTGCCGATGTGGATGTTCCCGATGGCCATCGCCTGCGGCAACACCTTCATCCTGAAGCCTTCCGAGAAGGTGCCGTCCGCCTCCGTGCGCATGGCGGAGCTCCTGAAGGAAGCCGGCCTGCCCGACGGCGTGCTGAACGTCGTGCACGGCGACAAGGCGGTGGTCGATGCGATCCTCAACCACGCCGGCATCCACGCGGTTTCGTTCGTCGGCTCGACGCCGATCGCGAAGTACATCTACGAGCAGTGCGCGAAGACCGGCAAGCGCGTGCAGGCGCTCGGCGGCGCGAAGAACCACGCCATCGTGCTGCCCGACGCGGACCTCGAGTTCGCCGCCGACGCGCTGATCGGCGCGGCGTACGGCTCGGCCGGCGAGCGCTGCATGGCGATCAGCGCCGTCGTCGCGGTCGGCGCGGCGGGCGACCCGCTGGTGAAGCTGCTCGAGAAGAAGGCGAGCGCGATCAAGATCGGTCCGGGAGACGCCGAAGGCGTCGAGATGGGCCCGCTCGTCACCTGCCAGCATCGCGACAAGGTCGCCGGCTACATCGACGCCGGCGTGAAGGAGGGCGCGAAGCTGGTGCTCGACGGCCGACCCGGCGCGAAGCGTGACGGCTTCTTCCTCGGCACGACGCTCTTCGACAACGTCAAGCCGGAGATGAGCATCTATCGGGATGAGATTTTTGGCCCCGTGCTCGTGGTGCTGCGTGCGAACACCCTCGACGAAGCCATCGCGCTGATCAACAAGAACCCTTATGCGAACGGCACGGCGATCTTCACCGAATCGGGCGGCGCCGCGCGGCGCTTCGTCGCCGAGATCCAGGTCGGCATGGTCGGCGTGAACGTGCCGATTCCGGTGCCGGTCGCGTACTTCTCGTTCGGCGGCTGGAAGAACTCGCTTTTCGGCGACCTGCACGTGCACGGCGTCGAGGCGGTGAAGTTCTATACGCGCACCAAAGTCGTCACCTCGCGCTGGCCGCACCAGGACACGCCGGCGCCCGGCGGCTTCCACATGCCGACGCTCGGATGAGACTCAAGTTCGCTGCCGCGGCCGCTGCGCTCGCCATTTGCGCCGGCGCTTTCGCGCAGGAGTACCCGACCAAGCCGATCCGCATCATCGTGCCGCTCACGCCCGGCTCCGGCGCCGACATCGCCGGACGGATCATCGCGGCGCGCATGAGCGAGCACTGGAAGCAGCCGGTGCTGGTCGAGAACCGGCCCGGCGCGGGCGGGCAGATCGGCACCTCGGCGGTGGTGAAGGCGGAGGCGGACGGGCACACGCTGCTCGTCCAGTCGTCGTCGCACTCGGCGAACCCCGCCATCTACAAGAGCCTGCCGTACGACCCGCAGAAGGACCTCGCCGACGTGGCGATCCTCGGCAAGACGCCTTACGTGATGGTGAGCCGCCAGTACAAGTCGCTGAAGGATCTGCTCGACGATGCGAAGAAGAAGCCGGGGCAGCTCGCCTTCGCGTCCGCCGGCGTCGGCACGTCGACGCACCTCGCCGCCGAATACCTCGTCGGCCTCGCCGGCGTGAGGATGATCCATGTGCCGTACAAAGGCTCGGCGGAGGCGATCCAGGACGTGCTCGCCGGCCGGGTGCAGTTCTACATGGCGCCCGTCAACGTGGCCGTCGGGCAGGTGAAGGAAGGAAAGCTGAATCCGCTCGGCGTCTCGACCAAGCGCGCGGCCGCCAGCCTGCCGGACGTGCCGACCATCGCCTCGCAGGGATTGCCCGAGTATGACGTGACGCTGTGGTTCGGCATGTGGGCGCCGGCCGGCACGCCGATTCCGGTCGTCGAGAAGCTGAACGCCACGGTGAATGCGATCGTGTTCGAGCCGGCGGTGAAAGAACAGTTCATCAAGCTGGGCATCGAGCCGGCGCCCATGAAGCGCGACGAGTTCGCGAAGTTCGTGCGCAGCGAGATGGAGGTCTACAAGCGCATCGTGCAGGCCGCCAACATCCCGCAGCAGTAATGGACGTGATCTTCGCCCTGGTCCTCGCCACCGCGACTCCGGGCGGCGGCTTTCCCGTGTACGGCGACGCGTTTACCGAGATCGTGAATGCGCAGGAGCCGCGCCTTCGCCTCCAGCCGAAGAACACCAAGGGCAGCACCGAGAACGTTCCGCTGCTGAAGGCAAACCAGGTCGACCTCGCGCTCGTCGCCGGCGAGATCGCGAGCGCCGCGCTCGCCGAGCCCGAAACGCCGCTTCGCATCGTCGCCGCGATGTATTCGTCGCCCGGCCTCGTCATGGTGCGCGGCGACAGCCCCTACCGATCGATTTCCGACCTGCGCGGCAAGCCCGTGGTGCTCGGCACGCCGGCGTCCGGAATAACGGCGCTCGGCCGGACCGTCTTCAATTCATTGAATGTGGAAATTCGGCCCATCGTGCTCGAAAAGGCTGCCGATGGTCCGCCGATGCTTACCGGCGGCCGGGCAGAAGCGCTGTGGGGCGCGGGCGTGGGCTGGCCGGCCTTCGCGGCGCTCGCGAAATCGGGCGCGCGCTTCATCGGGCCGACGCAGTCCGAGATCGTCACCGTCCTGAAGAAAAATCCGGCATTGAAGTCGGTCACCTTGCCGGCGAAGAGCTACGCGGGCCAGGACGCGCCGATTCCGTCGGTCGGTTCATGGAGCTACGTGCTGGCGAAGCCGGCGCTGCCGGAAGAGGCGGCATATCTCCTTGCCCGCGCATTGCATCGCGCGGAAGGCGCTTTCGCCGCGCGCCTGGAGCAGGCGCGCGAGACGACTGCCGCCAATACCCTCGCCGCCGCGCCGCGCCAGGACCTGATCCATCCCGGCGTGCGGCGCTACCTAGCCGAAGCGGGACTCCGCTAGGCCGCTGACACCCGGTTGCGCGGCGAAGAGGCCAGCGCCATCGGCAGTGGTGATGTAGAGGGTATCCATGCGCCGTCCACCGATGCAGCAGCAGCTCGGATTCTTCGCCGGCACCTCCACGACGCGATCGATCTTCCCGGCCGGCGTGTAACGCACCACGCGGCTCGCGCCCCATTCCGCATTCCAGAGGCAGCCGTCGGCGTCGACGCACGACCCGTCCGGAAAGCCGGGGTGCGGCGAGGCGAAGATGCGCTCGTTGCGCATCGAGCCAGTGTCCGCGTCGTAGTCGAAGGCCCAGATCTTATGGCGCGGGCTGTCGGCGAAGTACATCGTCTTCCCGTCCGGGCTCCACGCGAGGCTGTTCGGCACCTGGATGCCCGTGCGCGTCGCCGTCGCGCGGCCGTCCGGTTCGATGCGGTACAGGACGCCCTTAGCCG
>DATMIG010000322.1:0-10828 GCA_035554335.1 Burkholderiales bacterium
GCGAGATCATCGGCGGCAGCCAGCGCGAGGAGCGGCTGGACGTGCTCGATGCGCGCATGGACGAGATCGGCATCGACAAGGAGCACATGGGCTGGTACCGCGATCTGCGGCGCTACGGCAGCGTGCCGCACGCCGGCTTCGGCCTCGGCTTCGAGCGCACCATTTCTTATGCGACCGGCTTGAGCAACGTGCGTGACGCGATTCCATTCCCCAGGACTCCGGGCAATGCGAAGTACTGAACCGGCGGCGAGCCGGGCGCACTGACCCCGAATCAGTCGAGCTTGATGCCCTTCGACTTGATGAGGGCGGCGTAGCGCTTCACCTCGCCGGCGAGGAACTTGCCGGTTTCGTCGGGCGACGTGGCGAAGGGCTCGAAGCCCTGCTCCTCGAACTTCTGCCGCACCTGCGCGGAGCCGAGCGCGGTGTTGAGCGACGTGTTCAGCCTGGTGACGATCTCGCGCGGCGTGCCGGCCGGCGCGAGCAGCGCGAGCCATTGGACGAAGACGAAGTCGGGCACGCCGGCCTCCTTCATCGTCGGCACGTCCGGCAGGAGGTCCGAGCGCGTCGCGCCGGTGATGGCGAGCGCCTTGAGATTTCCCGCCTTCACGTGCGGCGCCGCCGCCGACAGGGTGGGGAAGCTCATGTCGACCTGGCCGGAAATCGTGTCGACCAGCGCCGGGCCGCCGCCGCGATAGGGCACGTGCACGATGAAGGTCTTGGTGATGTCCTTGAACATCTCCGCCGCGAAGTGGAACGTCGTGCCGTATCCCGCCGAGGCATAGGTGAGCTTTCCCGGGTTGGCGCGCGCGAGCTTGAGCAGATCCTGGACGTTGTTCACGTCCAGCCGCTTCGGCACCACGAGGACGTGCGGCGCGGTGGCCACCATGCCGATCGGCGCGAAGTCCTTGAGCGGATCCCACGTCAGCTTGGGAAACAGGCTCTGGTTGGTGACGAGCGGGATGGTATTCAGGACGATGGTGTAGCCGTCGGGCGCCGAGCGCGCGGCGGCTTCCATGCCGATGTTGCCCGAGGCGCCGCTGCGGTTCTCGACGACGATATGCCCCTTCAGCTGCGCGGCGAGCGGATCGGCGATGAGCCGCGCCATGATGTCGACGCTGCCGCCCGGCGGGAACGGCGAGATCATCTTGATCGGCTGCGCCGGGTAGTTCTGCGCAGCCACGGTGCCCGCGAGCGCCATGCCCGCCAGCAGAGACACGATCCTCATGTACGGCTCCTCTCTCGGGCTCCCCCTGGAAAAAAAAGTGTAGTCGACTTCGTGCATAATCGTCCGTCGAGGAGGAGGTCGTTTTGAAAGCCCCGCCATTCGCCTACGCCAGAGCGAAGTCGCTCGCGGAGGCGTTCGAGCTCATCGAGCGTCCCGGCGCGAAGGTCCTCGCCGGCGGGCAGAGCCTGATTCCGTCGCTCAACATGCGGCTCGCGCAGCCGGAGCTCCTCGTCGACATCACCGGCCTGGGCGACCTGCGCGGCATCGAGCTCCGTGCTGGCGGACTGCGCATCGGCGCGCTTGCCACGCACGCGCAGATCGAGAAATCCGCGCTCGTCGCGAAGCACGCGCCGCTCATCGCGCAGGCAGTGAAGCATGTCGCGCATCCTGCGATTCGCAACCGCGGCACCATCGGCGGCAGCCTCGCGCTCGCCGACCCGGCGGCCGAATATCCGGCGTGCGCGCTGGCGCTCAATGCGACCATCGTGCTCGCCCATCGGCGCGGCGAACGGCGCGTGTCGGCCGAGCACTTCTTCAAGGGGCTCTTCGAGACCGACATCCGCCCCGGCGAGCTGCTCGCCGCGGTGGAGCTGCGCGAGGTCGAGCGCTCGGTGTTCATCGAGCTCGCGCGCCGCCACGGCGACTACGCGATCATCGGCATCGCCGGCGTAGCGGACGCCTCCGGCAAGCGCATCGCCTTCTGCGGCGCGGGCGCGACGCCGGTCCTCGCCCCGCATGCCTCGAAGGCCGCCTCGCTCGAGGCGGCGCAGAAGGCGCTGGAGCAGGACCTGCAGCCGCCCGCGGACCTCTATCACTCATCGGCCACCAAGATGCACCTCGCGAAGGTGCTGCTCTCGCGCGCATGGAACACGCTCTCGAAACCACACTGACCGTCAACGGCCAGCGCATCACGCGGCGCATCGAGCCGCGCCAGCACCTGGTCGATTTCCTGCGCGAGGAGCTCGGCCTGACCGGCTCGCACATCGGCTGCGAGCACGGCGTGTGCGGCGCCTGCACCATCCGCGTCAACGGCGAGATCGTGCGCGGCTGCCTGATGCTGGCGGTACAGGCGGACGGCTGCACGGTGGAGACGATCGAAGGCCTGACCGATTCGAAGGAGCTCGCGCCGCTGCAGAAGGCGTTCCACGAGCACAACGCGCTGCAGTGCGGGTTCTGCACCCCGGGCATGCTGCTGGCAGCGCAGGAGCTGGTTCGCGCCGGAAAGAAGTGCACGCGCGAGGAGATCCGCGAGCACATCTCCGGCAACTACTGCCGCTGCACCGGCTACCAGGCGATTGTGGATGCGATAGAGGAAACGCTTGGGCAAGGCTGAGCTGCCGCTCCACGCCCCGGGCACGCAGGTCGATCGCGGCTACATCGGCCAGAGCGTCGCGCGCCCGAACGCCGCCCGGCTGCTCCAGGGCCGCGGTGCGTTCACCGACGACCTGCGCTTTCCGCGCCTCGCGCACGTCGTGTTCTTCCGCAGCCCCTATGCTCACGCGCGCATCAAGCGGCTGGACTTCGGCGCCGCCCGGCAAGCGCCCGGCGTAATAGCGGTGCTCGACGGCCGCGCAGTCGCCGAGTACTGCACGCCCTGGGTCGCGGTGCTCGCGCACCTGAAGGGAATCAAGTCGCCGCCGCAGCACGCGATCGCCATCGAGCGCGCCTGCTGGCAGGGCGAGCCGTGCGCGGCGGTGGTCGCCGAATCGCGCTCGCAGGCCGAGGACGCCGCCGCGCTCATCGAGGCGGAATGGGAAGAGCTGCCGGCGGTGGTCGACATGGAGGAGTCGCTCGCCGGCAAGCGCGTCATCCATCCCGAGCTCGGCGACAACATCTGCTTCAAGCGCGAGCTCGACACGGGCGGCGCCGACGCGGCCTTCGCCAAGGCCGACGTGGTGGTGGAGGACACCTTCGCCTTCGGCCGCCACACCGGCGTCTGCCTCGAGGGCCGCGCGATCCTCGCCGACTACAACGCCGGCGAGCATTCGCTGACGGTGTACCACGCCACCCAGGCGCCGCACATGATGCAGGACATCTTCTCGCGCCACCTCGGCATTCCGGAGGCGAACGTCCGCGTGATCACCAAGGACGTCGGCGGCGCGTTCGGCATCAAGGTGCACGTCTATCCGGACGAGATGGCGACCGCTGCCATCTCGGTGATGCTGCGCCGGCCGGTGAAGTTCATCGCCGACCGGCTGGAATCGTTCCTGTCGGACATCCATGCCCGCGAGCACAACGTGCGCGTGCGGGTGGCGTGCACGAAGGAAGGCGACATCCTTGCCTTCGATCTCGACGACCTGACGGCCATCGGCCCGTACTCGGTCTATCCGCGCACGAGCGGCATCGAGGGCAACCAGGTGGTGAACCTGACCGGTGGGCCGTACAAGCACCAGCACTACCGCGCGAACATGCACGTCGTCTTCACGAACAAGAACGTCACGTGCCAGTACCGCGCGGTGGGACATCCGATCGCGGTGGCGCTCACCGAAGGCATCGTCGACCTCGCCGCGCAGAAGCTCGGCATGGATCCGGCCGAGTTTCGCCGCCGCAACCTGATCAGCGACGATGCATATCCCTACGCCAATCCAGCCGGCCTGAAGTTCGAGAAGCTGAGCCATCACAAGACCCTCGACCTGCTGCTGCGCACGATGAACTATGCGCAGCTCCGTGCCGAGCAGGCGGAGCTGCGCAGGAAGAACATTTATCGAGGCATCGGCCTCGCCTCGATGATCGAAGTGACGAATCCGTCGCCGGCCTTTTACGGCGTCGGCGGCGCGCGCATCTCGGCGCAGGACGGCGCCACGCTGCGCCTCGAGCCGACCGGCATGGTGACCGTGCTCTGCAGCGTGACCGAGCAGGGGCAGGGGACAGAGGCGATCTTTGCGCAGATTGCCGCGAGCGCGGTCGGCGTCTCGCTCGACAAGGTTCGCGTGGTCACCGGAGATACGGGCGTGACGCCCTATGGCGGCGGCACGTGGGCGTCACGCGGCGCCGGGATCGGCGGCGAGGCGGTGCTGCAGGCCGGACGGGCGCTGCGCTCCAACATATTGGATGTCGCCGCGGCCATCCTGAAGATGGACAAGGCGGAGCTGGACATCGCCGGCAACGCCGTGGTGCATCTGCTGACGACGGTCAAGAAGCTCGACCTCGCCGAGCTCGGCCGCGTCGCCTACTTCCGACCCGATACGCTGCCGATGGACTTCCAGTCCGAGCTCACGGTGACGCGGCATTACACGCCGCGGCAATATGGCTTCACCTTTACCAATGGCATCCAGGCCTCGCTGGTCGAGGTCGACCCGGACACCGGTTTCGTGCGCCTGCTCAAGCACTGGTGCGTGGAAGACTCCGGCACGGTGATCAACCCGATGCTGGTGGACGAGCAGCTGCGCGGCGGTGTCATCCAGGGCATCGGCGCTGCGTTGTTCGAGGAATGCATCTACGGCGATGACGGCCAGCTCCTGAACGGCAACATGGCCGACTACCTGGTGCCGATGGCGGGCGAGATGCCGGACATCGTCTGCGCGCACGTCGAGACGCCGACGCTCCAGTCGCAGCTCGGCGCGAAGGGTGTCGGCGAGGCCGGCACCGCCGGCGCGCCGGGAGCGGTGATGAACGCGATCAACGATGCGCTGCTTCCGCTCAACGCGCGCGTCACGGCGATGCCTTTCACCCCCGAGCGGATTCTGAAGGCACTGAAGAAAGTCGAGTAATGGCCAAGGATGCGCGCGTCCAGTCCGCGATCTCGCACTGGGCGCCGAGATTCGTTTCCAACGGCGTGCTGCTCGCCGACTTCGAGGACGTCACGGGCTCGGTCGAGCGCTGGGAGGACTGGTGCGCGGCGTGGTCGGATCGCGCTGCGGTTCACGAAATGCTGGGAAGGGACTCGCTGAAAGAGGGATTCAAGCTCACGGCGGGCGAACACCTGGTGCGCGCCGGGATCTACTACCACTTCGCCAAGTTCGTCTTCGTCCAGGACGTGGAGCAGATGCGCGCCGCGCACATGAAGGCGGTGGAGTGCTATCGCGACGGCGTGGCGCTCCTGCGGCCGCATCCCGGCAAGCGCGTCGCGATTCCGTTCGAGGGCAAGACGATCTTCGGCGTGCTGCGCGGCTCAGGCCCGGTGGTCATCATGGCGCCCGGGCTCGACTCCACCAAGGAGGAGCTGCACGCGTACGAGGAGCCGTTCCTCGCGCGTGGCATGGCGACGCTCGCCATCGACGGGCCGGGGCAGGGCGAGGCGGAGTACGAGATTCCGATCTGCGGCGACTACGAGCGCGCGGCGAAGGCGGTGTGCGACTGGATCGAGGAGCGCAGCGACCTGGACGCGAAGCGCATCGCGATCTGGGGAGTCAGTCTCGGCGGTTATTACGCGCCGCGCGCCGCGGCGTACGAGAAGCGGATCAAGGCATGCGTTGCCCTCTCGGGCCCCTTCGACTGGCAGACCATCTGGGACGGCCTGCCCGAGCTCACGCGCGACACGTTCCGCGTGCGCTCGCATTCGAAAACCATGGACGAGGCGCGCGCGAATGCGCGTAAGCTCACGCTGGTGGAAGCGGCGAAGAACATCCAGTGCCCGATCTTCGTCGTGGCCGGGCGGCAGGACCGCCTCGTGCCGGCAGCGGATGCCGAGCGGCTCGCGCGCAGCGTGCGCGGGCCGGTCGAGCTGATGGTCGTCGAGGACGGCGGCCACAACGCCAACAACCGGCCTTACCGTTACCGCAGCCGCACGGCGGACTGGCTCGCCGGGCAGTTCGGATTGCCAAAACTATAGGAGGAGAGTGATGAGAAAAGTGCTCGCAGGAGTGGCGCTCGCCGCGTTCGCGGTGGCGGCGTCGGCGCAGCAATTCCCCACGAAGCGCGTGGCGTTCGTCTCCGGCGTCACGCCGGGCAGCGCCTCCGACACGATGGCGCGCATCATCGCGGAGAAGCTGCAGCAGAAGTGGAACCAGACGGTGATCGTCGAGAACCGGCTCGGCGCCGGCGGACTGGTGGGCGCGAAGTACGTCGCCAACTCCGAGCCCGACGGGCACCTCATCATGATGTATGCCTCGGCCTTCACCGTGTCGCCGCTGCTCCAGCCCGACGTGATGAAGACGAGCGAGCTGCAGCCGGTGGCCATGGTGGCGACCATCCCGACGGTGCTGGTCGCGCAGCCCGAGAAGTACAAGACCATCAAGGACTTCGTCGGCGCGGCGAGGTCGAACCCCGGCAAGCTGGTGTGCTCGGACGCCGGCATCGGCAGCGCGACGCACATGGCGTTCGAGCGCTTCCGCTTCTCGGCCGGCATCCCGGACGTCGTCAACGTGCACACCAAGGGCGTGGGCGAGGCGATCACCGAGGTGGTGAGCGGCCGCGCGGACTGCTACTTCGCCCTCGTCTTCCAGGCGAAGAAGATCGTCGACGCCGGCAAGTTGACTGCGCTCGCCACCAGCTCGCCGAAGCGCAGCGCGCTGATGCCGAACATCCCGACGCTGGAAGAGCAGGGCTTCCAGAACGCGTCGTACAACTTCTGGGTCGGGGCGCTCGTCCCGGCCAAGACGCCGCGCGCCGTCGTCGAGCAGCTGAACCGCGACATCACCGAAGTGGTGGAGTCGCCGGAGGTCACCGCGCACATCAAGAAGCTCGGCTGCGACCCGCTCACCGGCTCGGTGAAGGACTTCGAGGACATGATCGCGAAGGAAATCCGCGAGAACACCGAGCTCATCAAGAAGGCCAACATCAAAGCCAACTGAAATAGGGGTCAGACCCCCATTCTTTTTTAATTGGGGTCTGACCCCATTTTTCTCACCGATCCCGCGTTCTGGGCGATCGGCGTCTTCGCGGTCCTCCTGACGGGCATCTCGAAGGGCGGCGTCGGCGGCGGAGCGGGCGGCGTGTCGACGCCGCTTCTCTCGCTCGTCATCTCGCCGGTCGCCGCGGCGGCGATCATGCTGCCGGTGCTGTGCCTGCTCGACATCTTCGGCATCCGCGCGTATCTGTGGAAGTGGGACGCCGCGGTCACGCGCCGGATCGTCGCCGGCGGCCTCATCGGCACCGTCGGCGGCGCGCTCACCATCAGCTGGCTCGACGACAACTGGATCCGCATCATGATCGGCGTCATCGCGCTCGGCTTTCTCGCCTGGAGCTACGTGCCGCGCCGCAGCAGTGTGGCGAAGCCGTCGAACCGCGCGGGATGGCTCCTCTCCACGCTCTCCGGCTACGCGACGTTCATCACGCACGCGGGCGGTCCGCCGGTGATCGGCTACATGCTCGCGCTGCGCATGGACAAGGTGGCGTTCATCGCCACGTCGCTCGTCTTCTTCGCCGCGATGAACTACGCCAAGATCCTGCCGTACTACTGGCTGGGCCTGCTCGATGCGCGCACCATCGCGACCGGCGTGGCGCTCGTTCCGGTCGGGGTGGCCGGCATCTATTTCGGCATCTGGCTGCAGCAGCGCATGAGCCCGGTGCTCTTCTATCGCGTCGTGCACGTGCTGCTGTTTCTCACCGGCGCGAAGCTGCTGTACGACGGCATTACCGCCATCTGACCGTAATCGTTTCCCCGACATTCAGCGCGAGCGCCGGCGGCTATCATCTCGCCGATGCTCGTCACCGTCTGGGAATCCGATCCGAAGGGCCGCGCCAGCTATCAGAGCCCTTCCTGGCATGAGTACGTCGGCGACCAGCCGGGCGGCTCGCTCGGCGAGGACTGGCTGCGCTTCTGCCATCCCGAGGACCGGCAGATGCTGCTCGCGGAATGGCGCAAGGCCGTCGAGAGCGGCGGCGAACACCTCTACGACATCGAGGTGCGCATCCGCCGCCACGACGGCGAGTACCGCTGGTTCCGCGTCTCCGGCCATCCGATCCGCGAGCCGGACGGCAGCGTCTCCAAGTGGATCGGCACCTGCAAGGAAGTCGCGCGAGCGGCCCAGCCGCGTCTCTTCAATCCCCTGGACGTACGCCGCGCCGCCGGCATCGCGCAAAGCATCCTCGTCGTCGACGACAACCCCGACGCGGTGACCGCCTTCGCGCTGCTGCTTCGCCAGCTCGGCCACCAGGTCGAGGAAGCGCACGACGGCGTGACGGCGCTCGCCCTCGCGCGGCGCCTGCGTCCGACGGTGATGTTCCTCGACCTCAACATGCCGCGCATGGGCGGCCACGAGGTGGCGCGGGCACTGCGCGCCGATCCGGCGTTCAGCCGCACGCTGATCGTCGCCGTGAGCGGCTTCGGCCAGCCGAACGACGTCGCCGCGGCGCGCGCGGCCGGCTTCGACCACTACATCGTCAAGCCGTACGACATCGAATTCGTGAAGAGCCTGCTCGGCCCGCGTATTTCGCAACCCGTCGGCAGCTAACGCTTTAGACTTCGGCCTCCACCCGGAGGAGGTAGTCATGCGAGCAGTGTTCGTCCTGGTCCTGGCGCTCTGGACCACGGTTGCTTCCGCGCAGCAGTTCCCCACGAAGCCCATCCGCCTGATCGTGCCGTTCCCGGCCGGCGGCACGACGGACATCGTGGCGCGCCTCGTCGGCCAGCGCATGCAGGAGACGATGGGGCAGCCGGTGCTGGTCGAGAACAAGGGCGGCGCCGGCGGCCAGATCGGCGCGGCGGAAGTCGCCAAGTCCGCGCCCGACGGCTACACGCTCCTCATGCACAACATCACCTTCCCGATGGCTTCGGTCGCCGCCCAGGTGCAGAACCGCCCCATGTACAACATCGACGGCGACTTCGCCGGCGTCTCGATCGCGGTGTTCGTGCCGCTCGTCATCACCGCCGCTTCCAATGTTCCGGCGCGGGACCTGCGCCAGTTCGTCGACCTCGTGAAGCGCGACAAGGGCACCAAGTACACGTACGGCTCGACCGGCCCCGGCTCCTTCATGCACGTGATGGGCGAGGCGCTTTCCAAGCAGACCGGCATCGAAATGACGCATGTGCCGTTCAAGGGCGCGGCGCCGCTCAAGCAGGAATTGATCACCGCTCGCCTGCACCTGGGCGGCGACCAGCTCTCGTCCTCGCTCGCCGACATCAAGGCGGGGAAGATCAAGGCGCTCGCGACCAACGCGTCGAAGCGCATCGGCGACCTGCCGGATGTCGCCACCGTGCGCGAGCAAGGCTTTCCGATCCTCGAGGCCGACGGCTGGAACGGCGTGTTCGCGCCGGCGAAGACCCCGCGCCCGGTGATCGACCGCCTGCAGCGGGAGATCGCCGCGGCGGTGAAGCAGCCGGAGACGGAGAAGCGGCTGCGCGAGATCGGCGCCGAGGCAGTCGGCTCGAGCCCGGCCGAGCAGGACGCGATCCTGAAACGCCAGGTCGAGCAGTTCCGGCCGGTGATCCGGGACATGAGAATCGACAACAACTAAGGGAGGAGACATGAAACGCTTCATCTGGACGCTCGCATTCCTGTGCGCGAGCGCGGCTGCCCAGCAGTACCCCACCAAGCCGGTCCGCCTGATCGTCACCTATCCGCCGGGCGGCAGCTCCGACCTGATGGCGCGGGTCTTCGGCGCGAAGCTCGCCGAGATCTGGGGCCAGCAGGTG
The DNA here is from genome assembly GCA_035554335.1 of Burkholderiales bacterium. Classification (GTDB taxonomy): domain Bacteria; phylum Pseudomonadota; class Gammaproteobacteria; order Burkholderiales; family SG8-39; genus SCGC-AG-212-J23. The sequence goes on from DATMIG010000322.1 coordinate 9,741, forward strand.
ATCGTCGAATCGAAGCCCGGCGCGGCCGGCGCCATCGGCACGGAGTACACGGCGAGACAACCCGCCGACGGCTATACCTTCATGATCGGCAACTCCGGCCCGGTGGCGATCAACCCGCTGCTCTCCCAGGTGCCGTACAACGTCGAGAAGGACTTCATCCCGGTATCGCAGATCTCGGCGGGGCCGAACGTCCTCGTCGTGCGCACCGATGCCGAGTTCAAGTCGCTGCGCGACATCGCCAACTTCGCCAGGGCGAATCCCGGCAAGCTGAACTACGGCACCAGCGGCCCGGGATCGATCTCGCACCTGTCGAGCGAGATGCTGAAGAACCTCGCCAAGGTGCAGGCGACCGAAGTGCCCTACAAGGGCGGCGTGCTGGCGGTCCAGGACCTCCTCGGCGGACAGATCAACTTCATCTTCTCCGACACGCTGCCCGCCATGGCGCACGTGCGCGCCGGCAAGCTCCGCGCCCTCTGCCTCACCGGCGCCGAGAAGTTCGAGCTGCTACCCGAGCTGCCGATGTGCAAGGCGGACGTCCCCGGCCTCGTCGCCCTCAACTGGTGGGGCGTGCTCTTCCCGGCGGGCGTGCCGAAGCCGCTCGTGCAGAAGCTGCACGCCGACACCGTGAAGACCCTCGCCGATCCGGACGTAAAGAAGAAGTTCGCGGATCTGGGCGTGGTCGCCGTCTCGAGCACGCCGGAGGAATTCAGCCGCTTCATCAAGAGCGAGATGGACAAGTACGGGAAGCTGATCAAGGACGCTAATATCAAGGTGAACCCCTGATCGGTTTTTTCGCCGCCCTTGTAATTAAATTGTGGTCTGTCCCTGATTTCGGCTTGAGGTGGGTATGAAGCAGATCGGAGTAGCAGTCGTCGGAACCGGCTGGTGCGGTGGCATCCGCGCCGAGGCGCTCGCGAGCCATGCGCTGGTGAAGAGTCTTCACATCGCCGAGACGAAGGCCGAGCGCCTCGCCGAGCTGAAGGCGAAGCTGAAGCCCGCCACCGCCAGCGCCGATTACAAGCAGCTGCTGAACAACAAGGACATCGAGGCGGTCTACATCTCGGCGACGCCGGAGAGCACGCACTACC
>DATMIG010000323.1:0-13509 GCA_035554335.1 Burkholderiales bacterium
CCCGCGCTCGAGCCGGTGAAGGCCGCGTTCCCGAAGGTGGGCCTGATCTCGGCGCTGTCCATCGTCATCGGCCTGATGCTCGCCGCCGGCGTGGTCTACATGCTCGAGTACATGGACCGCCGCGTGCGCTCGCGCTCGGACCTCGAGTCGCGCCTCGCCGTGCCGTCGCTCGGCATGCTGTCGCGCTGGACGCCGGCCGGGGCGCGCCTCCTGCCTTCGCCGCATTCCCCCGTTCGCAACGCGCTTCCGCGCCCCTGGTAAGAGAGGACTGCCATGCTTGTGAAACCCACTGACAACGTCCTGGCCATCGAGGGCACCAGCCGCTCGATCGCAGACGGCGCCACGCGCCTTAGCGGCCGCCACATCGGCGCCATCCTGATGGACGAGGGCAAGATCACGCCCTCCGACGCGGAGCAGGTGCTGAAGCGCCAGCGCGAGCTGGGCTGGCGCTTCGGCGAGGCGGCGATCGAGCTCAACCTGATCACCGACTCGGACCTGCGCGAGGCGCTCGCCAAGCAATACGAGTTTCCCTACCTGGTCGCGGGGCCCGATGGCGTCAGCAAGGAGCTGGTCGCCGCCTGGGATCCGTTCCACCCGGTGGTCGAAGAGCTGCGCGCCGTGCGCACGCAGCTCCTCATCCGCTGGTTCAACCCGGCCGCCGGCCGCCGCACGCTCGCCATCGCGAGCCCCGGCGCGCGCGAGGGGCGCAGCTTCATTGCCGCCAACCTTGCGGTGTCGTTCAGCCAGCTCGGTCAGCGCACGCTGCTGATCGATGCCGATTTCCGCTCGCCGCGGCAGCAGGGCATCTTCAACATCGCCGACCGCTTCGGCCTGTCTTCGGTCCTTTCCGGGCGCGCCGACCTGTCGGTGGCCGCCCCGGTGGCCGGCCTGACCGGCCTCGCGGTGCTGCCCGCCGGTCCGGTGCCGCCGAACCCGCTCGAGCTGCTCTCGCGCCCGAGCTTCGCCGCGCTGCTCGCGAAGGCGCAGGCCGAGTACGACGTGATCCTGATCGACACGCCGCCGGCGTGCGAGTACGCGGATGCGCAGAGCATCGCGTTCCGCGCGGGCGACGTGATGCTCATCTCGCGGCGCGACCAGACGCGCGTCGAGGACACCGAGCGCGCGGTGAAGGAGATCTCGGACGCGAGCGCGCGCATCGTCGGCACGCTGATGAACACGTTCTGAGGTGCAGTGAAGCCACAGAAGAAACTGCTGCTGGCCGTTTCCGTGCTGCTCGCGGCGGCCAGCTTCTCCCTATCGAGGCCCGCCGTCGGTACCGACCATGGTTCCTCGGCGGTCCTGGTAGCCAAGCTCCTCGGGAGGTCGTGACATGGCGGTAGGTACTGCCCGGCTCGGCGCCGAGCGCACGCCGGGCCTCGCGCTCGGCGTCGTCGGCCTGGGCATCTTCGGAGTGCTGTGCGGCATCGGCCTCGCCGTCGGCGAGTACGAGGCCCTGATCATCAGCCTGTCGCTGCTCGCCGCGGTGGCCGTGCTCGCCGACTTCCGTGTCGGCGCGGTGCTGCTCCTCATCATGATGCCGGTCGAGGGCAGCTACCTCTTCCCGCACAACATGCTCGGCGTGACGGGCTTGAACCCGTTCAACGTGGTGCTGGGCGCGACGCTGCTCGCCTTCCTCGTGCGCGGCAGGGACCTGAAGCGGTTCGTGCCGAAGCCGCTGTTCTGGCTCTACCTCGTGCCGGTGGTGATCGCCGGCTTCCTCGGCACGCGCCACGTCGACGACATCTACCCGTACTTCTATGAAGTGGAGGTGATCCACTTCACCGACGCGATGGGCTACCTGCGCGACGTGCTGGTGAAGCCGATGTTCATGGTGGTGGCCTCGCTCCTCATCGGCCAGGCGGTGGCGCAGGCGAAGCGGGTGGAGAACTTCCTCGTGCCGATCATCATCGCCGTCTGGGTGATGAGCCTGATGCTGATCGGCTTCGTCGTCACCTCGGGGCTCTCGCTCGGCCAGCTCGCGCTCGCCACGCAGCGCACGCTCCTCTCGGTGCTCGGCATGCACGCCAACGACCTCGGCCGCCTGTACGCGGTGGCGTACGGCCTGCTCCTCTTCACCTGGGGCGAGACGAAGGACGTGCGGCTGAAGACGGTGCTGGTCGTCACGATGGGCGCCCTCACGCTCGCGCTGCTCTTCACGTTCTCGCGCGGCGCGTTCATCGGCTGGGCGCTCGTCAACGTCCTCTTCCTGGTCTGGAAGTTCAACGCGCGCACGGCCGCGATCGCCATCTTCTGCGCCGGCGTCGGCCTCGCCGTCATGCCGGGCGCGGTGGTGAGCCGCATGACGCTCGGCCTGGTCGGCGGCACCGACGTGAACGAGGTGAGCGCCGGGCGCATCGACGAGATCTGGCTGCCGCTCATGCCGGAGCTCTTCAAGAGCCCGGTGTGGGGCTCCGGCCTCGACTCGACGATGTGGGCGAACGCGTTGTGGGCGGAAACCATGCTGCCGGTGACCCACCCGCACAACGCCTACCTGCAGGCGATCCTCGACATGGGTCTCCTCGGCTTGGGGCTGCTGCTCGCCTTCTACTGGACCGTGTACCGCAAGATGCGCGCGCTCGGCTCCAATGCGTACCTCAGTCCGACGATGCGCGGCTTCTACCAGGGCGCGGTCGCGGGCCTGATGTGCTTCATCGTCACCGGCTTCGCCGGCTCGAGCCTGCGCGCCACGCCCGAGTTCGCCTTCCTCTGGATCGCGATCGGCATGATGTACGGCCAGCTCCTGCGCAAGCCCGAGGCGGGGCCGGCCTGGAGGGCGCAGCCCTAGATGGGAAAGGCCATGCTGCGACAGGTCGCGGTCGACGTGCCGCAACCGCCGCGGACGTCGGCGCGCCGCAAGCCGCACATCTGCTTCGTCGCGCCCTACGCGTGGCCGGTGCTGTCGCGCGACCCGAACATCCAGGTGGTGGGCGGCGCGGAGGTGCAGCAGTGCATCCTCGCGCGGCTGCTCGCGGCGAACGGCTATCGCGTGTCGATGATCTGCTTCGATTACGGCCAGCCTTCGCCGACGCTGGTCGACGGCGTCACCGTCTACAAGAGCTTCCGCCCCGATGCGGGCGTGCCGGTCGTGCGCTTCCTGCACCCGCGCCTCACCACGATGTGGAAGGTGCTGCGGGAGGTGGATGCCGACGTCTACTACCAGCGCTCGAGCGCGATGTGGACCGGCATCATCGCCGAATTCTGCCGCCTGCACGGCAAGCGCTCGATCTATGCCGGCGCCTCCGATCGCGACTTCGACATCGGCCAGGAGCAGATCGTCCACGCGCGCGACAAATGGCTCTATCGCCGCGGCCTCGGCCGCGTCGACCGCATCGTGGCGCAGAACCCGTACCAGATCGAAAGCTGCCGGCGTAACCACCAGCGGCAGGCGGTGCTGATCCCGAGCTGCTACGAGCTGCCGGCCGACGCCCATCCTGCAAGCCTCGCCGGCGGTGGCGATCGCGTGCTGTGGGTCGGCACGGTCCACGGCTACAAGCGCCCCGAGCTCTTCCTCGACATCGCCGAGCGGCTGCCGCAGCAGAAGTTCGTGATGATCGGCGGCCCGAGCGTCGGCGGCGAGCGCCTCAAGCCCGGCTACTTCGAGGCGATCCGCGCCCGCGCGGCGGCGATGCCGAACGTCGAATTCACCGGCTTCCTGCCGCTCGCGCAGGTCGAGCCCTGGTTCGACCGCGCGCGCGTGCTCGTCAACACCTCGGTGTACGAGGGCATGCCGAACGTGTTCCTGCAGGCGTGGGCCCGCGGCGTGCCGACGGTCGCCACGGTCGACGTCGGCGCGCCGGTGAACGCCGTGTTCACGGATGCGGAGCAGGGCGCGGCGAAGGTGGCCGCGCTCTTTTCCGACGAGCAACTCTGGAAGCAGGCGTCGGCCGACAGCCTCGCCTACTTCCAGCGCAACCACTCGAGCACGGAAGTGCTCGCCCGCTATTCGCGATTGATCGAAGAACTGGTTTCATGAAATACCGAGTCGAAGAACCAACCCCCCGTTCGCCTTCGGCTCACACCCCCCTCAGGGGGGCGGCAGGAAAAAGAACCAGGCAAGAATGAGCTCGGCAGCCAAAGCCATCGCCGCCCAGGGACTTGCGCGGCGAGCCTTGTCGTTGGGCGTGGTCAAGGCGCTCGACCAGGGGCTGCAGTTCCTGCTGCCGATCGTGCTCGTGCGCTGCCTCGATGCGCACACCTTCGGCGAGTACCGCCTGCTCTGGCTCGCGATCGGCACGGTGATGGCGCTCGCGCCGTTCAGCATGCCGGGGGCGCTCTACTACTTCCTGCCGCGCTCGGACGCCGAGACGCGGCGCCTCTACGTCCACCAGACGATCGCCTTCCTGGCGGTGACGGGCGTGATCGCCGCGTTCATCGTCAGCCCGCTCAATCCGTGGATGCCGAAGACGCTCGAGCCGCTCGCGAAGTACGGCCCGCTCGTGCCGGTGTTCGTGGCGCTGTGGGTGGTGTGCGTGCTGCTCGACTTCCTGCCGACCATCGAGGAGCGCATCCCGCTGCAGGCCGCGGCGAATATCTCGATGGCCATCGCGCGCGCCGGGCTCACCGCGGCCGCCGCCTGGTTCACGAGGGACATGGGCGCCATCGTCTGGGTGCTGCTGGCGGTGGTGCTGCTCAAGCTCGCCTTCCTCATCTCGTACGTGCAGCGCTTCCACGGCTGGAAGCGCCCCTGGTTCTCGGGCGCCGTGTTCCGCGGCCAGATCCATTACACCGCGCCTTTCGGCGTCTCGAGCGCCGCCTACGTGCTGCGCGGCCAGGCCGACCAGTGGGTGGCGGCGGCGCTCGTCACGCTGCACAGCTTCGCCGCGTTCTCCATCGCCGCGATCCTCGGCCAGGTGGTGAACCTCTTCCGCCAGTCGGTGGTGGAGGCCTTCATGCCGAGCATGAGCCGCATGGAAGCGGCCGGCCAGCTGAAGAGCATGATGGAGATGAACGCCCGCGCCAACGCCATGGTCGGGCTGCTCCTCTTCCCGCTGCTCGGCTTCGTCTTCGCGTTCGCCGAGGACATCGTCACGCTCATCTATACCGGCAGCTACGTCGACGCCGCTCCGGTGATGCGCGTCTACGTGCTCGGCATGCTGGCCCTCGTCGTCGAGCTGAACAGCGTGCTGCAGCTCCTGCGCCAGGGGGTTTTCAACCTCGGCCTGAGCCTCCTCATCCTCGCCGTGTCGGTGCCGCTCTCGTGGGCGGGCGGCGTCGAGCTCGGCCTCGCCGGCGCCGCCATCGGCAGCGCGGTGGCGCTCTATCTCGACCGCGTGCTCGTCCTGCGCCGCATCTCGCGCATCACCGGCGTGCCGGTGCGCCACCTCCAGCACTGGCAGAGCCTCGCGCGCTACCTCGCCTGGACGGTGGTCGCCACGCTCGGCGCGTGGCTGGTCGGCCATCACCTCTTCGCCGACAGCCCGATCATCCTGCGCCTCGCCATGGGCGGCGTGGTGCTCGCCGCCGTCTACGGCGCCGTGAACTGGAAAAAGCTCAAGCCATGAGGATCGCGTTCATCACCGGGTCGCTCGTCCACGGCGGCGCGGAGCGGCAGGCGATCACGCTCGCCAACCGACTCGCCGAGCGCGGCCACGACTGCCACGCCGTCTACGTGAAGAACGACCCGAGCCAGCTCGGCCGCCTTCACCTGCCGGACCACTCGACGGTGCGCTGCCTGCATGCGGCGCGCTACTTCGATGCCAAGGCGCTTTCGCACCTGCATGCCTTATTGCAGAGATTGAACCCCGACGTGGTGCTGGCGACGAATCCCTACGCGACCATGTACGCGTCGCTCGCGCGGGTCGGGGCGCCGATCGTCACCACGCTGCACTCGACCTACATCCGCACGATGAAGGAGCAGCTGCAGATGCTCGCCTACCGGCCGGCGTTCTGGAGCGCGGCCTGTGCGGTGTTCGTCTGCGAGAAGCAGCGCCGCCACTGGCTGAAGCGCGGCCTGTTCGGCCGCCGGAATCGAGTCATCTACAACGGCGTCGACCTCGAGCACTGGAACGCGGTCGACGCGACGCCTTTGCGCCGCGCGCTCGGCTTCGCCGAGACCGACCTCGTTATCGGCCTCTCGGCCGTGCTGCGCCCGGAGAAGAACGCCGTGCAGCTGGTGGATGCGGTGGCCCGCCTCGTGCAGCGCGGCATCCCGGCGCGGGCGCTCTTCATCGGCGACGGGCCGGAGCGCCAGAAGGTGCTGACGAAAGCCGAAACGCTGGGGGTCAGCGACCGCGTGGTCATTTCCGGCTTCCAGCAGGACGTGCGGCCGTTCCTTTCGGTCTGCGACCTCGTCACCCTCACATCGTTCACGGAAGCCTTTTCGCTCGCCGCCATCGAGGCGATGGCGCTCGGCCGCCCGGTAGTCCACCCGGAGGTGGGCGGCGCGGCCGAGATGATCCACTCGGGCCACGACGGCTGGCTATTCCCGGTGAACGACACCGCTACGCTAGTCGACAGGCTCGCCGCGCTGGCCGACCCGCTGGCGCGCTCTCGCATGGGCGAGAACGCGCGCTCGACGGTCGTGCAGCGCTTCTCGGAGCGCGCGATGGTCGAGCGCTACGAGCAGCTCTTGTCGGAGATCAGTTCAACCCGGAGCACACGTGAACAGCTACGAAACCGCGCACCAGCGCATTAAAAGCCGCGGCCGCACCTGGCTCGTGACGGGAGCGGCGGGCTTCATCGGCTCGCACCTCGTCGAGAACCTTCTCAAGCTCGAGCAGCCGGTGGTCGGCCTCGACAACTTCGCCACCGGCAAGCGCGAGAACCTCGCGCACATCCGCGCCGCCGTGGGGGAAGCCGCCTGGAAGCGATTCCGCTTCATCGAGGGCGACATCCGCGCCATCGAGGACTGCCGCCGCGCCTGCTTCGGCGTCGACGTGGTGCTGCACCAGGCGGCGCTCGGCAGCGTGCCGCGCTCGATCGACGATCCGATCGCCTCGAGCGAGACCAACGTCATGGGCTTCATCAACATGCAGGTCGCGGCGCGCGACGCGGGCGTGCAGCGCTTCGTCTACGCGAGCTCGAGCGCCGTGTACGGCGACCATCCGGCGCTGCCGAAGGTCGAGGCGGTCACCGGCCGCGCCATGTCGCCCTATGGCCTGACCAAGTGGGTGAACGAGCTCTACGCCGACGTGTTCGACGTCTGCTACGGTTTCAAGAGCATCGGCCTGCGCTACTTCAACGTCTTCGGCGCGCGCCAGGACCCGAACGGCGCGTATGCGTCGGTGATCCCGGCGTGGATCGGCGCCCTGCTGCGCGGCCAGGTGCCCTATATCAACGGCGACGGCACCGCGGCGCGCGACTTCTGCCATGTCGACAACGTGGTGCAGGCGAATCTGCTCGCCGCCACCACCGACGAGCCGCTCGCGCTCGGCCAGGCGTACAACATCGCGCTCGGCGACCAGACCTCGCTCACCGAGCTGTACGAAATCATCCGCCGCGAGGTCGCGCGCCGCGTGCCGGAAGCCGCCGGCGTGAAGGCGGTGTACCGCGAGCCGCGGAAGGGCGACATTCTTTTCTCCCGCGCGGACACGAGCAAGGCGCAGCGCCTGCTCGGCTTCCGCCCGGCAATTCGGATCATGGAAGGCCTGCAAAAGACAGTCGATTGGTACGCGGACAATTTCGCGCCTGTGATGGAGGAACGGAAGGTAGCGCATGGCTGAAGTCATCGATCAGGTACTGGAACGTGCCCAAGCGGTAGTTGAAACCCCGGCCGAGCCCAGGCTCGCCACCGTGGCCGTGGTCGGCCTCGGCTACGTAGGACTGCCGGTCGCGGTCGCCTTCGGCAAGCAGCGGCCGACGATCGGCTACGACCTGTCGAAGAAGCGCATCGAGAACCTGCGGCACCACGTCGACGCGACCGGCGAGGTCGCCACGTCGGAGCTGCTCGAGTCGAAGCATTTCCGCCCGACCTGCTATCCGGCGGAGCTGGCGGAGGCGGATTTCATCATCGTCGCGGTGCCGACGCCGATCAACGCCGCGCGCCAGCCCGACCTCTCGCCGCTCGAGAGCGCGAGCGAGGCGGTGGGGCGCTACATGAAGCCGGGCGCCATCGTGGTCTATGAATCCACGGTCTACCCCGGCGCGACCGAGGAAGTCTGCGTGCCCATCCTGGAGAAGGCGTCGGGCATGCGCTGGAAGCAGGACTTCCACGTCGGCTACTCGCCCGAGCGCATCAATCCCGGCGACAAGACGCACACCTTCACCAAGATCCTCAAAGTCGTCTCGGGCGATGACGCCGAGACGCTGGAGAAGGTCGCCGAGCTCTATTCGTCGGTCGTCACCGCGGGCGTCTTCAAGGCCTCCTCGATCCGCGTCGCCGAGGCGGCGAAGGTGATCGAGAACACGCAGCGCGATATCAACATCGCCTTCGTCAACGAGCTCGCCATCATCTTCGAGAAGATGGGCCTCGACACGAACGAGGTGCTGAAGGCGGCCGGCACGAAGTGGAACTTCCTGCCGTTCAAGCCGGGCCTGGTCGGCGGCCACTGCATCGGCGTCGACCCGTACTACCTCACCCACAAGGCCGAGCTCCTCGGCCACCACCCGGAGGTGATCCTCGCCGGGCGGCGCATCAACGACTCGATGGGCCAGCACGTGGCGCGCAAGTGCGTGCAGCAGATGATCCACGCCGGCCGCAACATCAAGGGCGCGCGCGTGAACGTGCTCGGCCTGACCTTCAAGGAAGACGTGCCCGACATCCGCAACTCGAAGGTGATCGACATCATCCGCGAGCTGCAGGAGTTCGGCGTCGAGACCTTCGTGCACGACCCGACGGCGAATCCGGAAGAGGCGATGCACGAGTACGGCGTGCGCCTCGCCGACTGGGATTCGCTGCCGGCGGCCGACGCCATGATCCTCGCCGTCTCGCATCGCCAGTACCTCGACATGCCGACGCCGGATCTGCTGCGCAAGGTGGTGCGCTCGGGCTGCATCGTCGACGTGAAGGGCGTGCTCGACTGCGAAGCGCTCCGCCGCCAGGGCCTGCGCGTGTGGCGGCTGTAAGCTCGCTGCCCCTCCCGTCGACCAGCCCGCAGCCGCGGAAGCTTCGCGTCGGCGTCTTCGCCGACAGCCCGCTGCAGCCGCGCTGGGCGGTCGAGGCGCTCGCCAAGCTGGCCGCCTCCGACTTCGCGCACGTGCGCGTGGTCGAGGCCGGCTCGGCGCGCGCCGAGCGGGCGTCGGTGCCGTGGCGCCTCTATGGCGCGCTGGACCGCAAAGTCTTCGGCGCCGAGCCGAGCGACCTCGTGCCGCTCGCCGAGCATCTCGGCACCATGGCAATGGATGCGGGGCCCTCCTCGGAGCTCGACGTCGCCTTCGTCCTCGGTGAGCTGGACGACAGCCGCCTGGACGGCATCGCGCGCTATGGCGTCTGGCGCTTCTGCTTCGGCGCCGATGGCGCGCACGGCGACGCCTTTGCCGGCTTGCGCGAAGTCGCCTCCGGCGAGCCGCTCACGGCCTCCGGCATCAAGGTGCGCCTCGCCGCCGGCCGCACGGCGCGCCTCGCGTACCAGTCGTGGTCGCGCACCTATCCGTTCTCGGTGGTGCGTAACCGCGCGCAACTTTTGCAGAAGACCGCCGAATTCGCCTATCGCTCGCTGCGCGACCTGCACCGCTACGGCGAGGGCTGGCTCGCGCGCTGCCGCGAAGTGCCGCACTGGGTGGCGCGGGAGCCCGAGCCGAGCCTCGGCGACCTGTCGCGCATCATGGGGCGCGTCGTCGGCCGCGGCCTCGACCGCGCGCTGCACATCGAGCAGTGGTTCCTCGCCTACAAATTCGGCAGCCCCAAGGTCACCGCCGACCTTTCCGGCTACACGCGCCTCGTGCCGCCCAAGGATCGCGACTGGGCCGATCCGTTCGTGATCGAGAAGAACGGGCGCTATTTCGTCTTTTTCGAGGAGCTGCCCTACGCGCAGGGCAAGGCGCACATCTCGATGATGGAGATCTCCCGCGACGGGCGCCTGTCGCCGGTGCAGCGGGTGCTCGAGACCGATTACCACCTCTCGTACCCGTTCGTCTTCGAGCACGAGGGGCAGCTCTACATGATCCCGGAGAGCGGGCGCAACTGCTCGGTGGAGCTCTACCGCTGCGTCGACTTCCCGCTCGCCTGGCGCCTGGAGCGGGTGCTGATCGACGGCGTGCGGCTTGTCGATGCCACGCTACACCGGGGACGCGACCGCTGGTGGATGTTCGCGAATTCCGCCGCCGGCGCGAGCCGGGTGTTCGACGACGAACTGCATGTTTTCCACGCCGATCGGCTGCTCGGCGACTGGAAGCCGCACCCGAGGAACCCGGTGAAGTCGGATGCGCGCTCTTCGCGTCCGGCCGGACGCCTCTTCGAACGCGAGGGCGTGCTCTATCGCCCGGCGCAGGTCTGCGTGCCGCGCTACGGCGCCGGCCTCGCCATCCAGCGCGTGACGAAGCTCACGCCGCAGGACTACGTCGAGCGGCAGGTGGAGCGGATCCTGCCGCCACCGCAAACCGGACTTTTCGGGCTCCATACCATGAACCGGGCGGGCGATCTGACGGTGGTAGACGCATTCACACGGCGTCGCCGAATCTAGAGCCCATGCAAACGCGCCTTTATTCCCACATCGCGATGTTGGGTGTGGCGCCCGAGACTCGCTCGGGAATCGCCACGGTCGTCGACGCCTATCGCTCGCACGGTCTGTTCCAGCGCTGGCCGCTGAGCTACCTCGCGACCGACAACGTCGCGAAAGCGGCTCACGCCTTCGGCTCGCTCCTCGCCCAGCACCGCCGCATCCTCGTGCACGCGCACATCGGCGCCGGCCATTGGATGGAATTCGGGCGCTCGGCAGCGTTCATGGGCGCCGCTATGGCGGCACGCTGCCCGCTGATCGTGCACCTCCACGGCACGCGCCTGAACCCGAGCCTCGGCTGGTTTCTGAAGCGCGCCGACGTGGTGATGGTGCCGTGCGAGGCCATGCGCTCGTGGGTGCGCAGCGTCGCGCGCATGTCGGACGTCGTGGTGGCGCCGCCGCCGGTGGCGATCGAGGTGCCGGCGGTGAGCTCCAAGCCGAACCTGGTCCTGTTCCTCGGCCGCCTGGAAGCGGAGAAGGGCATCTACGACCTGCTGGAAGCGGTGGCCGCCGTGCGCGCCAACGTGCCGGATCTTCGCCTGGTGTGCGCGGGCGAGGGCGACCGCATTGGCGTCGCCCGCTACGCCGAGCGGCTGGGCATCGCCGACGCGGTGAAGTTCACCGGCTGGGTCGGGCCTTCCGGCAAGCGCGCGCTGCTCGAGCACGCCGCGGTCTTCGCGCTGCCCTCGTACAAGGAGGCGCTGCCCGCCAGCCTGATCGAGGCGATGGGCGCCGGCATCCCGGTGATCGCCTCGCCGGTCGGCGGCATTCCCGAAGTGGTGGTCGACGGCGCGACCGGCTTCCTGGTGGGCGCCGGCGACACGAAGAGCCTGCGCCGCGCGCTCGACCGGCTGCTCGCCGACCGCGCGCTCGCCCGGCGCATGGGCGAGGCCGCGCGCCAGGCGGTCTTCTCCAAGTTCGATGCCCATCGCGCGATCGGCGTGGTGGAGGACCTCTACGAAGCGCTGGGCGTGTCGATCATCGCCGAGCGCGCGCCGCGCATCCAACCCGTTCCGCTCAAGAAAGCCGCGTGAAGCGACCCGTCGTATTGCTCCTCGGGCCGAGCCGCGAGGCGATTTCGGGCGTCACCACGCACCTGAACGCGCTCTTCGGCTCGCGCCTCGGCGCGAGCTTCGAGCTCGTGCACTTCCAGGTCGGCAGCGAAGGCCGCCAGGAAGGCGCGCTCGGCAAGCTCGCGCGCTTCCTGACGAGCCCGTTCGCGCTCGCCGCCGCCATCGTGCGCCACGACGCCGAGGTGGTGCACATCAACACCTCGCTCAACGCCAAGTCGTACTGGCGCGACCTCGCCTACCTCGTGGTGGGCAAGCTGTGCGGCGCGCGCGTCGTGTACCAGGTGCATGGCGGTTCGGTGGAGACGTTTCGCGTCTTGCGCTGGGCCGCCCGCCTGCCCGACGTCGTGGTGGTGCTGTCGCAGGCCGAGCGTGACCGCTGGCGCGCCATCGCGCCGGCGCAGCTCGTCGAGGCGCTGCCGAACGGCATCGATTGCCAGCCTTACCAGCGCTACAACCGCGAGCTCGCCGACCGCGATACGCCGCTGCGCCTCGTCTACATCGGCCGCCTCGCGCCCGGCAAGGGATTGCTGGAATCGCTCGAGGCGCTGCGCATCGCGCGCTCGCGCGGCGTCGCCGCCCGGCTCGTGCTGGTCGGCGGCGGCGCGGAAGAGCCGCGCCTGCGGCAATATGTGCGCGAGGCCGGCCTCACGCGCGACGTCACGTTCGTCGGCCCCGCCTACGGCGACGCGAAGGCGCGGCTCCTGTCGCAGGCCGACGCGCTTCTCCTGCCGAGCTACAGCGAAGGGCTGCCTTACTCGCTCCTCGAAGCGATGGCCGCCGGCGTGGTGCCGATCGTCACGCCGGTCGGCGCGATCCCGGACGTGGTGGCCGACGGCGAGCACGGCCTCATGGTGCCGCCGCGGGACGCCGACGCGATCGCCGCGGCGATCCAGCGCCTCGCGAGCGACAAGGCGACCCTGGCACGCATGGGCGCCGCCTGCCGCAAACACGTCGCCGCCGGGTATTCGATCGAGCGCGTGGCGAAGGACTTCTCCGAACTCTATTGGGGCCTGTGCGCGCGGCCGGCCCCGACGCCGGCGCGCTAGCCATGTGCGGCATCGCCGGCTGGGTCGCTCCCGCGGGCCGCGCGCCCGAGGACGGCGCGGTGCACGCCATGCTCGACGCCCTGCGGCATCGCGGTCCCGACGGCTCGGGCGCCGCGGCGTTCGGCGCGGCGGGCGGCGCCTACCGCGTGATGCTCGGCCACCGCCGCCTCGCCATCATCGACCCCGCCGGGTCGCAGCAGCCGATGCGCGACGAGGCGGCGGGCCTCACGCTCACGTTCAACGGCGAGATCTACAACTTCCGCAGCCTCGCCGATGAGCTGCGCGCGGAAGGCGTGGCCATCGAGCGCGATTCCGACACGGAGGTGCTGCTGCGCGCCTACCAGCGCTGGGGCGCCGAGTGCGTCGAGCGGCTGCGCGGCCAGTTCGCCTTCGCCGTTTGGGACTCGCGCCGCGAGCGCCTGTTCCTCGCGCGCGACCGGTTCGGCGAGAAACCGCTCTATCTCTGCGAGCACGCCGGCGCGGTGTACTTCGCCTCCGAGATCAAGGCGCTGCTCGCGCTGCCGGGCGTGCCGCGCGACATCGACCTCGCCTCGGTGTGGGACTACCTCGCCTGGCGCTACGTGCCCGGCCCGCACACCATGATCCGCGGCGTGCGCAAGCTCGCGCCGGGCACGACCGCCACGTGGCAGAACGGCCGTCTCTGGGAGACGCGCTACTGGACGGCGCCCGATCGCCAGCCGCGCGGCGTGCGGCCCGACCTCGGGCGCGACACGGTGCCGGCCTTCCTCGGTCTCCTCGACCAGGCGGTGCGCCTGCAGATGGTGAGCGACGTGC
>DATMIG010000324.1:0-3327 GCA_035554335.1 Burkholderiales bacterium
ATGCCGAACGGCCCTCATGTCGGAAACCGGGTGGGCATCGTGCAGGGCGGCATCATGATGGGCCTCGCCGCCGTCACGGCCGCGGCCGCGCTGCCCGAAACGTGGACGCTGAGCACGATCTCGGCGGCGTTCATCAGTCCCGGCGAGGGACCGGCGCTCAAGGCGCAGGCAAACGTCGTGCACCACGGCCAGCGCCTGTCGGTCGTTCGCACCGAAGTGACGCGCAGCGACGGCCGCCGCGTGCTGGAAGTCACCAGCACCCACCTCGCGCTAAAGCCTTAGGAAGCGCTTCGCGTCGCCGGCGCGCGGCAGGTTGTTGAACATGATGTAGGCGCGGCCGCGCGGCTGCACCTCGACGAGCATGCGCTTGAGCCGGCGCAGCTCGGCCGCGGAATAGGAGTGGCGCGCACCGCCGATGCCGTGCAGCCGCCAGTAGACCGGACAGCGCGGCTCCGGCGGCGTGACGAACGGATCGACGACATGCACCAGGTCGAGGTCGCGGCAGAGCGCAACGGCGAGCTCGCGCTGCGCGATCCATTCCGGCCCGCGCGGCTCCCACAGCAGCCGCGCGCGCGGACGCTCGATGCGCTCGAAGAAGCGCGTGAAGGCGCGGATGTGCTCGGGCTCGGGACGAAAGCTGCGCGGGCACTGGAAGAGGAGCGCGGTCGCGGAAAGGAGCTTCGCGCACTCGAGCGAGCGCTGCCATCCGCGCTCGACCGCCGCCGAGCGGCGGAAGAACCCCGGACGCTCACGCGCGCCGAGCGGCTTCCGTAGGCGGCGATAGGTGGGGCTCGTCCGCGGATGCGTTACGAGCTGCCACACCTTCATCGTGTACTCGACCGAGCGCGGCCATTTGCTCATCACGCTGTCCTTCGGCGGGTCGTAGAAAGTGCTTTGCACCTCGACCACCGGAAACGGATAGCGCGCCATGGCCATCGAGAAGCCGCACAGGCCCACCCGCATTCCCCGGCCGAGCAAGATGCGCTCCGGGCACAATAGGGCGATGAGCTCTCAACCGGTGCTATCTCAGGTCGACGCGCGCGGCGTCGCCACCATCACCCTCAACCGTCCGGATGTGAACAACGCCTACGACGAAGGCCTGATCCAGGGGCTGCACGCGGCGATGGATTCGCTGAGCGGCGTGCGTGTCGTGGTGCTGCGGGGCGCCGGAAAGCATTTCCAGGCCGGCGCCAATCTCAAGTGGATCGCACGCGTCGCATCGCAATCGGTGGAAGAGAACGAGCGCATCTCGCGCGCCACCGCGCTGGCGGTGCACCGGCTGAACACGCTGCCGGTACCGACGGTGGCGCTCGTGCAGGGCGGCTGCTTCGGCGGCGGCACCGGGATCGTGGCCGCGTGCGACATCGTCGTCGCGGCGGACAACGCGATGTTCTCGATCGCCGAGACGCGCTGGGGCCTTACGGCCGCGATCATCCTGCCGCAGCTCGCCGACGCGATCGGGGCGCGCCAGGTGCGCCGCTACGCGCTTTCGGGCGAGCGCTTCGGCGCCAGCGAGGCGAGGCGCATCGGGCTCGTGCACGAAGTGGTGCCGCTTGCCGAGCTGGAGGCGGCGGGCGCGAAGATAGTGGGCGAGCTGCTGCAGAACGCGCCGCAGGCCAACGCGCAGACCAAGGCGACCGCGCTGCGCTTCGCCTGGGGACGAATGGACGAGCAGCTGGTCAGCGACCACGCGGCGAAGCGTCGTAGCCGCGAGGCGGCCGAAGGGCTCGCGTCATTCGCGGAGAAGCGTCCGGCGCGCTGGTAGGCGGCCTACGGCTGCTCGGCGTGGTAGATCGGCAATCGCACGGTAAAGACACTGCCCTTGCCGTGTCCCTCGCTGCGGGCCTGTACCGTGCCCCCGTGCAGGGCGACAAGGTCGTGCACCAGCGCGAGCCCGAGCCCGACGCCGCCGCGCGCGTGCTGGCGGGCGCTGTCTTCCTGGGTGAAGACATCGAAGATGCGCGGCTGGATTTCCGGGCTCATGCCGATGCCGGTGTCTTCCACGCGCACGATCGCGTCGCCGCCTTCGGTGGTCATGTTGAAGACGATCCGGCCGCCGCGCGGCGTGTACTTGATGGCGTTGTCGAGCAGGTTGTGGAACACCTGGTGCATGCGTTGGGCATCGACGCAGACCGGCACCGCGCCCGCGATCGGCAGCGCCTTGAACTCGAGACCGCGCGCTTCGGCGAGCGGCGCCGCGATTTCAGCGGCGGCGTCGAAAACTTCCCGCAGGTCCACGACCGTCAGCTCGAGCTGCACCTTGCCGGCGCTGATGCGCGCCGTGTCCATCAGGTCCTCGACCAGGCGCGAGAGCAGGGCGATCTGCCGTTCGATGATGCGCAGCGCTTCCTTGCCCGTCTCGCTCGCGACATCGGCGCGCAGCAATTGCGCGGCGTTGGAGAGGGGGGCAAGAGGATTGCGCATCTCGTGGGCGAGCGTGGCGAGGAACACACGCGTGCGTTCGAGCGTGGTGTCGAGCGCCTGCACGCGGTTGTCCAGGGACTCCGTCTGCGTCTTCAAGTCGGTGCGGTTGCGCACGATCTTGGCATAGCCGGTGATCTCGCCCGCCGGGCCGTACAGGGCGAAGAGGGCGCCGCTGCCCCAGAAGCGCGCGCCGTCTTTGCGCAGATGCCAGCGGTCGTCCTCCGACCGCTTGGCGGCGCGGGCGAGCGTGAACTCGTGCTGGTCAGCGCCGCGCTCCAGGTCGGCGGGGTTGAAAAGCCGCCGGGCGGACTGGCCGACCATCTCCTCGGCGGTAAAGCCGAAGACGTGCTCCGCGCCGGGGTACCAGTCGGTGATCACGCCTTCGGGATTGGTGAAGAAGAGCGCGTACTCCTCGCATTGGGCGAGCAGGAGCCGGACGAGCTCTTCGGCGGGAGGGGCGGGCGGCCGGGTCGGCATGGCCCTGACATAAGCCAGATACGTGCGAGGTGGTAGATTGCCGGCCGGAGGAGGATCCATGTCGCGCTACTTCATTCGGGCGGCCGACGTGCCGCCGTATCATCCGGCGAACCACACCGGCACCACCAACCGGCGGCTGATCGGCCAGGAGAACGTCGGCGCCACGAACGTCGAGGTCGTTCTCGGCGTGATCGAGAAGGGGCGCGGCGCGGACCCGCACGCACATCCCGGCATGGAGCAGGTCTGCTATCTCCTCGAGGGCACCGCGGCCGCGGAAGTGGCGGGCGAGCGCTGCGAGTTGAAGCCGGGCGACGTCTGCTATTTCCCCGCGAACGAGATGCACAAGTTCACGGCGACGAGCGAGCAGCCGGTGAAGGTGCTCGTCATCTACAGTCCGCCGTACGGCGAATCGCCGGAGAAGGTGCG
>DATMIG010000325.1:0-9475 GCA_035554335.1 Burkholderiales bacterium
CGTAAACGATGAGGGACTTGAGGTTGCCGGCGCCGACGCGGATCAGGGTCTTCGAGCCGCAGCCGGAGCCAAGCGTCATGCCGACGC
The DNA here is from genome assembly GCA_035554335.1 of Burkholderiales bacterium. Classification (GTDB taxonomy): domain Bacteria; phylum Pseudomonadota; class Gammaproteobacteria; order Burkholderiales; family SG8-39; genus SCGC-AG-212-J23. The sequence continues at coordinate 88 of DATMIG010000325.1, forward strand.
CGAAAAGGAAGCCGCCGACGATGTACGAGAGCCAGGTGAAGTTCGGCGTCGTGTAGATGGACTTCGAGTAGTCGACGAGGCCGGCGAGCTCGAGGCCTTGCGCGCCGAGGATGGAGACCGCGATGGCGAGGAGCCACATGCGCATGCGCGAGAGGTCGCCCATGTTGATCCAGTCCGACACGGCGCCCATGGTGCAGAAGTGGGTCTTGTTGCCCACCGCGCCGAAAATGAAAGCGAGAATGAAGGCGCCGCCGGTCACATACGGGACCAGCGCGGCCGGACTTAAGTCATTCGTACGAACGCTCCCTTCGGGAGCTCAGCGTTTGGAGAATGCAGCGAGCCGCTGCTTCGCGCTCGCGGCGGCGCCGCTCTTCGGGTACTTGGCGAGGAGCTCTTCGAGGGTCTTCTGCGCGTTCTTGCGGTCGCCCATCGTTTCCTGCGCGCTCGCGATGCTGAGCATCGCATCCGGCGCTTTTTCGCTATCGGGCCACGAAGCGAGGAGCTTGCGCTGCGCCGCGATCGCCGACTTGTAGTCGCGCTGCCCCGAGTGCGCCATGCCGATCCAGTACTGCGCGTTCGGCGCGAGCTTGCTCGACGGGTAGGTGACGAGGAAGCCCTGCATCGCGGACACCGCGAGCGCGTAGTTGCCGAGCTTGAACTGGTCGAGCGCCGCCTGATAGGCCTTGGTCTCGGCAGGAGAGACGTCCTCGCCGGTCGTCGCGGCCGGCGCGCCGGCCATCCCGGGAACGCCGACGCCGGGCGTGCCCGGGGTCGGGGTGGCGGCTGCCGCCTGCTCGCGTCCGGACTCGAGCTTGCGCAGCCGCGTGTCGATGTCGAGGTAGAGGTCCTTCTGCCGGCGGTCGGCGACTTCCTGCTGATTGGTGAGCACTTCGAGCTGCCCGCGCATGCGCGCCATCTCGTTGCGAAGTGCCTCGAGCTGCGACGACATGTCGATCAGCACGCTGCGGTCGGAGGCATTGCTCATCGCGGCGTCGAGCTGCTTCAGGTGCTCTTCCACCTTGCGCTGGTTCTCGGCGACTTCGCTGCGCAGCCGGTCGACGCGCTTGCGCGCCTCGTCGTCCTCGAAGAGAGCGTACGCCGGCCGGGCGGCGCCGAGCGCGGCGAGGAGGACGAGCGCGGCAGGCGAGAGGCGGCGCAGCATGGGAATCAATACTCCCCGTTATAGAGCATGTCGCCGCGGCGGTTCTTCGCGTAGCACTCTTCGTTCGCCGCCGTGCACACCGGCTTTTCCTCGCCGAGGCTCACGGACTCGATCTGGTCTTCGCGCGCGCCGAGCAGCGTGAGCAGCTTCTTCACGCTGTCGGAGCGGCGCTGGCCGAGGCCGACGTTGTATTCGCGGCTGCCGCGCTCGTCGGCGTTGCCCTGGATCAGCATCTTCGCGCTCGGGTTCGCCTTCAGGAACTGCGCGTGCGCCTCGACGAGCTTGCGGTACTCGTCCTTCACGTCGAACTTGTCGTAGTCGAAGTAGACCGAGCGCTTCGAGAGGATGTTGTTCGGATCCTTCAGCACCGCGAAGGGCGACGTGGCGGAAGGCTTGCCCGTCTCGACCGGCTTCACCGGCTCGCGTCCGGTGGTCGGCGAGGTGCTCGCGCCGGGCTTGGCCGGGCCGGCCGATTCGGTCGGCGCGGGCTTCTGGTCTTCGCTGGTGGTCGCACAGGCGCCGAGCAGCACGACGCAGGCGATCGCTGAACAGGTAATGGCACGCATCTTCTTTTGCTCCTCTCGGTCTTTGTCTTTATTCCACAAACGGTCCCCAGGCCGGCTCGCGCACGTCGCCTGCGGCGGTGCTCAGCCGCTGCTTCATCCGCCCGTCGGCCGATACCGCCGACAGCACGCCGCGTCCACCGATGACGGTCGCGAGCAGGATCATGCGGCCGTTGGGGGAGAAGCTGGGGGATTCGTCATGCTCGCTGTCGGTAAGGATCTGCGCCTGGCGGGTCGAAAGGTCGAGCAGGGCGACCTGGAACTTGCCCGAGTTGCGCGTGATGTACGCAAGTGTTTTTCCGTCCGGGCTTATTCTGGGCGAGACATTATAGCTCCCCTCGAAAGTGATGCGCTGCGGCTCGCCGCCGGCGGCGGGCATGCGGTAGATCTGCGGGCTGCCGCCGCGGTCGGAGGTGAAATAAATCCACTGCCCGTCCGGGGAGAAGCGCGGCTCGGTGTCGATGGCGGGCGAGCTCGCCAGGCGGCGCACGCCGCTGCCGTCGGCGTTCACCATGAAGAGCTGCGAGCCGCCCTCGCGCGACAGCACCACGGCGAGGCGCTGGCCGTCCGGCGCCCAGGCCGGCGCGGAGTTGGAGCCCTTGAAGTTGGCGACCACGTGCCGCTTGCCGTCGGCGAGCGTGTGGACGTAGATCACCGGCTTCTTGTTCTCGAACGAGACGTAGGCGAGGCGCTTGCCGTCGGGCGACCAGACCGGCGAGATGATCGGCTCGAAGGAGGCGAGCGCCGTCTCCTGGCCGGCGCCGTCGGCGTCGGCCACCTGCAGCTCGTAGCGGTTGCCGCGCTTGACGACGTAGGCGATGCGCGTGGAGAAGACGCCCTTCTCCCCGGTGAGCTTCTCGTAGACGAAGTCGGCGATGCGGTGCGCGGTGACGCGCGCTTGCTCCTTGGCGAAGGTGAAGCCGAGGCCGCCGATCGGCTTCTGCTTCACCACGTCGTAGAGGCGGAAGTTGGCGTCGAAGCGGCCGTCGGGCCGCGGCGTGACGGAGCCCACCACCAGGGCGTCGGCGAGGCGCGAGCGCCACTCGGCGTAATTGACGTTGGAGTTCTCGTTCGGCTCGGGGTTGAGCGGCGGCAGCTCGAGGCCGCGGAAGAGGCCGCTGCGCTCGAGGTCCGCGCGCACGATGGTGCTGATCCCCGGCGGCAGCACCTTCTCTCCGGCGAGCGGCACGATGGCGATGGGGATGCGTTGCGCGCCGGCACCGGTGATCTCGATGGCGAGCTGGGCGCGGGCAACGGGGAGCCAGGCGATGAGCAGCGCGGCCAAACCTATTGTTCTGAGAAGCATCAGCAGCACATCCTCCGAAGCTATCGATCCTGCGGATGGAATTTTAGTTCCAGGTCCCGGCGAAAAACGCTGCGGTCGTCCGGCAGCGGCAGCGGCGACGACTTCATGATCGCCCGCTCGACGGCATCGTCGTACCCGGGGTGGCCGCTCGACTTTCGCTTCCTTACGGTAAGCACTTCGCCCGTCGGCAGGATGGTGACGTCGAAGATCGCCTCCGGGTTCCCCGGGATGTCGCGCGGCAGGATGATGTTGCCGCGCACCTTGGTGCGGATCTTGTCGCTCCAGGTGGCGAGCGCTTTCGTCAGGGCGGCGGCCTGCTGGCGCGCGATGAGCTCGCGCATCTGGCGCTCCTGCTCCGCCTGGGCAAGCTGCTGCTGCTCGCGCGCCGCCTGCTCGCGCATCATCTTTTCCAGCGCGAGGTCGGGCTTCGGCTTGGGCTCCGGCTTCGGCTTGGGCTTGACCTCGACCTTCTTCGGCTCGGGCTTCTTCGGCTCGGGCTTCGGCTTCGGTTTCTCGGGCAGCGCGATGTCCGGCTTTTTCACCTCGGGCTCGGGTTCGGGCTTGACCACGGGCGGCGGAGGCGGCGGCGGCTTCGGCTGCTCGACCACCGGCGCCGGCGGCGCGGGCGGCGGGGGTTCCCACAGCTCGACCTCGACGGTTGCGGGCGGGGAGCTCGTGAATCGCACGCCGAGGAAGAGCACCGCGATGAGGAGGGTGTGCGTGAGCGCCGAAAGCGCGAGCGACGGGCCGAGCGCGGGCTCGCGCCGGCCGGTGGGCAGGGCGAGCGCGCTCACTGCGAAAGCTTGACCTGGAGGCCGACGCGCTGGACGCCCTGCTTTTTCAGCTCGTCCATCACCTGCAGCACCGCTTCATAGCGCGCATCCTTGTCGCCGCCGACCAGCACCGAGAGCTCGGCGTCCTTGCCGCGCGCCTGCTTGATCGCGTCGGCGAGCTCGTTGCGCGAGATGGTGCGCTCGCTCACGATGGCGCCGGAGCGGTCGCGCTGGCGTACGACCAGCCCGCGGTCGGCCTTCACGAATACCTCGAGCGGCACGACGCGCGGCTGGCCGGCCTTCGACACCGTGGGCAGGTCGATCACCGACGGCGTGATGAGCGGCGCCGTCACCATGAAGATCACCAGCAGCACGAGCATCACGTCGACGTACGGCACGATGTTGATCTCGTGCACCGGACCCCGCTTGCGCACGGCGGGCATGGCGCTACTTCACTGCCTGGCGATGCAGGATGTTCGAGAACTCTTCCATGAAGCTTTCGAAGCGGTTGCCGAGCCGCTCCACGTCGTGGGAGTAGCGGTTGTACGCGACGACTGCGGGGATGGCGGCGAACAGGCCGATGGCGGTGGCGACCAGCGCTTCCGCGATGCCGGGCGCGACCTGCGCGAGCGTCGCCTGCTGCACGTTCGCGAGCCCGCGGAACGCATGCATGATGCCCCACACGGTGCCGAAGAGCCCGACGTACGGGCTCACCGAGCCGGTGGAGGCGAGGAAGGCGAGATGGCGCTCGAGGAAGTCCATCTCGCGCTGGAAGGTGGCGCGCATGGCGCGGCGGGCGCCGTCGACGATGTCCGACGTTTCGGTCTCGCGTTGTCCGCGCAGCTTGCTGAACTCGCGGTAGCCCGCCTCGAAGATGCGCTCGAGCGAGCCGATGCTGTGACGGTGGTTCACCGCGCCCTGATAGAGCGCATTCAGGTCCTGGCCGCCCCAGAACTCGCGCTCGAACTTCAGCGTCTGCGCCACCGCGCGGCGGATGACGTAGAACTTCTGGAAGATGAACATCCACGACATGAACGAGACGAGCAGCAAAATCGCCATCACGACCTTGACCACCACGCTCGCGTGGACGATCAGCGTCCAGATGTCCAGGTCTTGCGTAACGTTCATGTAAGGGCCTGTTCGAGTTCCTGCGGCATGCGGGCCGGCTTCATGCGGGCCCGGTCGACGATGGCGAGGGTGACCTCGGCCTCGACTAGAAGAACGCCGTCGCGCTCCACCCGTTGACGGAAGACGACGCTCGCGCGCCCGATTTTAACCACTTCGGCGCTGACCGAGACGAGCTCATTCAGCCTCGCCGCGGCATGATATTTCACGCCGAGCGACGACACCATGATCTGCACGCCGCGCGCCTCGACCATGCGCGCGAGGTCGACGCCCGATTCGTTGAGGAGCTCCGTGCGCGCGCGCTCCATGAACGCGAGGTACGTCGCATGGAACACCACGCCGCCGGCGTCCGTGTCCTGGTAGTAGACGCGGATCGGAAGACTTAAGGATCGGATAACAGGTCCCGTGATACGGCGGGGGCGGTGATGCCGAAATGGCGGTACGCGGCGAGCGTCGCCATGCGGCCGCGCGGCGTCCTCTGCAGGTAGCCCTGCTGGATGAGGTAGGGCTCGAGCACGTCCTCGATCGTCTCGGCGTCCTCGCCGATGGCGTGCGCGAGGTTGTCGAGCCCGACCGGACCGCCGGAGAACTTCTCGATCACCGCGAGCAGGAGCTTCCGGTCGAGGACGTCGAAGCCGAGCGCATCCACGTCGAGCATCTTGAGCGCCGCCTCCGCGATCGCCTTGGTGACGCGGCCGTCGGCCTTGACCTGCGCGTAGTCGCGCACCCGGCGCAGCAACCGGTTCGCCACGCGCGGCGTGCCGCGCGAGCGGCAGGCGATCTCGCGCGCGCCGTCTTCGTTCAACTCGACTTTCAACAGGCGGGCGGAGCGCTTCACGATGGTGGTGAGCTCGGCCTGCGTGTAGAACTCGAGCCGCGCCACGATGCCGAAGCGCTCGCGCAGCGGATTGGTGAGCATGCCGGCGCGCGTGGTCGCGCCGACCAGCGTGAACGGCGGCAGATCGAGCTTGATCGAGCGCGCCGCCGGCCCTTCGCCGATCATGATGTCGAGCTGGTAGTCCTCGAGCGCCGGATAGAGGATCTCCTCCACCACCGGCGACAGGCGATGGATCTCGTCGATGAAGAGCACGTCGCGCGGCTCGAGGTTGGTGAGCAGCGCGGCGAGGTCGCCGGGCCGCTCGAGCACCGGTCCGGAGGTCTGCTTCAGGTTCACGCCGAGCTCGCGCGAAACGATGTGCGCGAGCGTGGTCTTGCCCAGGCCCGGCGGCCCGAAGAGGAGCAGATGGTCGAGGGCCTCGGCGCGCTGCCGCGCCGCCTGGATGAAGATCTCGAGCTGGCCGCGCACCTTTTCCTGGCCGACGTACTCGGCGAGCGTGGCCGGGCGCAGCGAGCGCTCGATTTCGCCCTCCTGCGGCGACGAAGGCCGGGCCGAGATCAGGCGATCAGTTTCGACTGTCATTATTACAACCCCCGCGCATTATCGGTCCGGCGTTGCATGTACGCGACGCAGTGCCTTGACAGCGCGCTCGTTGGCCCTGAAGAATGCCCCACCGTTCTCTCTAATACCACAAGGGAACGTAACAAGTTGCGGAAACAACGGGGTTATTTGCACTCACTTCTGGGAGATCACGAATGAAGAAGCTTCTCATCGCAGTTGCTATCGCCCTTCCTGCGTCCGCCATGGCGGCCGGTGAAAACAACATCGGTAACTGCGGCTGGGGTTCCAAGCTGTTCGACGGCCAGTCCGGCATTGCGCCGCAGGTCCTGGGCGCGACGACCAACGGCACGTTCGGCAACCAGACGTTCGCCATCACCTCCGGCACGTCGGGCTGCACGCAGGACGGCGCGGTGAAGTCGAACTGGAAGACGGCGCTGTTCATCGACGGCAACAAGGAAATGCTGGCCCGCGACATGTCGGTCGGCTCCGGCGAAACCCTCGACTCGCTCGCGCACCTGATGGGCGTCGAGTCGCAGGACCGCGCGGCGTTCAACCGCGTTGCCAAAGAGAACCTGTGGAAGATCTTCTCGGCTGACGCGACCGCCGACATCATGGCGAACTTCCGCCAGGTGCTCGCGGCCGACGCTCAGCTCGCGCGCTACACCGCGGCTCTCTAAGCAAACGCAGTCCGGAAAACCCTGCGGTCCGCCGCAGGGTTTTTTTTCGTGCATCGCCTGCTTCTTTTCCTCGCTGTCCTTTTCCCCGCCTTTGCTGCAGCGGCTGACCCCGGCTATCTGAGCGAGCTCGTCGCGCGGTCCCGCGAGCAGAAGCTCGCCCAGCGCCCGGAATGGCGCAAGCTCGTCCATTACGAGCCGAACCTCATCGGGCCGGGCGTGCACGGCCTGCTCGACAACCGTGCGTTCTACAACTCGCCGCAGGGGAAGACCGATCCGCGCGCCGAGCTGGAAGCCACCCTCGCGGCCTTCTTTGCGCCCGACTCGAAGCAGTGCGCGTTCATCGCGCGCCGCGCCTGGCTGGACGAAGAGCTGAAGTTCGACCGCTCGCGGCTGCCGATCGACGACTGCCCGAAGTTCCGCGAATGGCATGACGCGCTGAACGCGGCGAGCCTCACGCTGGTATTCGCCTCCGCGTATATCAACAACCCGTCGTCGATGTACGGTCACACGCTGCTGCGCATCGACGCCCGCGACCAGAACGAGCGCACGCGGCTCCTCGCCTACGCGGTGAACTCGGCCGCGACCACCGACGAGCAGAACGGCCTCACCTTCGCCATCCTTGGACTGATCGGCGGCTATCCCGGGACGTTCTCCGTGCTGCCCTATTACATCAAGGTGCGCGAGTACAGCGACCTCGAGAACCGCGACCTGTGGGAGTACCAGCTCGCGCTCAAGGCGGAGGAGGTGGAAAGGGTGGTCCGGCACCTCTGGGAACTCCTACCGGCCTATTACGAGTACTACTTTTTCGACGAAAACTGCGCCTATCATCTTCTCGGACTGCTCCAGGTAGCACGGCCGGAGCTAGAGCTGACGAAGCCCTTCCGCTGGTGGGCGCTGCCGTCGGACACCGTGCGGGCCCTGGCGCGGCAACCGGGTCTGGTTGCGAACGTGGTCTACCGCCCGGCGAACGCCACCCTCATCGCGGCGCGAGTGGAGAGCATGTCGAAAGAGGAACGCGGCATCGCGAAGGAGCTGAGCCAGGGCAAGCCCGGCGCTCGCGACGCCTTGCGCGGCCTGCGCCCCGACGAGCAGGCCGCTGTCCTCGAGACCGCCCACGATTACCTGAACTACCGCCGCGCGACCGGCAAGGCCGGGGCAGCCGATCCGGCGGCACTCGCCAAGGATCTTCTCCTCTCGCGGAGCGCGGTCGATGCGCCGAGCCAGGCGCCGCGCCTCAAGACGCCGCCGCGACCGGACGAGGGCCACGGCACCTCGCGCGTCGGCTTCGGCGCCGGCCGGCGCGACGGACAGAATTTCCAGGAGCTGCGCTTCCGCGCCACCTACCACGACGTCATGGACACCGACGCCGGCTACGTGAAGGGCGCGCAGATCCAGTTCTTCGACACGGCCTTCCGCCACTATGCCGACGAAGGGACGCGCCTCGAGCGCTTCATCCCGGTCGACATCCTGTCGCTCGCGCCGCGCAATGACTTCTTCCAGCCCCTTTCGTGGCGCGTCGCCGGCGGCTGGCAGCGCAAGTTCGTGCAGAACGGCAAAGAGCCGCTCGTCGCCGGCCTCGACGGCGGCGCGGGCGCGACGTGGGAGAGCCGCGGGCACAAGGCGATGGTCTACGGCCTCGCCGAGGGTGCCCTGCAAGCGCACCACGAGCTCGATGGCGGCTATTCGATCGGCGCGGGCGCGCGCATCGGCGCGCTCGTCGATCCGACGCCGCGTTGGCGGATCAACGCCTACGCGAGCGGCATGAGGCAGTTCCTGGGAGAGAGGGATACGCCGGCCACGATCGGCGTGCAGAACCGCGTCGCCCTCGGGCGGGACGTGGCGCTGCGGCTGGACTTCGCCCGCACGCGTGAAGCGGACCGCCGCTTCAACGCCGGGTCCCTCTCACTCCAGGTGTACTTCTGACATGCGCACGCTTGCCGCCCTCGCCCTTGCCTTACTCGTCTCAGGCTGCACCACCGTCTTCTTCCAGCCCTCGTCCACGATCTATGAGACACCCGGCCAATACGGCATCGACTACCAGCCCGTGGAGTTCAAGGCTTCCGACGGCACCGCGCTCTTCGCGTGGTTCCTCCCGGCGCGCGGCGAGGCGAAAGCCACCATCCTCTACCTGCACGGCAACGGGCAGAACATCAGCGCGCACTTCTCGAACGTCGCCTGGATGCCGGCGGCCGGCTTCAACGTGCTCGCCATCGACTACCGCGGCTATGGCGGCTCCGAGGGAAAGCCGACGCTGCCCGGCGTCCAGCTCGACATCGACGCCGCCATGCGCGTGCTGCTCGCGCGGCCGGACATCAACCACGATCGCATCATCGTCTTCGGGCAGAGCCTCGGCGGCGCGCTCGCCATCCATTACGTCGCGCAT
>DATMIG010000326.1:0-5250 GCA_035554335.1 Burkholderiales bacterium
GATTAAATTGGCCGAGCGACTTGTTGCCCGAGGCCATCTCGCGCTCGCCCTGCAGCACGTGGATGGTCACCGCGTTCTGGTTGTCGTCCGCGGTCGAGAATACCTGCGACGCCTTGGTCGGGATCGTCGTGTTCTTCTGGATGAGCTTCGTCATCACGCCGCCGAGGGTTTCAATGCCCAGCGAGAGCGGGGTGACGTCGAGCAACAGCACGTCCTTCACGTCGCCCTTCAGCACGCCGGCCTGGATCGCGGCGCCGATGGCCACCGCCTCGTCCGGGTTCACGTCTTTCCGCGGCTCCTTGCCGAAGAACTCGCGCACCACGTCGATCACCTTCGGCATGCGCGTCTGGCCGCCGACCAGGATCACGTCGTCGATGTCGGAGACCTTCACGCCCGCGTCCTTGATCGCGATGCGGCAGGGCTCGATCGTCTTCTGGATGAGCTCGTCGACCAGCGACTCGAACTTCGCCCGCGTGATCTTCATCGCGAGGTGCTTCGGGCCGGTCTGGTCCGCCGTGATGTAGGGCAGGTTGATCTCGGTCTGCTGCGAGGAGGAAAGCTCGATCTTCGCCTTCTCCGCGGCTTCCTTCAGCCGCTGGAGCGCGAGCACGTCCTTCGACAGATCGACGCCTTGCTCCTTCTTGAACTCGGTGACCACGTAGTCGATCAGGCGCTGGTCGAAGTCCTCGCCGCCGAGGAACGTGTCCCCGTTGGTCGAGAGCACCTCGAACTGCTTCTCGCCTTCGACGTCGGCGATCTCGATGATCGAGATGTCGAACGTGCCACCACCGAGGTCGTAGACCGCGATCTTGGAGTCCTTCTTCAGCTGCTTGTCGAGGCCGAACGCCAGCGCGGCCGCCGTCGGCTCATTGATGATCCGCTTCACGTCCAGGCCCGCGATGCGGCCGGCGTCCTTGGTCGCCTGGCGCTGCGAGTCGTTGAAGTAGGCGGGCACCGTGATGACGGCTTCCTTCACCTCTTCGCCGAGGTAATCCTCGGCGGTCTTCTTCATCTTGCGCAGGATCTCGGCCGAGACCTGCTGCGGCGCGATCTTCTTGCCGCGCACCTCGACCCACGCGTCGCCGTTGTCCGCCTTGGCGATCTTGTAGGGCATCAGGTTGATGTCCTTCTGGACTTCCTTTTCCTCGAAGCGCCGGCCGATCAGGCGCTTCACCGCGTAGACGGTGTTCTTGGCGTTGGTCACCGCCTGGCGCTTGGCCGGGGCGCCGACGAGGACCTCGCCGTCGTCGGCGTAGGCGACGACCGAAGGCGTGGTGCGCGCGCCTTCCGAGTTCTCGATCACTTTCGGCTTGCCGCCTTCCATGATGGCGACGCAGCTGTTGGTCGTGCCGAGGTCGATGCCGATGATTTTTGCCATTGGGGTTCCCGTTTAATCCGAATCTGTAGTGGAAGTGGGGCTTCCGGCTTGTTTTTCAACTGCTTTTGCGACCGTCACGAGGGCCGGGCGAAGGATGCGGTCGTGCAGGGCGTAGCCCTTCTGCATCGTGGCCACGATGGTGTTCGGCTCGGAGTTCGACTCGACCGCGGCCATGGCCTGGTGGCGATGGGGATCGAAGCGCTCGCCGGTGGCCGGGGCGATCGCCGTGATGCGGGCTTTCTCCAGCGCCTGGGTGAGCTGGCGCAGCGTGAGATTCACGCCTTCGCGCAGCGCCTCGGGGCTCGCGTTCTCGTTGGCGAGGGCGGCCTCCAGGCTGTCCATCACCGGAAGGATGGACTCGGCGAAGCGTTCGACCGCAAACTTCTGCGCATTGGCCGCCTCGGCCTGGTAGCGCTTGCGGGCGTTCTCGGAGTCGGCGAGGGCGCGGAGCGTCGCCTCCTTGTGCTGCAGCCTCATTTCTTCGATCTGGGCCTGGGCCTCGGCGAGCTGCTGCTCCAGCGGTTTGCCGTCGTCTTGAGCTTTGGGCTGAACGGTCTCTTCCTGCATCTTGTCGAAGTGGGGACGGGTTGGCCCATTTCAAGCGCGCAAATTGAAACTGCGGCTCGGCCAGGCCTGTTACAACTGACTGATTGGACGATGAAAGCTATCCGATACGGCATTTACGCGATTGTTGGCCTCCTAGTCCTGCTGGCAGGGGCCGTGATCGTCTTTGTCATGACCTTCGACCCGAACAAGTACAAGGGCCAGATCGAGCAGCTGGTGAAGGACAAAACCGGCCGCACGCTCGACCTCAAGGGCAACCTCGAGGTCGCCCTCTGGCCCTCGCTCGGCGCCAAGGTCGCCGGGGTCACGCTTTCCGAGCGCGACGGCAAGCAACCGTTCGTGGCGCTCGACTCGGCGCACGTCTCGGTGGCCGTGATGCCGCTCCTGCACGGCGCCGCGGTGGTCGACAAGATCCGCATATCGGGGCTGAACGCCCGGGTCATCAAGGAGAAGGACGGCACGTTCAACTTCAGCGACCTGATGGAGCCGAAGCCGGCCGAGCCGGGGAAGGAGCCGACCAAGGAGTCCAAGGCGCCGCCCAAGAAAGAAGAGCCGAAGAAGGAGGGCGGCCAGTCCGTCGCCTTCGACATCGCCGGCATCGAGATCGACAAATCCGCCGTCACCTACATCGACCGGCAAAGCGGCCAGGAGATGGCGCTCAGCGACGTGAAGCTATCGACTGGCCGGATCGCGGAGAAGGCGGACGGGAAGCTCGAGCTCAAGGCGAACGCCAAGGGCAAGAACCCGGACGTCGACCTCAAGATCGACGTCGGCGGCGGCTACCAGTTCGACTTGAAGGCAAAGTCCTTCGCCGTCTCGAAGCTCGACGCCAAGCTTTCCGGCACTGCGGCGGGGATCACCAACGTCAATGTGAACGCCAAGGGCGACGTCTCGGCCAACCCGGACAAGAACGAGTACCAGGCGAAGGGCTTCTCTCTCGACGTAAAAGGCCTCAAGGACAAGCAGAACCTCGAGGCACACATCGCGGCGCCGGAGCTGGTCGTCGCGGCCGACAAGGCGAAAGGCGGAGCCATTACGGCGAACGTGAAGATGAACGACGGCAAGCAGGACATCGCGGCGGCGCTCAAGCTTGCCGGCGTCGAGGGATCGGCGAAAGCGCTCTCCATCCCGCAGCTCAACGCCGACATCACGATGGCGGGGCCGGATCTGCCGAACGGGAAGGTGCAGATCCCGATCGCGGGGAATCTCAAGGCGGACCTCGAGAAGCAGACGATGAACGCGGATCTCACGTCCAAGTTCGACGAGTCGAACATCCAGGCGAAGCTGGGGCTGGCGAAGTTTTCCCCGCCCAGCTACCTGTTCGACATCAACGTCGACAAGATCAACCTCGACCGCTACACCGGCGACGAGAAGAAGGCGGCCGCGACGCCGAAGGCCGGGCCGCCCACCGAGGGCAAAGCGCCCGAGAAGCCCGCGCCCAATGCCCAAAAACCGGAAGACACCCCGGTCGACCTCTCGTTCCTGAAGGGCCTGAACGCCAACGGCAAGCTGGCGTTCGGCGCGCTCCAGGTGAAGGGGCTCAAGATGGCGAACGTCAAGGCCGAGGTGAAGGCCGCGAATGGGCGCCTCGACGTCGCGCCGCATTCGGCGAACCTGTACGAAGGCGCGGTCACGGGCGCGATCTCGGCCGAGGCGGATGGCAAGGTCGCGGTGAAGGAGACGATGAACGGCGTCGCCATCGGTCCGCTGCTGCGCGACTTCGCGCAGAAGGACATCCTCGAGGGCAAAGGCACCCTCGCCATGGACGTGACCGCGGGCGGGAAGACGGTAAACCAGCTGAAGAAATCGCTGGGCGGCAATGCGCGGCTCGCGCTCAAGGACGGGGCGATCAAGGGCATCAACATCGCGGAAACGATCCGCAAGGCGAAGAGCGCACTCGCCTCGCAGGAGGCGCGGGCGCAGGCGGCGCAGGCGCAGCAGACGGATTTCTCCGAGCTCACCGCGACCTTCACGATCAAGAACGGCGTCGCGCACAACGAGGACCTGGACGTGAAGTCGCCGCTCGTGCGCGTCGGCGGCCGCGGCGACATCGACATCGGCAACGGCACGCTGGACTACACGACGAAGGCGACGGTGGTGGCGACGACGAAAGGCCAGGGCGGCAAGGACGTCGAGCAGCTCGCCGGGCTGACGGTGCCCGTGCACCTCACCGGCCCGTTCGACAACCTGAAGTACGACGTGAACTACGCGGCCGTCGCGCAGGACGCGCTCAAGTCGAAGGTCGGCGAGCGCGTGAAGAGCAAGCTCGAGGAGCGCCTCGGCATCGCCAAGCCGGAGGACAAGTCCGGGCAAGGCGCCACGTCGCAGCCGGACAAGCGCCAGGAGGCGCTCGACAAGCTGAAGGGCCTGCTCGGCCGCTAGCCTCTAGGAGGCGGCGCGAGCGCCTTCGCGCACGATCGTGACGAGCGCCTGGACCCACTCCGGCGACTCGTTCAGGCAGGGAATGAGATGGAACTCGCGGCCGCCCGTGGCCATGAAGGTGTCGCGGCCGCGCAGTCCCAGCTCCTCCAGCGTCTCCAGGCAATCGGCGACGAAGCCCGGGCAGACCACGTCCACCCGCTCGACGCCTTCGCGCGGCAGCTGGCCGAGCGTGACGTCGGCATACGGCTCGAGCCACTTGGCATAGCCGAAGCGGGACTGGAAGACGAGGCGCCACTCGCCTTCCTTCAGCGCTAGATTTTTCGCCAGCAGCTCCGCCGTACGGCGGCACTGGCGCTCGTAGACCTCGGCGCCTTTCTTCGGCAGGCCGTGGAAGCTGATGAGGAGCATCGGGCCGCGGCCGTGGCGTGCCCTGCCGTGGCGCGCCCAATAGCGGCGCACGTTCTCGCCGAGCGCGGTGATGTACTTCGGGTGGTCGTGGAAATCGCCGATCACGCGCAGGTCGCGCGGCAGGACGTCGAGCACGCTTTGCGTGGTGCTCTCCGCATATTGCGGATAGAGCGGCACGACCACCGGGTCTTCCAGCCGCGGCAGCGTCGAGGCGATCGACGGCTCGCCGTAGCGCATCGCGTACGCGACCGGCAGGTGCAGCTTGTCCGCGAGCAACTCGGCCTGTCGCGCCGTATAAACGCGCAGCGGCGAGCCCTCCGGCAGCCAGATCTGCTCGTACTTCTCCGCCGCCTGCCCGGAGCGCTTCGGCAGCACGAGGCCGTAGAGAATCGGCAGCCATAGCAGTCTGGGCAAGGGCACGACGCGCCGATCGGACAGAAACTCCGCGAGATACGCGCGCACCGCCTTCGGCGTCGGCGCCGACGGCGTACCGAGATTTACGAGGAGGACGCTCTTCA
>DATMIG010000327.1:0-2579 GCA_035554335.1 Burkholderiales bacterium
ATGAACCCGCGCGCGCCGATCAAGCCGGTGCACTTCGGCGAGGCGCCGCTCGACGAGGTGCTGGATCTGCGCGGCTTCAACCTGAACGCCATCCTCGAGCTCGATCCGACGTTCCTCACCGACGCCGCGCACGAGCACCACGACGAGGTCGAGTCGTTCGTGTTCCGCTCGGACAAGCCGTTCAACGGCGAGAAGCTCGAGCAGTTCCTCTCCGGCATGATCCAGGTCTATGGCCCCGACCTGCTGCGCTACAAGGGCATTCTCTGGATGAAGGGCAACCCGCGCCGCGTGGTCTTCCAGGGCGTGCATATGATGATGGGCGGCGACATGGGCAAGCCCTGGGCGAAGAACGAGAAGAAGCAGTCCATTCTCGTCTTCATCGGCAAGAAGCTGCCGCGCGACCTCTTCATCGCCGGCCTCGAGGAATGCGTCGCGAAGTAGTCCTTCGCTTTTTCCTCATCTGCGCCGTCCTGCTCGCGCAGCAGACGGCGCTGGCGCACCAGTATTGGCACGCCGCGAAGGCGCCGGCCGAGAAGAGCCAGCCGGTCAAGGGCGACACGCTCTGCGACCTGCATGACCTCCTCGGCACGGTGCTCGGCGTAGCCGCCGGCACGCTCGCCGAGCCTGCCTTCCTCGCGCTTTCCGAGCCCGGCTTTACCGCGCCCGCGGTGGCCGTCCGGGAAGCGCGGCGCGTCACCCCGCACTCCCGGGATCCGCCAAGCGTCTCCTGACCGGCTGATCGGCGCGCCGCGCGGCGCGATGACTCATTTCAACGGGAGACAGGGATGCATCGCATATTGGCATGCGCCATGGCGCTCACCATGGCGGCAGCAGCACAGGCACAGGACGACAAGAGCGAGATCGAGGCGCTTAAGCGCCGTGTCGATGAGCTCGAAGCGCGCTCGGCAGCGAAGCCGGCCGCGAACGCCTTCAATCCGGACATTTCGCTCATTCTGCAGGGCACCGCAGCACGTGCCTCGCAGAATCCGGACGATTATCAGATCACGGGCTTTGCTCCTTCCGGCGGTGAAGTCGCACCGCCGCGCCGCGGCTTCAGCCTCGGCGAGTCGGAGCTCGTCGTCAGCTCGAACATCGATCCGTACTTCCGCGGCCAGCTCGTCGCCTCTCTGACGGAGGACAACGCGGTCGAAGTCGAGGAGGCGTTCTTCCAGACGCTCGCGCTCGGCAAGGGCTTCACGGTGAAGGGCGGACGATTTCTCTCCAGCATCGGCTACCAGAACCCGATCCACCAGCACGCGTGGGACTTCCAGGATGCGCCGCTGCCCTACAAGGCTTTCCTGGGCGGACGACTGAACGACGACGGCGTGCAGGCGAAGTGGCTGGCGCCGACCGATCTTCTCGTCGAGCTCGGCGCGGAAGCGGGAAGGGGGCGCCAGTTTCCCGGCAGCGATCCGAACAAGAACGGCGCCGGCATGTGGAGCCTGTTCGGTCACGTGGGCGGCGATGCGGGCACCGGCGGCGCCTGGCGCGCGGGCCTTTCCTACGTTTCCACTTCGCCCGAGAACCGCGCGTTCACCGATGCCGGGACCATCCAATCGTTCACCGGCGACAGCAAGCTCTGGATCGCCGATGCGGTGTTCAAGTGGGCGCCGCAGGGCAATTCGTCCCAGACGAACCTCAAGCTGCAGGGCGAATACTTCCGCCGCACGGAGGACGGGGCGCTCAACTCGACCGACTACTCCAGCCGCCAGTCCGGCTGGTACGCCCAGGCGGTGTACCAGTTCATGCCGCGCTGGCGAGCCGGCTATCGCTACGACCGCCTCGACCACGGCACGGTCTCGTCGGTGTTCACTGAAGCGCAGGCGCCGCTTCTCCTCACCGACTACAACCCGTCGCGCAACACGGTCATGGTGGATTGGAGCCCCACCGAGTTCAGCCGCCTGCGCCTGCAGCTAGCGCAGGACAAGTCGCGCGCGGGCGTGACCGACAACCAGATCCTGCTGCAGTACATCTTCAGCCTCGGCGCGCATGGCGCGCACACCTTCTGATGAAAAATCTACTTCTCATCGCGCTGCTGGTGCCGCTGCCGGCGCTGGCCAATCTCAACATCCTCGCCTGCGAGCCCGAATGGGGCGCGCTCGCGAAGGAGCTCGGCGGCGACAAGGCCAACGTCTATGTCGCAACGACCGCCATGCAGGATCCGCATCGCGTCGAAGCGCGGCCGAGCCTGATGGCGCGCGCGCGTAACGCAGATCTCATGGTGTGCACGGGCGCGCAGCTCGAGATCGGCTGGGCGCCCCTCCTGCAGACGCAATCCGGCAACGCGAAGATCCAGAACGGGCAGCCCGGCTACTTCGAGGCCGCGAGCGCGGTGTCTCTGATCGAGCGGCCGACGAGCGTGGACCGCGCGCAGGGCGACGTTCATCCGGCAGGCAATCCGCATTTGCACCTCGACCCGCGCAACATCACCAAGGTGGCCGCCGCGCTCGCGCAGCGCATGGCGAGCCTCGACAGCGCGCAGGCGTCCTACTATCAGTCGCGCCAGAAGGATTTCGACAAGCGCTGGACGGACGCGACCGCGCGCTGGGAGCAGCAGGCCGCGCCGCTCAAGGGCATGC
>DATMIG010000328.1:0-7002 GCA_035554335.1 Burkholderiales bacterium
CGCACGGTGTGCTCACCAGCCTCGGCGGCGAGTATCGCCTCACCCCGGCGGGCGAAGAGCTGGGCGAGGTCGTCGCGCAGCTCGGCAGGTGGGGACAGCGCTGGACCACGCCGGTGCAGCGCGACACGCTGGACGCGCGACTGCTGGTGTGGGACATGCGCCGCCGCATCGCCGTCGACCGGCTGCCCGACAGGCGCCTGGTCGTACGCTTCGATTTCCGCGGCGTGCCGGCCTCGCATAGATGGCCACGAGTCTACTGGCTGGTCATGGAACGGCCGGAGGTCGACCTCTTCATCATCGAGCCCGGCTTCGACGTCGACCTCTTCGTCGACGCGGACCTCGCGGCGCTTTCGCGCGTCTGGCTGGGCGAGGTGTCGATGCGCCGGGCGATTCGCGAAGGCACGGTCAGCCTGAAGGGCGACCGGCAGGCGGTGCGCGACTTCCCGTCCTGGCTGCTGCTCGGCACGCTCGCCGCCGTGCCGCGGCCGGGCGAATCCATCCAAAGGAGAGTCGCATGAACGCAAGAGCCGACTGGCGTGCCACCGTGGCCTCGCTCGCTCCCGGCTTCGCCGCCCGCGCGGCGCGGCTCGACGAGAGCGACGACTTCGTCGCGGAGAACTACCGCGAGCTGAAGGAATCCGGGCTCTACGCGGCGGGCGTACCGCGCGAGCTCGGCGGCGACGGCCTCGAGATCGAGGAGCTCTGCGAGATGCTGCGCACGATCGCCCAAGCCTGCTCGAGCACCGGGCTCGCGTTCTCCATGCATACGCACCAGGTCGCGTTGAACGCCTGGCGATTCAAGCACCAGAAGGCGCCGGTCGGACCGCTGCTCGAGAAAGTGGCGCTCGACAAGGTGCTCATCCTCTCCACGGGCGGCGGCGACTGGCTCGACAGCTCCGGCGATGCCGTACCCGCCGACGGCGGCTTCCGCGTCACCGCGCGCAAGCTCTTCTCGAGCGGCTCGCCGGCCGGCCACATCCTCTCTACTTCGGCGGTGGTGCACGGCAAGGGCGAGGTGATCCACTTCGGCATCCCGATGAGCAGCCCGGGCATTTCCATCAAGCCGACCTGGCGCACGATGGGCATGCGCAGCACGGCGTCGAACGACCTCTTGCTGGAGAACGTCTTCGTGCCGGAGGCCGCCGTGGGGGCACGCCGGCCGCAGGGCAAGTGGCACCCGCTCATCCATCTCATCAGCATGATCGCGCTGCCGATCGTGTATTCCGTCTACGTCGGGGTCGCCGAAGCGGCGCGCGACCGCGCGCTCGCCCTGGTGCGCAAGCGCCGTGCGGACGAGCATCTATTGCAGGCGGTGGGCGAGATGGAGAACCAGCTCGAGTCGGCGCGCATCGCGCACGCGAGCTGGGTGCGCTTCTGCAAGGACGCGCAGCCGGGCGCGGCCACGACGAGCAACTCGATGGTGCACAAGACGCTCACCGCGCGCGGTGTGCTCGGCACGGTCGATGCGGCGATGGATGCCGCGGGCGGCGCGGCGTTCTTCCGCGCGAACGGGCTCGAGCGGCTCTTCCGCGACGCCCAGGGCGCGCGGTATCACCCGCTGCAGGAAGGCCTGCAGAAGGCGCTCAGCGCGCGGCACGCGCTTGGTATCGAGAGCTAGGAGGGACTAGAAGTACGCGACCGGCGCCGCGCTGCCCTTGATCTGGCTGCGGTGCATGCGCCGGATGGTTGCCTTGTCGAACGGATCGCGCCGGTGCATGGTGCTGTAGTTGCTCCAGATCAGCACGTCGCCCACGGTCCACTTGTGCTCGTACACGTTGCTCGGCTTGAAGGCGTGAGCCCAGAGCTCGTCCAGCACCCGCTCGGATTCCTCGAGCGAAAGCCCGACGACATAGGCCTTCGGCCGCCTGCCGAGGAAGAGCGCCGGGCGCCCGGTGCCGGGATCGCGGATCACCGCCGGATGCGCATGGCCGGCCGAGGTCATGGGATTGGAATCGTCGGCGACGCCCTTGCGGGGATTGCCGCCCGAATCGCGCGTGCCGTCGTGCTTGATGCGAAGCGTCTTCGCGCGCTCCTTGAGCCCCGGCGGCAGGTTGTCGTAGGCCGCGCACATGCCGGCCACCCAGGTATTGCCGCCCCACGCCGGCAGCCGTCGCGCGAGCAGCATCGACGCGATGGGCGGCACGGGCAGGTAACTCATGTCGGTGTGCCACACCGCTTCGCCGTAGCCGAGCGCGCCGAGCGGCTCGCCGCTCGCGTCGGTCTCGTTGGACACGACGTAGAGATCCGGGAACCCCGGCACGTTCTTGCGGCCGACGCCCTGGTTGGGCGGCGGGTCGAGCTCGCCGAAGCGCTTGGAGAACGCCTCGAACTGCGCGTCGGTCATGTCCGCCTGCCCGCGCACCAGCATGCCGCCGTTGCGCTGCCAGAGCTCATGCAATTCGCGAAATTGCGTATCGTCGAGCTCGGCGAGCGCGACGCCATCGACCGCGATGCCGAACGTGTCGGCGAGTTTCTTGGTACGCATCAGTCCGCCTCGATCGGTACCTTCTTCACGAGCGCCTGCCATTCGGCGATCTCGCGGTGCACGCGCTTCGCGAGCGCCTCCGGCGTCGAGTGCACGGCTTCGGCTCCCTGCTCGAGGAGCTTCGCCTTCACGTCCGGACGCGCGAGCACGACGGCGAGCTCGTGGTTCGTGCGCTCGACGACTTCGTTCGGCGTCTTCGCCGGCGCGAACACCGCGTACCAGGAATCCACCTCGTACTTCTTCAGGCCGGTCGCTTCCGCCACCGTCGGCACGTCGGGCAGGATCGGCGTGCGCTTCACGGTGCTGACCGCCACGGCGCGCAGCCGGCCGGAGCGCACCTGTCCCATCGCCGCCGGGATGGAGACGATGACCAGCGGCACGTCGCCCGCCATCGCCGCCGCCACCGCCGGACCGCCGCCGCGATAGGGCACGTGCACCATGTCGACGTCGAGCTGCAGCTTGAGCAGCTCGCCCGCCATGTGGCTGGGCGAGCCCACGCCGACCGATGCGTAGTTGATCTTGCGCGGATTGGCCTTCATGTAGGCAATGAGCTCGCGGAAGGTCTTGTACGGCGTGCCGGCATTGACGGCGAAGAGCTGCGGCAGCGAAGCGACCTGAGACACGGCGGCGAAGTCGCGCTCGGTGTCGAACGGCAGGCTGCGATAGATCGCCGGATTGATCGTGTGCGACGACAGCGTGAAGAGCAGCGTGTGGCCGTCGGTCGCCTTGGCGGCCACCGCGGTGCCGATCGAGCCGCCCGCGCCGCCGCGGTTCTCGATCAGCACGGGCTGGCCGAGCTGCTTCTGCAGCGGCTCCTGCACGATGCGAGCGATGACGTCCGTGCCCCCGCCCGGCGGGTAGGGAACGATGAGCGTGATCGGTTTCGTCGGCCAGGCGAACGCCGTCGACGCGAGCGATGCGAGAAGGAGGGCAGACAGGGCGTGTCTCATGCCTCGATTGTAGGGGCGGGTGCTAGCCATCAGTGAGAAATTGTCCCTTGTTGACGATCGTCAGGTGAAGAGCGAATTAGTTGCTTATGACTTTCTTAGAGCGGCGAGACGCCGAAGAGCCATGGATGCGCGGCGAGCAAGACGACGAACGCCGCGATGCCGATCGCCGGGCGCACCCAGCCGATCTCGCGCCAGGCGAGGTGATTGCGGCCTTGCGCGATGGCGACGAAAGGCACGTGCGACGTCACCGTGACGAAGCGCACGAAATGCGGGTTGGCGCGCTTGCGCCGATCCATGCTCAGGGTACCGAGCAGTGCAACGAGGAAAAATCCGCCGAAGAAGACGAGTGACTTTGCGTCGCCGCGCGCGAGCAGGTGCGAGCCGGCCCATAGCATCACGCCCCACATGATCGGATGGCGCGTGATGCGGATGATGCCGCGCGCCGGATCCTCGCTCTTCAGCAGGCCGTCGGCGCCGACCATGGTCGGATTGCGGAAGTAGCCGCAGGCGATGAGGATGAAGGCGAGCGGCATGGCGAGCAGCGGCGGGAGCCGCAGCGCCGGCCATAGCGGCTCGCGCGGCGCGCCGGCGTAGGCCCAGATCATCGCGCCGAGCGCGGCGAAGGCGGCGAGCGAATAGAGGCCGCGGTAGGGCCATTCGCCGAGCGCGCCGACCAGCCTCGCCCGCAGCGGCGTCCCGCTCACGAGATGCATTACGATAAAGGCGGCCGTCGCGGCGACCAGCGCGCTCATGGGTCCGCCCGATTCTGCTACTGCAGGTCGACGATGAAAAGGCGGATCAGCTCTTCCAGCTGCTGCGGCGAGCCGACGATCTGGCAGCCGATGCGCGAGGCGCGCCGGCCATCGGCGAGCGTCACGCGGGTCACGTGCCGCACCTCCAGGTCGACTTCGATCGGCGGGTGCTGGGGATGCCGGATTCGCGCCCGCTCGAGGCGGGTGCCGGGGCACACCGGCAGCGTCGGGTCCGATACCAGCGTGCCGATGCCCTGCAGGCTGATGTCGACCACCCGCGCCTCGAAGCTGAGCGGCCCCATCCGCAGGTCGCAGTCGATCGGCGCCTGCGCCGGGACGTTCACGCGCTTCGTCGCGCGCCGTTGCTGCGTGGCGAGCACCACGGTCGGCATTTCGCACTGGATCTGCGGCTTGCCGGCATGGATGACGTGCCGCGGCGTGGCGCCGGCGAAGGCGTACTGCGCGCCGCGATGCTGGCAGCTCAGCGTGAGGCGCGGGGCGGCGAGCGCCGCGGCGTTGGCCGGCTTATGGCTGCTGTAGGCGAGGCGCATGTAGCCCTTGACCGGCTCGACCTCGAGCAGCTGCGAGAGGAACATCATTTCCGGGGAGAGATTGGCGGTCAGCGTCGCGCCGTCCTCGCGCATCGAGTCGAGGACCCGGCCGATCTCGATGCCGGAGCGGACCAGCAGCGAGCCGCTGATCGACAGGCGCGAGGTGAGGTCGGGCGAGCCCACTTCAGCAGCGTGGGCTCGCCGCCCGCCGGACTCAAGGACAAATTACTGTCGGCTGCGCTTCAGCCCAGCGCTTTCGTGACGATTTCCGCAACGTCCTTCGTCAAGCCGTCGCTATCGCGGATGCGCTCGAGCGCGGCGCGCGCCTTCTCCTGCCGCGCCGCGTCGAACTTGCGCCAGCGATCGAAGCCGCGCGCCATGCGAGCCGCCACCTGCGGGTTGAAGCGATTGATCGCGATCACCTGGTCGGCGAGGAAGTCGTAGCCGGCGCCGTCGGCGGCGTGGAAGCGCACATGGTTCGCCACGAAGGTGCGAATGAGCGCGTACACCTTGTTCGGCACCTTGATGTCGAACGCCGGATGCTTGAGCAAGGCCTGCACGTTCGCCAGCGTGCTCGGCAGGCGCGAGCCCGCCTGCACCTGCAGCCACTTGTCGACCACCAGCGGCTCGCTCTTCCAGCGTGCGTAGAACTCCTCGAGCGCCTTGTTGCGCTCGGGGCAGTCGATCTGCGCGAGCGCGGTCAGCGCCGCCTGCGAGTCGGTCATGTTGTCGGCATTCTGGAACTGCCGGTAGGCCGTGGAGCAGTCGCCGAGCTCCGTCAGGTAGCCGAGCGCCGTGTTGCGCAGCGAGCGGCGGCCGATGGCCGGGGCGTCCGGCGAGTAGGGACCCTTCACCGCCATGCGCTCGTAGGTCGCGCGCAGCTCGCGCTCCAGCGCCGAGGCGAGCGCCTTGCGAAGCGCATTGCGTGCGGCGTGCAGCGCGTCCGGGTCGACCACCTCGAGCTGCTCGGCGAGGAACGTCTCCGCCGGCAGGTTGAAAACCTCGGCGGCCAGCATCGGGTCGGGATCGTCCAGCACGCGCCGCATGCCCTCGATGAAAGCCGGCGACGGCTTGCCGGCATGCTCGAGGATGATCGACGCCGCCACGCGCTGCGCCGCTTCCCAGCGATTGAACGGGTCGTCGTCGTTCGCCAGCAGATGGAGGAGGTCTGCTTCGCTGTAGGGATAGTGGAGGATCACCGGCGCCGAAAAGCGCCTCAGCAGCGAGGGCACCGGCGGCTGCTTCAGGCCCGGGAAAGTAAACCGCTCCTCGCTCTTGCGCACGTGCAGCAGCTGCTCGCGCTCGCCGATCTTCACCAGCAGCGGGATGTGGAACGGCGGGTTCATCGACTGGCGCACGTTCAGCGTGAACGTGCCGTCGCGGTAGTCGCCGCTGCAGTCCAGCACCGGCGTGCCGGCGACGTCGTACCAGCGCCGGAACTGGGTGAGATCGACGCCCGAGGCGTCCTGCATCGCCTGCACGAAATCGTCGCAGGTCACCGCCTGGCCGTCGTGGCGCTTGAAGTAGAGGCGCATGCCGGCCATGAACTTCTCCTCGCCGAGCAGGGTGTGCTGCATGCGCACCACCTCCGCGCCCTTCTCGTACACCGTCATGGTGTAGAAGTTGCGGATCTCCATGTACGACTGCGGCCGCACCGGGTGCTTCATCGGCCCGGCGTCCTCCGGGAACTGCGCCGCGCGCAGGCCGCGCACTTCCTGGATGCGGGTCATGGCGCGCGAATAGGTGTCGGCGCCGTATTCCTGGTCGCGGAAGACGGTGAGGCCTTCCTTGAGCGAGAGCTGGAACCAGTCGCGGCAGGTGACGCGGTCGCCGGTCCAGTTGTGGAAATACTCGTGCGCCACGACGCGGTCGATGTTGAGGTAATCGACGTCGGTCGCCGTGTCCGAGCGGGCCAGCACGTATTTCGTGTTGAAGATGTTGAGGCCCTTGTTCTCCATCGCGCCGGAGTTGAAGTCGCCGACGGCGACGATCTTGTACTGGTCGAGGTCGAGCTCGAGGCCGAAGCGCTTCTCGTCCCAGGCGATCGAGCGCTTGAGGCAATCCATCGCCCAGCCGGCCTGGTCGAGCTTGCCCGGCTCGACGTACACGTAGAGCTTTTTCCCCTGGTACTCGTCTTCGAGCACCTCGAGGTCCGCCGCGACCAGGGCGAAGAGATACGAGGGTTTCGGAAACGGGTCATGGAACTTCGCCCAGCCGGGACCCGAGTCGACCAGGTTTCCGTTCGATAGCAGGACCGGGTAGTT
>DATMIG010000329.1:0-2381 GCA_035554335.1 Burkholderiales bacterium
CTACCGGACCCGGATCGCCGCCGGCGCGGCAGTCGTCGGCGTAGACGGGGTCGCGGTCGCCGGGGTCGCTGCGGCGGCTGGCGTGGCGGGGGTGGCCGCTGCCGCCGGCGTCACCGTGCTCGCCGAGCCGGGTGCGGGCGAGGTCACGCCCGGCACCGCCTGCGGCGGCGTATCGCTGATGCCGCGCGGCAGGGCGCTGTCGCTCATGTTGCGCACGCCGGCGCTGGCGCCCGCGGCGGCGTTGGCCGCCGGCGAATTCGCCTGGATGGCGGCGGCGGGGCTTTGCGCCGCGGGCGTGGTACCGGTCGTGGCGCCGACGACGATCGGGTTGACCGTGGTCGTGCCGCTCGCCGTGGTGAGCGAGCCGCCGGTGAGCGCCGTGCCGAGCTGCTGCGCGGTGGGTGTCGCGACGCCGTGCGAGATGAGGAGCTGGCGCGCCTTCTCCAGCGTCTGCGCAATTTCCAGCGCGCTCATCGTCCCGCCCGGCGTGAAGGTGAACTGCTGCGTTCCGCCGTTCGACAGGCCCGTGCTCAGCGTGACCGGCAGGCCGCGCGCGAGGCCGTTCACGAGGTTGGCGAAGTTGGCGTCGCCGGCGAACGGCAGCAGCTGCGGCGCGAGCGCGAGCACCTGGCTCGCGGGGCTCGCCGTCGGCGTGGTGGTCACGACTTGCGCGTTCGCCGTCGGGATCGCGAATGCGAGTGCAAGGAGAAGGCGTTTCATGGCTGTTACCTCTTCAGGATGCCGGGCAGCTGGTACGGCCCGTTGACGGTGGTGATCGTTCCGCCGACGAGCGCCGCGCGGATCTGCTCTTCCGACGGATTGATGATGCCGAGGTCGGCGAGCTCGCGGATCGCCTCTTCGCGCGCCGAATTGGTGGCTGCCGCGCTGCCGCCGGCCGCGGCGCTCGCGCCGCCCGCCGGCACCGGCGCGGTGGCCATCATCACCTGCGACTGGATGGTCGCCGGCCAGCCGGCCGAAGGCAGCATGCCCGCGGTCTGGATGCGTCCGCTCGGCAGCTCGATCGGCCCGCCGGCGAGCATGCGCGCGATCTCTTCCGCGGTCGGCTGCGGCTCGCCGAGCGCGCGCAACGAGTCGCGCGCCTGATTGATGAGCTGCGCCGCCTGCGCCGGGGTGAGTCGGGTGCCGGGCTGGAACGTCGTCACCTGCAGCATGCCGCTGCGCAGCGGCGTGACGAGCGTCGCCTCGCTTCCGGTGGTCAGCGCCGACTGCAGTTTTTGCAAATTCTCGTCGGGCGACTGCGCGTGCGCGAAGCACGCGGCGCACAGCAGCGGCAGGAGAAGCAGGCGGGGCGCCATCCCCCCCCACTTGCAACTTACATGCCGAACAGCCGCTTCGCGTTGCCGCTCAGGATCTTTTCCCGGTCCTCGGTGGAGAGCGGGACCTCCTCCATCCAGCGCACCCCGGGTGGATTAGGCACGTAGGGGTAGTCGACGGAGAAGAGGATCCGGTCTACGCCCATTTCCATCACGCTGCAGAGGAGCGCAGGTGTGGAGAAGTTGCCGCTCGTGGTGATCCAGAAATGGCGGCGGAACGTCTCGCGGAAAGGCGTGGTGCGGTTGCCCTGGCGGCCGAACGTCATGTCGATGCGCCAGAGGAGGAACGGCAATCCTTCGCCGAGGTGGCCGAGGATGATCTTCAGGTTCGGATACTTGTCGAACACGCCGGAGAGCACCATGCGCAGGCCCTGCGTCGCCGTCTCGACGCCGAATCCCCAGCCCGCGTTCAGGATGCTGGGAAATTCCTTCACGTAGTCCTTGTAGTACGCCTCGACCACCGCCGGGTGCGGCACCGCCGGGTGCAGGTAGATCGGCACGTCGAGCGCGGCTGCGCGCTCGAAGATCGGCCAGAAGCGCTTGTCGTCGATGAAGAGCTTCTCGCTGCCGATCCACGTCAGGCCATGGATCATCGCGCCCTTGAAGCCGAGCTTCGTCGCCGCGCGCTCGAGCTCATCCGCCGCCGCTTTCGGGTTCGCCGTCGGCAGCGACGCGAACGCGGCGAAGCGGCCTTTGCTCTTGTCGACGGTCGCCTTCAGCCGATCGTTCGCCTCGCGCGCCACCTTCGGCCCCGTCTCGGCGTCGAGGCGCTGCGTGGCGGGCGCGGTGTGCGAGAGGATCTGGAGGTCGATGCCGGCTTCGTCCATCTCCTTGATGCGCAGGTCCGCCACGTCGACCAGCCGGTCGCGCAGCGCCGGGACTCTCGCCTCCGGCCCGGCCTCGGCGAAATGGCGGCCGACTTCGGGATCGAGATAGTGCTCTTCGAGTGCGATGACTCTCATGACGAATTCATTTCGGGGTCGGGTTCAGGATTATTTCCCGGGGCCGGGCGTGCGGCTTCAATGAATTGCGAACCTGACCCCGAAT
>DATMIG010000330.1:0-11801 GCA_035554335.1 Burkholderiales bacterium
TGCTGCGCGCCGACATGGACGCGCTGCCGGTGGAGGAAGCCACCGGCCTTCCTTACGCGAGCAAGACCAAGGGAGTCATGCACGCGTGCGGACACGACATGCACGTGGCATGGCTCGCCGGCGCCGCAGCGTTGCTGGCGCAGGCGCGTCAGTCCTGGAGCGGCACGCTGATGGCGGTCTTCCAGCCGGCGGAGGAAACCGCGGAAGGCGCAAAGGCCATGATCGGCGACGGACTGTTCAAGCGCTTTCCCAAGCCCGACGTCATCCTGGGCCAGCATGTCATGGTCGGCTCCGCGGGCGACATCGGCGGGCGCACCGGCACCATCACTTCCGCCGCCGACAGCCTGCAGATCCGCCTCTTCGGGCGCGGCGCGCATGGCTCGATGCCGCAGGCGAGCATCGATCCGGTGGTGATGGCGGCGGCAACGGTGATGCGCCTGCAGACCATCGTGTCGCGCGAGATCTCGCCCAACGAGGCGGCCGTCGTCACCATCGGCTCCCTGCAGGCGGGCACGAAGGAGAACGTGATCCCGGATGAAGCAGTGATCAAGCTGAACGTGCGCACCTACGACGAGCGCGTGCGCAAGCGCGTGCTGGCCGCGATCGAGCGCATCGTCAAAGCGGAAGCCGCCGCCGCCGGCGCGCCGAAGCCGCCGGAGATCACCCCGTTGGACAGGTATCCGATGGGCACGAACGACGCGGGCGCGAGCCAGCGCGTGGTGAGCGCGTTCCGCGAGCATTTTCCGGCCAACCGGGTGAAGCAAACCGGACCGACATCGGCCAGCGAGGACTTCGGTTCCTTCGGCGCCGAATGGCACGTTCCTGCGGTATTCTGGTTCGTCGGCGGCACCGATCCCGCCGCTTACGCCAAGGCGAAGGCCAACAACGAGGTGAACAAGCTGCCGAGCAACCACAGCCCGTTCTTCGCCCCGGTGCTGCATCCGACGCTCGAGACCGGCGTGGAGACGATGGTGGTGGGCGCGCTCGCCTGGCTTTCCCAACCGGAGAGGCCATCAATATCGAGGTAACCCAAGAACTGGTACTGGCGCTCGACCTGCTCGGCACCTTCGTCTTTGCTCTCAGCGGTGCGGCGGCAGGCGTGAAGCGCCAGCTCGATTTCTTCGGCATCATGGCCGTATCGTTCGCCGCCGCCAATTCGGGCGGCATCGCCCGCGACGTGCTGATCGGCGCCACGCCCCCCGCCGCGATCAGCGACTGGCGCTACCTCGCCGCCTCCGTCGCGGCCGGCATTGCGGCCTTCTTCTGGCATCCCGCCATTCATCGCCTGCACGCTTTCGTGCTGGTTGCCGACGCAGCAGGCCTCGCGCTTTTCGCCGTGTCCGGCGCGCAGAAAGCGCTCGCCTTCGGGCTGAATCCGGTCATGGCGGCGCTCCTCGGCATGCTCACGGGAATCGGAGGCGGCATCATGCGCGACCTGCTGCTGAACGAGGTACCGAGCGTGCTGCGCTCGGAAATCTATGCGCTGGCAGCGCTGGCCGGCGCAGCCGTGGTGGTGGGCGGATACGTGCTCGCGCTGCCGCCGACCGTGATGGCTGTCGCGGGCGCGGCGCTCTGCTTCGGCGTCCGCGTGCTCGCTATCCGCGGCAGCTGGCATCTGCCCTCGCCGAGCGCGCGCGACACCTGACCTGAATTGCGCTCGCGGGATGCTGTCTAACCGTCAGGCGCGCCGAAGATCCGGCCCTCGCTTCGTCCCCCTCGGCGGAGGCGCTGCTCGACACGGCGGTCGAATACCGCCAGAAAGCGCGAACGGCCGACGTAGCCGTCAGCCGCGCACGACGACGCCGGCCACGATCGCGGCGTCGAGCGCGATCCAGCCGATGCAAGCGACGTAGATGGTCTTGTCGCGCTTCTGCAGGCCGTAGGCGAGCCACAGGCACGCGGAGACGAGGTAGGCGGCCCAGGACACGAGCGAAACGCCGCTCACGCTGGGCCCGGTCCAGACGGCGAGCACCTGCGGCACGGTCATCACCATGCTGACGACGGAGAGCGCACGCAGGATCTTCTCGAGCCCGGTGGCAGGAGGCGGGACGACGGGTGCGGCAGGATGCATGGGCCATCTCCGAAGCGGATCGATGCCGCCCCTATAGCCTGCTTACGAAGCCTCCGCAACTTCGAGCGCGGCCGCGCACGCTTTACGCGGATCCTCGCCGGCTGCTATGTGCGCGAGATAAGCGGCGACGAAATTGCCGCACGCCGCGAGGCTCGCGCTGCAGAGCAGCGTCTCGCTTCGCCGGATGACGCGATACATCGGAATGACGTGCAGGCCGTCGAAGTCCTCGACCACGCTGTAATGACGTTGTGGATCAAATGCCATTGCGGCGCGCGGGCTCACCAGGCCCCGGGAAATTCGCTGTAGACGAGGCGATGGTCCTCGACACCCCGGACCCCCGGAACGTTCTCGGCCGCCACCCGCGCCGCCTCCCGCTCGGCGTCGGATCGGGCGACACCCCAGTAATGAACGACGCCGTCCATCACGATCACCTGCGAGTTCGGTCCGGCCCACCACGATTGGTGGGCGAGCTCGGCCAGCAACCGCCCGCGGATGGCGCTGTCGACCGGTGGCGTCACGCTCCTCGAGGTCGGACGCGCCGTGGCGATGGCCTGCACGAGGTTTGCCCGGCTCACGATGCCGACCAGATTTCCCTCGCTCAGCACCGGGACGCGCTTGATGCGGCGTTTCTCGAGCAAAGTGGCGATTTCCGCGAGGCCCGTGTCCGGAGAGACGGACACCACTTCGCGCGTCATGATGTCGCGCGCGCGGCTGGCGTGCGATTTGATGTAGTCCGCCGCCGGGCCGGCCACGCTGAAGAGGCGCAGCCACCAGGATCCGGTCTTTCGCTCGGTGCCGATTTCCTGCCGGTGGAGCAGGTCGCCCTCGCTCACGAAGCCGATCAGCCGCCCGTGCTCGACGACCGGGACGCCGCTGATGCGGTGCTCGAGCAGCAGCGTCGCGATTTCGTGCACCGGCGTCTCCGGCCCGACGCTGATCACGGGGGACGTCATGATGTCGCTTGCTCTCATAGCTCGGAAGGAAATTCCGCGTACGCGAGGCGATGGTCTTCGACCGCGCGCACGCCGGGCACGTTCTCCGCCGCCACCCGCGCGGCGGCGCGCTCGTCCGCGGAGCCGACGAAACCCCATAAGTGCACGACGCCTTCGGAGACGACGACGTTGGAGCTCACGCGCCGCCACCAGGGCTGGCGCTCGAGCTCCGCGACGAGGCGGCCGCGGATCGCGCTGTCGACGGGCGGCGTGAGCTGCTCGGAGGCCGGGCTCATCGACGCGAGGGCCTGGACCAGGTTTGCGCGGCTGACGATGCCCACCAGCTTCCCGCCGTCCACCACCACGACGCGCTTGATGCGCCGCTTGTCGAGCAGCGCGGCGACCTTTGCGACCGGCGTGTCCGGGGCGACGGAAATCACGCCCGGGGTCATGATGTCGCGCGCGCGCCTCGCGTGCGATTTCACGTAGTCCGCGGGCGTCGCCTCACTGCCGAGCAATCGCAGCCACCACGACTCGGCGCGTGCGGGCCGATCGGTGCCGATCTCCTGCCGGTGCAGCAGGTCGCCTTCGCTGACGAAGCCGACGAGGCGCCCGCCGTCCACCACCGGCACTCCGCTGATGCGGTGCTTCAGCAGCAGCGCGGCGATTTCGCGTACCTGGCTGTCCGGCCCTATGGTGACGACCGGCGTGGTCATGATCTGGCTTGCATTCATGGACTGTCTCCTGATTCATGGGCTCCCGGCATTCGATGCAGCACGATGCGCGGCGTTCCCGCGCGAAACGGCCGGAACGACGTGGCTGTTCCGCGCATCTCATGGACATGGCGAAAGTCGGCGTGACGCTCTTCGCGCTGGGCTTTCGCCCGCTCTACCTCCTCGCCGGCGCGTATGCAGCGCTCGGCGTCGGCGTCTGGGCGCTGCAATACACCGGCTGGCTGCCCGACGCGAACCCGCTGTGGCACGCGCACGAGATGCTGTTCGGCTACGCGTTCGCGGTGATTGCCGGATTTCTGCTGACCGCGGTGCGCAACTGGACGGGCAAGCCCACGCCGACCGGCGCGCCGCTCGCGATCCTCGCCGCGTTCTGGTGCGCGGCGCGGATCCTGGCGCTCTATTCCCTGCCCGCCGCGGCGATGGCCGACCTGTTGTTCGCGATCGGCGTCGCCATCGGCATCGGACGCCCGCTGGTCGCGAGCGGCAACCGGCGCAACTGGTTCTTCATCGTGCTCGTCGTCGCGCTCGGCGCCGCGAGCGTCGTGTTCGTGGCTTACCCGAGGGTGGCTCTCGCGCTCGCGCTGGATATCGTGCTGTTCGTGATTGCCGTGATGGCCGGGCGCGTGGTTCCCGCGTTCACCAACAACGCCGTCCTCGGCGCCGGCGCGCGGCGCAGTGCGGTGCTGGAGAAAGCCGCTCTCGCCGCCATCCTGCTGCTTCTCGCGGCCGACGCCCTCGGCTGGCGAGCGGCCGCCGGCGCCATCGCGCTCGTCGCGGCCGCGCTGCACGGATGCCGGCTCGCTCTGTGGGCGCCGTTGAGCACCCGGGGCCGGCCGATCCTGTGGATCCTGCATCTGTCCTACGCCTGGCTCGTGCTCCATCTCCTGCTGCGCGGGCTGGCGGCCTTCGATGTCGTACCGCCCGTGCTCGCGACGCACGCGCTGACCGTCGGCGCGATCGGCGGCATAACGCTCGGCATGATGACGCGCACTTCGCGCGGGCACACGGCGCGTGCGCTCGCAACGGGGAGCGCCGAGCTCGCCGCCTACCTGCTCGTCCAGGCCGCCGCTGTGGTGCGCGTGCTGGTGCCGCTCGTGCTGCCCGGCGCGTACGCCGCGAGCATCGGTGTGTCCGCGCTCCTCTGGTCGGCGGCTTTCGCTGCCTTCGCGATCGCGTATTTCCCGGTCCTCACCGGCCCGCGCCTCGACGGCAAGCCGGGCTAGGAGCGAGCGGCTTTGCCGGCCGCGCCCGGTCTCTTCTATCCCGCGGCGGCGCTCTATGCGGCGCTCGTGCTGCCGCTTTCCGTGTTCTGGGTGCCGCAGTGGCATCCGCGCGAGATGCTCTTCGGTTTCGCTCTCGCCGTGGTCGCCGGCAACCAGCTCGGCGCCGCGCCGGCGGCGCGCGTGCGGCTGCTCTTCGCGCTGTGGCTCGGCGCCCGCCTCGCCGTCCTCGCCCTGCCGTGGATCGAGGTTTCCGCGGTCGCCAACGGCGCCTTCGCCGTGGCGCTCGCCGCGCAGGCCGCCCCGCGCCCGCTCGCCGCTGCGAAGAAATGGCGCAACCGCGCGCTGCCGGCGATCGTCGTCGGCATCTGTGTCGCCGCGGCGGCGCTGCAAGTGCGCCTCGCCGTGCTGCTCTTCGCCGCGCTGATGCTCTTCATGGGCGGGCGCATCATCGCCGCGATGGCCGCCGGCCAGCTCGAGCGCCAGGGCACTCGCCTCGGCCCGCGCGTGCAGCCGCGCCTCGAAGGTGCGCTGATCGCAGCCATGGTGATCTCGCTTCTGTGGACGCCATTCTGTGCGGTGGCGCGCGCCCTGGCGGCCGCGCGGCTCGCGCGCTGGCGCCTGTGGGTACTGCGCGGCCGGCCCGACCTCCTCTGCCTCGCCTCGGGCTACGGCTGGCTCGCGCTCGGCCTTGCCACCTTCGGTATTGCCGTCGCGCTCGGCCGCTACGATTCGCGCGCGGTGCACCTGATCACCGCTGGCGCCATCGGCACGCTCACCTTCAACGTGATGGCCCTGTCCTGGCTGCGCACGCGCCGCCGCGACCCGGCGCGCGAGCCGCTGATCGTCGCCGGCACGGTGCTCATCGCCGCGGCGACGCTCCTGCGCGCGGGGCTCGCCTACCACGCCGACGCGGCCGCGTGCTGGTCGGCGGCCTACCTGCTGCTCATCGCGATCTTCGCCAGGGCTCAGAAGGCGCCAGGATATTCGCGGTAGCCGGGCGCTACGGCTTGAGCACCGGCTGGACCTCGAAGCTGTGGTACGGAGCCGGTGTCGGCAGATGCGTCCATTCGAGCGAATCGGCACCCTCCCACGGCAGCTGCGCTGCAGGCGCACCCCGGCGGATGCATTTGACGAGGATGTAGAAGAACAGGACCACCGACAGCGCGAAGCCGAAGGCGCCGATGGAGGAGATCTTGTTCCACGGCTCGAACATCAGCGGGTAATCCGGAATGCGGCGCGGCATGCCGGCGAGGCCGAGGAAGTGCTGCACGAAGAAGATCATGTTGAAGAAGATCAGCGTGAGCCAGAAGTGGATCTGGGCGAGCCGCTCGTCGTACATCTTTCCGGTCCACTTCGGCAGCCAGAAGTACACCGCGGCGTATGCCGCGAACAACGCGCCCGCGACCATGATGTAGTGGAAGTGCGCGACGACGTAGTAAGTGTCGTGGAGCTGGATGTCGACCGGGACCAGGGCGAGCACCAGCCCCGAAAACCCGCCCATCGTGAACATGAAAACGAACCCGCAGGCGAACAGCATCGGCGCCTCGAACGTCAGCGACCCCTTCCACATCGTGGCGACCCAGTTGAAGACTTTTACCCCGGTCGGGATCGCGATCAGGGTCGACGCATACATGAAGAAAAGCTGGCCGCTGACCGGCATGCCGACGGTGAACATGTGGTGCGCCCAGACGATGAACGACAGGATCGCGATCGCGCAGGAGGCGTAAACCATCGAGCGGTAGCCGAAGAGCGGCTTTCTCGAGAAGGCCGGGATCACCTGCGACACCACGCCGAACGCGGGCATCGCAATGATGTAGACCTCCGGATGGCCGAAGAACCAGAAGATGTGCTGGTAGAGCACGGGGTCGCCGCCGCCGGCGGCGTTGAAGAAGGTGGTGCCGAAGTGCCGGTCCATCAGCGTCATGGTCACGGCGCCCGCCAGCACCGGCATGGTCGCCACGAGCAGGTAGGCGGTGATCAGCCAGGTCCAGCAGAACATCGGCATTCTCATCAGCGTCATGCCGGGAGCGCGCATGTTGACGATGGTGGTGATGATGTTGATGGAGCCGAGGATCGAGCTCAAGCCGAGGAGGTGGATGCCGAAGATGGCGAAGTCCATGCCGATGCCCTGCTGGGCGCTGAGCGGCGCGTACATGGTCCAGCCGGTGCCCGGCGCGCCGCCCGGCATGAAAAGCGAGAGAAGCAGCAGCGACGAGGCGAACGGCAGCAGCCAGAACGACCAGTTGTTCAGCCGCGCGAACGCCATGTCGGGCGCGCCGATCATCATCGGGATCAGCCAGTTCGCGAAGCCGACGAACGCCGGCATGATGGCGCCGAAGATCATGATCAGGCCGTGCAGCGTGGTGAGCTGGTTGAAGAAATCCGGATTCGTGAACTGCAATCCGGGCGTAAAGAGCTCGGCGCGGATGAGGAGCGCCATCACCCCGCCGATCGAAAACATCGTGAAGCTGAACCACAGGTACATCGTGCCGATGTCCTTGTGGTTGGTCGTGGTGATCCAGCGCAGGATGCCGCGGTAGGCCCCTGCTCCGTGCTGGCGATCCTCGCCGGCAGTTCCATGCACCAAAGCCGTCATGACGCGTCCGTTTCCATGGGCGACGGCATTCGATGCGCGAAGAAGCGCGGCGTTCCGGCGAAACAACCGTGAACGGCTGCACAGCGCCGGACTCCGATGACTATATTGGGCGCTAGGCCTCGAGCGAGCGCAGCGTCTGCAGGAGCTCGGCCGCCCGGAAGGGCTTTTTGAGGGTGGCGTCGACGCCAATCATGGCCGCGATGGGAAGATATTCCAGCTTGGCGCGTTTCGCATTACCCGACATGACGACGATCTTGGTGGCCGGAAACATCTCGCGAAAGCGGTCGATCGCCTCGAAGCCGTCGGTTTCGGGCATGAAGATGTCCGTGATCAGAATATCGGCGGGACTCTCGCTTTGCAGGGAGAGCGCTTCGCCGCCGTGAGCCGCCAAGCGCACGCGGTACCCCGCGGCCTCGAGCGCCAATTTGAGGGATTGGCGCAGGCCGGCATCGTCATCCGCGATCAGGACTTCGTGCATTGCTCTTCTTCCTCGAAGGCACGGAGCAATTACTATACCGCTGCCCCGATCGATGCCTGACTCTTCCGCCGCGGCGGCCCCCGCAGCTCTCGAGCCTTTACGCCACCCGGCCGTCCTCGGCGCGCTCGCGATTGCGCTCGCCGGGGCCGAAGTCCTCGTCGACGTCACCACGTCGATCCAGCTCAACGTGGCCATCATCTACAGCCTGCCGCTCGTGCTGGCGGCCGCGGCCCGCAGCCGGCGCCTGCTCTGGGGCCTCGCCTTCGTCCTCGTCTGCATCACTTTCATCGCCTACTGGCAGCAAAGCGACGTGCGGGCCCTGCATGACGAGTATTTCGTCAACCGCGTCCTCGCCGCGCTCAGCATCCTGCTCGCGGCCGCGCTGCTTCACGGCCTGAGCGTGGCGGCAGAGACCGTGGAAGCGCGCAACCGGCAACTGTCCGCCTACCAGCAGGAAATCACGGCGCGAAATCGCGAGCTCGACCTGCAGCGAGCGCAGGCCGAGGAGGCGAGCGACCGCAAGACGCGCCTTCTCATGTCCATCTCGCACGACATCCGCACCCCGCTCACCTCCATCAGCCTGATGGCGGACCTCATCGGCCACACCGCCTCCGATCCGGCTTCGCGCGACCGGCTGCCGGCGCTCGCGCAGAACATCCAGCGCGACTCGCTGTCGCTCGCGGAGATGGTGAACGATGTCCTCGACATCGCGTACTTCGATTCCGGCCGCATCGAGTTGCGCGAAAGCGATTTCCCGCTGGAGGCGCTGGTCCGCGAGGAAAGCCGTGCTTTCGAGCCGCTCGCGGCGGCGAAGAACCTGGCGATCGAAATCGTGCCGCCAGCCGCCGCGGTGCGACTGCGCGCCGACCGCATCAAGCTCGCCCGCGTGCTGCGCAACCTCATCAGCAATGCCGTCAAATTCACGCAGCGCGGCGGCGTCACGATCGCTTCCGGGCTCGCGCCGGGCGGCGACGCGCTGATCCGAGTCAGCGATACCGGCCCCGGCATCGCGCCGGAGGACCTCCCCGGCATCTTCGGCGAGTTCACGCATCTGCGCATGCGCGCCGCCGGCGAGCGCCGCGGATGGGGACTCGGGCTCGCCATCTGCCGGCGCCTGACGCGCCTGATGGGCGGCGACGTCTCCGTGGAAAGCGACCTCGGCCGCGGCAGCACGTTCATCGTGCGCCTGCCGGCCGAGCGCGTTATCTCAGGCTGAGCTTCCCGTCGAAGGGCACCTTCAGGCCGAGCGCCGGGATCTCGAGCGTCATCTTCGCGGCAATGACGTCGCTTCCCGCGAGCTTCGCCTGCTGCAGCGCGGCTCGCAGGGCCTGCTCGATCTCGCGGTGCGAGCTCACGCCGACCGTCTTCAGGAATTTGCGCAGGCTCTGGTTGAATGCTTCCGGCTCCATGATGCTCCTTCTTGTCAGGTCAGGGCTGCTTGCCGATCACGAGGCCGATGCAAAACCGGATCTTCACGGCGATGCTTTTTCGCCGTCAGCGGCTGCTGGACGAGTTCTGCGGATCGCGCTTCGGGGTGGAGTAGTCATTGACCTGGCCTGGCTTCGGCATCTCGGTCTGCGCCTCGCGCGGGGTGAGCTCGCTGTCGGGCAGCCCGGCCTTGGAGTGATCGGCGCCTTGCGCCGGTGGCGGCTCCGGCTGGGAAGTCGCGCCGGCTGACGAAGACTGTTTGCCTTTGTTGTTCTTCTTGTAGTTGGCGACCGCCTTGTCCTGTGCCCGGGATACCTCCTGCGCCGCCTTCGCCTTCTCGCTCTCGGCCTTTTGCGCCTTCGCGGCAGCGGCGGCCTTTTCCTCCGGCGTCGGCGGCGGCAGCTTGGCATACGAGGCCGCGACCACGCCGATCAACAGTCCACCGGCCAACGTGGCGAGAATCGTTTTCATGCGTCCTCCTTCATGTGCGGCGCGCCGGCCGGGACGGGCCCGCCCGCAGGCCGCCTGTCCTCAGGGCGGCGCCCCGATTTCACTGCTTCGTACCAGATGCTGTGGTGCTCCTTCGCCCAGGTCTCGTCGGTCCAGCCGTGGCGCATGTTGTCGTAGGTGTGCGCGACGCCGATGGTGCCCATGTAGATGTGGCCGAGCGACGCCGCGATGTACAGCATGGCCGCCGCCACGTGCCAGATCCACGCCACCTGCAGGGTGGCGCGCGGCTGGTCGAAGTTCGGGAAGAGCAGCACGAGCCCGCTCCACGTCATGACGATGCTCAGGAGCAGCACGCCGCCCCAGAACCACGCCTTCTCGCCGGCATTGAAGCGCCCGGACGGGATGTGCTCGCTCTTGAGGAAGAAGGCCCACGCCCGGCGGAACCACTGCCAGTCATAACGGCGGAAGATGTTGTCGCGCGCCCAGATCACCACCATCACTGCCGCCGAGACGATGAACAGCGGCGCAATGAAGTTGTGCACGTTCTTGCAGAGGTAGGTGAGCCACCCGAAGAGCGTGTGCCCGATGAGCGGCAGCAGCAGGCTCTTGCCGAAGAACATGACCAGGCCCGAGAGGCCGAGCAGGCAGAAGCTGATGGCCGTCGACCAGTGCACCGTCATCTCGAAGGGCGTGAAGCGGCGCATGCGCCGGCCGGTAAGCGGCTCGCTAAGCTTCACGGGCCCCTTCCACCAGTACAGGCCAAGGATGGCTGCGATCACGACGACGAGGAGCCAGCCGCCATAGAACATCGCCGGGCCGTTGCGGATCTGCCGCCAGGTCTCGCCGCCCGACTGGATCAGCACGCCGGCCTCCGGCCCCTTCACGCTGCTCGTGGTGTACTCGGCATTGCCCGAGCGCACCTCGCGATAGAACGGCGCGTTGTTGCCCGGCTGGGTGACCGCGCGCTGCTGCTGGTCGTTCACGTTCTGTTCCGCACTGGCCTGCGGCACCTGCTGCGACTGGGACTGCGCGCTTGCGGCCGCGGCGAGGAAGAGAGACAGCAGTAGAACAAGTACCCTCATTGGCCCATACGCCTGTATTCGTTCTGAGAGAGCTGGCGGTGCTGGATGCTGTCTTCCCAGCTCGCGCGGTCGCCCTGCTTCCACTCCCCGCCGCGCAGCTCCGCGGATGGCGGCGGGTTGTCCCAGGAGCGGTTATCCGGCTTGCCCTGGTACTTGCCCTGCTCATAGACGACGACCTGCTCCTTCTCGCCGCAGGCGGTCAGCGCAAAGGCCGCTACCAGAACCAGCAGCGTTCTCATGACTTGCCGTTCCTCGGAGCCGACTGCTGTACGGGCGGCGTAGCGCCGGGCTTCACGCCATACGCCGCACTCCAGCCCCACAGGTCCGCGCCGCGGCCGCGACGCAGCACGCGCTCGCGGTAGATGTCGGCGATCACGTCGCCGTCGCCGCCGAGCAAGGCCTTCGTCGAGCACATCTCGGCGCAGGCCGGCAGCTTGCCTTCGGCGAGCCGGTTGCGGCCGTATTTCTTGAATTCCGCGTCGCTGCGGTCGGGCTCGGGGCCGCCGGCGCAGAACGTGCACTTGTCCATCTTGCCGCGCAGGCCGAAAGCGCCCGCCTGCGGGAACTGCGGCGCGCCGAACGGGCAGGCGTAGAAGCAGTAGCCGCAGCCGATGCACAGATCCTTGTCGTGCAGCACCACGCCGTCGTCGGTGCGGTAGAAGCAGTCCACCGGACAGACCGCCTGACACGGCGCGTCAGTGCAGTGCATGCAGGCCATGGATACCGAGCGCTCGCCCGGCTTGCCGTCATTGATCGTGACGACGCGCCGGCGGTTGATGCCCCACGGCACCTCGTTCTCGTTCTTGC
>DATMIG010000331.1:0-24646 GCA_035554335.1 Burkholderiales bacterium
GCGCTGCTGCCGCTGCGCGGCAAGGTGCAGAACACCATGTCGAAGGACACGCGCACGGTGCTGTCCAACAAGGAGCTGCAGGCGATCGCCACCGCGATCGGCGTCGACCCGCACACCGCGGAGGAGTCGCCCGACCTGAGCGGCGTGCGCTACGGCAAGGTGATCCTGATGACCGACGCCGACGTCGACGGCGGCCACATCCAGGCGCTGCTCCTCACTTTCTTCTTCATGCACGCGCCGAAGCTCGTCGCCGCGGGTCATGTCTACGTCGCGCAGCCACCTCTCTACAAGGTGGAAGTGCCGTCGCAGGGCAAGGGCAAGCCGGCGCGCCGCGTGTACTGCCTCGATGACGACGAGCTGGCGGAAGTGCTGGCGCAACTGAAGAAGGAGAAGGTGAAGGACGGCAGCTGGGAGATCTCGCGCTTCAAGGGGTTGGGCGAGATGAGCCCGGAGCAGCTCTGGGAGACGACGATGAACCCGGACACGCGGCGCCTGGTGCGCATGCAGCTCGACGCCAAGGAGCTGAAAAAGGCGCGCGCCACCTTCGAGCTATTGATGGATTCCGGCGAAGCCGAAGGCCGGCGCAACTGGATGCGGGAGCACTGGAAGACCGTGGAGGCCGACGTCTAACGAAATCAGGGAAAGACCACGTTTTCATGGCTCAGAAAAAGAAAACGAAACCGAAGCCTTTCTGGGAACGAGCGTATCAAGGGCACGCCTATTGGCTGGGAAAGGCGAAGCTCGGCAAGGTCACCCTCCTCGGCAAGAACCATTACAGGTGGGAAGCCGCCGGCCGAGCCGGCGACACCGAAGACTTGGAGAAAGCGAAGCGGGCGGTCGAGCTCGCGGTCGCGATGGCCGACAAGCAGCTCGACTTGTTCCAATAAGGACTTATGGACGACACACTCACACCGGATTTATTCAGCGGCGGCGACAACGGCGACGAAACGGCGCCGATCGAGCAGCACGCGTCGCACGCCTACCTCGGCTACGCGGTCTCGACCGTCAAGGCGCGCGCGCTGCCGGAGATCGCCGATGGCCTGAAGCCCGTGCAGCGCCGCATCCTCTACGCGATGGGCGACACGCCCGGCGGCGCGCAGACCTTCTCGAAGTGCGCGCGCTACGTCGGCGACGTGCTCGGCAAATACCACCCGCACGGCGACTCGTCGACCTACGAGGCGCTGGTGCACCTCGCGCAGCCGTTTTCGATGCGCTATCCGCTGATCGACGGCCAGGGCAACTTCGGCTCGCGTGACGGCGATGCGCCGGCGGCGTATCGATACACGGAAGCTAAGCTCTCGCGCTACGCCGAGCTGATGCTCGCGGAGATCGGCGAGGGCACCGTCGACTTCGTCAAGAACTACGACGGCAAGTTCGACGAGCCGGCGTTGCTGCCGGCGCGACTGCCGTTCGGTCTGCTCAATGGCAGCTTCGGCATCCCGGTCGGCTTCTCCACGCGCATTCCGTCGCACAACCTCAAGGAAGTCGCGGAAGCGGCCGCCCACGTGATCAAGCATCCGCGCGCGAAGCTGGAGGACGTGCTGGAGATCCTGCCCGGCCCGGATTTCCCGGGTGGCGGCCAGGTGATCTCGCCGCCGGAGGAGATTCGCACGGCGTACGAGACGGGACGCGGATCGCTGCTTCTGCGCTGCAAGTGGGAACGCGAAAATCTCGCTCGCGGACAGTGGCGGGTGGCCGTCACCGAGCTGCCGCACGGCGTCTCCGTGCGCCAGGTGATGGAGGAGATCGAGGCGCTCGCCAATCCGAAGCCCGGCTTCGGCAAGAAGGAGGTCACGCAGGAGCAGAAGCGCATGAAGCAGTTCATCCTCGACCAGGTCGAGGGGGTGCGCGACGAAAGCGACCGCAAGTCGAAGCTGCGCCTGGTGATCGAGCCGCGCTCCTCCCGCATCAACCCGGAGGAGATGATGGCGGCGCTGCTGGTGCATACCTCGCTCGAGTCGCGCTACGCGGTGAACCTGACCTGGCTCGGCCTCGACGGCCTGCCCGAGACGAAGGGCATCGTCGACATCCTGCGCGAGTGGGGCGAGTTCCGCGTCAACACGGTGCGCCGCCGCACGCAGTTCCGCCTCGACCGCGTGCAGGAGCGGATCGAGATCGTGCTCGGGCGCCTGCTCGCGTACGCCAAGATCGACGAGATCATCAAGCTGATCCGCGCGAGCGAGGACCAGCCGGAGGCGAAGCAGAAGCTGCGCGACAGGTACAAGTTCACCGAGCGCCAGGCCGAGGACATCGTGAACCTGCGGCTCGGCCAGCTCACCAAGCTCGACGGCATCAAGCTGAACGACGAGCGCAAGGCGCTCGAGGCCGAGCGCAAGGAACTGAAAGGCCTGCTCGACGACGAGAAGGAACTGAAGAAGCTGGTCGTGAAGGAGCTCGCCGAGGACGCGAAGAAGTACGGCGACGAGCGCCGCACGCTCATCAAGACCGCGGAGCGCGCGCAGGTCGAGCGCACGGTGGTGGAAGAGCCGCTGACCGTGATCCTCTCGCGCAAGGGCTGGATCCGTGCGCGCACCGGGCACGGACTCGATATCACCACCCTCACGTTCAAGGAAGGCGATGCGCTCTCGCAGACCCTCGAGTGCAAGACCACCGACGCCGTCACCGTGCTCGCCGGATCGGGCAAGACGTTCAGCATTGCCGCAGCGGACATTCCGAGCGGGCGCGGCGACGGTGCGCCCGTCAACACGCTGGTGAACTCCGGTTCCGATGCCATCGTCTGGATGGCGAGCGGCGACCCGGCGCAACGCCTGCTCATGAACAGCACCGCGGGTCTGGGCTTTCTCTGCAAGCTGGGCGACCTCGCCTCGAAGACGCGGCAGGGCAAGGACTTCTTCTCCGTGAGCGAGGGCGCGCAGGCACGCGCGCCGGCGAAGGTGCCGGAGGGCAAATACGTGGTGGCGCTCTCGTCGGACGCGAGGCTGCTCGTGTTCGAGATCGCCGAGCTGCCGGAGCGTCCCAACGGCGGCGTGGGCGTGCAGCTCATCGCGCTGCCCGACGTGACGCTGGCCGACGTCGCGGTGACCGACGGCAAGAGCCTCGTCGTCTCGGGCATCAAGCGGAAGAACCGTGCCGTGGAAACGATCGCGGGCAAGCAGCTCGCTGAGCACATCGGCAAGCGCGCGCAGCGCGGCAAGCTGGCGGACGTCGGCTTCCGCCCCGACCGGTTAGGTGAATGAGCGCCTGAACCAATGGCGCCCGCTCTGGGCACCGGGCGCCATCATCGTGATCGCGGCGGCGCTCGTGTGGGCCGGGCGCCCGCTGCCGCAATCACTGTCGGGACTGCGCAGCGCCGGCCCGTATGCGGCGCTGATCGCCGCCGTCGCCTTCGCGTACTGGTTCAATCGCGGGCGCTCGTTCGTCATCGCGGCGTCGCTTCTCGCCGCCTTCGGCGCCTGGCATGCGTGGCCGGGCAAGCCGGTGTACACGGCGCTGGTGGTCCTCGTGCCGCTGAATGCCTGCCTCGCCATGCTGTTCCGCGAGCGCGGCGCGCGCTATCGAGCCGCATACGGCTGGCTCGCGCTGCTGGCAGCGGAAGCGGTAGTCGTGTGGTGGATCGGTACGCGCGGCAGTCATTTCGCCGTCGACCAGTCGTGGCTGCTGCGCTCGCCGCCGACGCCGGTGATCGGCCGGCTCGCCTTCGGCGCCGCGTTCGCCTGCGCGGTCTGGCGGACGTGGCCGGACTTCAAGCCCATCCCGGTCGGTAATGCCGCCGCGATCGCCGCGTTCTTCCTCGCCGCGGAGTGGGCGGAGTCGGCGCAGGCGTACGCCGTCTTCATGTGCGCGACCGGCGTGCTGCTTATCGCCGCGCTCCTGCAGGAGTCGCACCAGCTCGCGTTCCGCGACCAGCTCACTGGCCTGCCGGGGCGCCGCGCGCTCGAGGAGCGCATGCGCAGCCTCGGCGAGCGCTATGCCATCGGCATGGTGGACGTGGACCATTTCAAGAAATTCAACGACACGCACGGCCACGACGCGGGCGACCAGGTGCTGAAGCTCGTCGGCGGGCGGCTCGCGCAGGTCGACGGCGGCGGCGTCGCCTACCGCTACGGCGGCGAGGAGTTCAGCGTGCTGTTTCCCGGCGCGACCATTGCGCAGGCACAGCGGGCGCTCGAAGGGATCCGCGGCTCGATCGAGGCGTACCGCATGGCGGTGCGCGGCGCCGACCGGCCGAAACAGCCGCACGAAGGCGCGAAGCGCCGCGGGGAGGGTGGCGTCGAGAAGGTGATCTCCGTGACGGTCTCGATCGGCGTGGCCGAGCCGGCGGACGTGCGCGCCACGCCGCGCGCGGTGCTCAAGGCGGCGGACGAGGCCCTCTACCGCGCGAAGCAGTCCGGCCGCAATCGTGTAAGCCGCTGACGGTACGCGAGTTGCAGCGTCTCGTGGCAAAGGAGACGCTCATGGAAAAGGTAACGCTCTTCGTGGTTCTGGCCGCCGCCAGCTTTGCGGTCGCGGCGCAGCAGCAGGCTCCGAAGCAACCGGCGAAGGCCGCCCCAGCCAACGACAAGGAGCTGGTCGAGCGGGCACGCGCCCAGGGCTCGGCCGGCGGCACGGCGCCGGTTCCGCCGGAGGAACGCCAAGCCGTCGGCGCGGGCGCCGGCCCGCATCTCCACAAGAC
Source organism: Burkholderiales bacterium (assembly GCA_035554335.1). GTDB lineage: Bacteria > Pseudomonadota > Gammaproteobacteria > Burkholderiales > SG8-39 > SCGC-AG-212-J23. Next base: position 4,634 of record DATMIG010000331.1, read on the forward strand.
CACGCCAAGCCCGCAGAAGCTGCCCAAGGATGAGCCGGTCGAACCGCCCAAGTAAGTAGGGCGGGCACGCGCATTGCAAGAGTCCTGGGGTTAACCCACTTCTCTTCCAGGAGGAAATGCAATGCGTAAAGTTTTCCCGTTCGTTCTTTCCGGCTTTCTCGCCGTCTCTTTCAGCCAGCTGGCGGCGGCGCAGAGCACGTCCACGCAGGGCGGCGCTAACGCCAATGTCGGCGCCGACGTGAACAAGTCACGCACGGGTGACACCGGCGTGAAGAGCACCGACTCCGCGGCCACCTCCGCGAGCGGTGGTTCGTCGACCGGCGCGAGCACCGGCCCGGGCGGCGCCTCGACCGACACGCCGCACGCCGACAAGAAGGCAAAGCACAAGAGCTCCGCGAAAAACAAGAAGAACAAGGACAAGCACATGGACAAGCAGTCGAGCACGACCAAGTCGGACAAGGACACGACGGCCGCCGGCTCGACCTCGTCGGGCCGGGCGAGCTCCAGCGCCGCGGCCGGTGGCTCGTCGAAGACCGACACTTCCGCTGCGCCGTCGAAGTCCGACAGCAGCGTGAAGAGCGGCGAGCAGTCGCCGATGAAGTCCGAGAAGCGCGACTAACTAGCGCGTAGCGGAAAGGAAGAGCGGGCGCGACGCCCGCTCTTTTCATTTATGCGATATCTCTTTCTTCTTTTTGCGCTCGCGGCGTTCAACGCCGGCGCGCAAGACATGAAGCCGAACAAGGACCCCGTTCCTTCGCCGAGCGACCTGCGCGGGGCGAGCGGAGAAGATCGCCCGCAAGCCCAGGCGCGGGAGGCGCGCACGCCGAGCCCGAGCGACCTCGCCACCGAAGCGCCGCGAGCCGACGGCGACCGGCCGACGAGCGCGCTGCAGGATCCGCGCAGCGCCGGCGCCGGCGCCACGCGTCCCGCGCCGAGCCCGTCGGACCTCGCGGCTCCGCCCCGATAGTTCGTGTATCGTCGCGCCGCATGGCGCTCACGATTCCCGAAGCGGAAGTCGAGCTCACCGCGGTGCGCGCGCAGGGCGCCGGCGGACAGAACGTCAACAAGGTGTCGAACGCGGTGCACCTGCGCTTCGACATTCGCCGCTCGTCGCTGCCCGACGACCTCAAGGAGCGGCTGCTGCGCTGGGGCGATCAGCGCGTGACGCGCACCGGCGTCATCGTCATCAAGGCCCAGGCGCACCGCAGCCTGGAGATGAACCGCGCCGAAGCGCTGGCGCGGCTCAATTCACTCGTCGCCGCGGCGGCCCACATCCCGAAGAAGCGCCACGCCACGCGGCCGACGCGGGGATCGCAGAAACGCCGGGTCGAATCGAAGAAGCATCGCGGCGCCATCAAGGCGATGCGCCGTAAGGATGTCGACTTCTAACGAACGGCGAGCAGCTCCACCTCGAACAGCAGCGTCGCGTTCGGTGGAATGACGCCACCCGCGCCGCGCGTGCCGTAGCCCAGATCCGGCGGGATCGTGAGCTTGCGCTTGCCGCCGACCTTCATGCCGCTGACGCCTTCGTCCCAGCCGCGGATCACCTCGCCCCGGCCGAGCGAGAACATGAAGGCCTGGCCGCGGTCCTTGCTGGAGTCGAACTTGTTGCCGTCCGTCAGCCAGCCGGTGTAATGGACGCTCACGCGCTGGCCGGGGCCGGCTGTTGCGCCGCTGCCGACAACTAGGTCCTCGATGAGCAGTCCGCTCGCCGTTTTAATGGAACTCATGGCACCCTTTCCGTATAAGAAGAATTCTACGGAGACGATGTGACGCCCGCAGCAGTCCTGCCCCAGGTGATCGCCGCGGTGGAGGCCGAGGGCCGGCGCCTGCGCGCGGAGTTCTACGCCCCGCAGGGCCCGCGCGGCCGGCGCGGCAGCTGCCCGGCCGATACCGAGATCGAGGAGCGCCTGCAGGTGGCGCTGCAGGCGCTCATTCCGGCGCAGTTCTGCGGCGAGGAATGCGCCGTCAAGCCGGGCACGCGGGCCGGCTGGGTGTGGCTCGTCGATCCACACGATGGCACGTTCGAGTTCACTGCCGGCCGGCGCGGCTCGGCCGTATCCGTTGCGCTGGTGCGCGACGGCGTGCCGGTGCTCGGCGTGGTGCACGCGCCGGACGCGCCCGATCGCGGACCCGACACCATCGCGTGGGCGGAGGGCGCGGGGCCCATCCTGCGCAACGGTCGCGCGATTCGCCCCGATCTTTCGCAGGAGCAGCTCGGCCCGGGCAAGTTCGTCTGGGCCACGGCTTCGTCGGCCTGGCGGCCGGAGATCTGGTCGCGCGCCGCGTTGCCCTCGCGCTACGTCGCCATGCCGAGCATCGCGTATCGGCTGGCGCGCGTCGCCGCCGGCGACGGCGTGGCGACGGTCTCGATCCACGGCGTCAACGAATACGACATTGCCGCCGGCATGGCGCTCATCAGCGCCGCCGGCGGCGTTGCGCTGGACCGCGAAGGCGCGGAGATTCGCCTGCAGGGCAATTCGGACCATCGCGTGACCGGTTGCTTCGCCGGCGCCCCGCGAGCCGCGGCGCAGCTCGCGCGCTTCGACTGGTCGCTGCTCGACACCGAGCCGCGCCGCGAGCCGCGCGTCACGCTGGGCTTTCCTCGCAAGGAGGACCCGGCGCGCCTCGCTCGCGCGCAGGGCGTGCTGCTCGGCCAGGTGATCGGCGACAGCCTCGGCTCGCGCGTGGAGCTCAAGCCGGCGGTCGAGATCGCCGCGCATTTTCCGCACGGCGTTCGGGACCTGGGCGACGGCGGCGTCTATCACACGATGGCCGGCCAGCCGACCGACGACAGCGAGATGGCGCTCTCGCTCGCTCGGGCGATCGTGCGTGAAGGCCGTTACGAATCGGAGAAAGTGCTCGACGCCTACCGCGCGTGGCTCACCTCGCGCCCGGTGGACGTGGGCGAGACCACCGAGCGCGGCCTTCTCGGCATGAACACCACCGAGAGCGAATCGAACGGCTCGCTGATGCGGGTGTCGCCGATCGGCGTGTGGGCGGCGGGTGATCCGGCGCTTGCGGCGCGAACCGCGCGCGACGACTCGATGCTCACGCATACCAGCGCAACCTGTATCGAAGCGTGCGCCGCCTATTGCGCGGCGATCGCCGCCGGCGTAGCCGGCGCGAGCCGCGAAGAGATGATCGAGGTGGCGGCCGCGCATGCGAAGGGGCCGGCGCACGAGGCGGTGAAGCGCGCGTCAAAAGGCGTGGCGCCGAGCGACTTCTTCACGCATCCGGGCTGGGTGCTGGTCGCGCTGCAGAACGCGTTCTGGTGCCTGCACCACCTGGAGTTCGAGGAGGCGCTGGTGCAGACCGTCGGCCACGGCGGCGACACCGATACGAACGCCGCCATCGCGGGCGCGCTGCTCGGCGCGCTGCACGGCCGTGACGCGATCCCGCCGCGCTGGATCCTGCCGCTCCTCGCCTGCCGGCCGCTCGCCGAAGCGGGCGCGCTGCGTCCACGGCCGATCGAGTACTGGCCCGACGACGTGCTCGACGTCGCCGAGGCGCTGCTTCTCATTCGCGGCTAAACTCCTCGCAAGGGGAGAAGCATGGCGCCGGAAATCCTGGCGGCGATGATCGGGTTGGCGGTGCTCGTGCACCAGGGATTCGCCGACATCGACGTGCAGCTCAAGCGCCGCGCCGATCTCGTTCCCCCGCTGGTCGAAGCCGTGCGCGTGTATGCCGCGCACGAGAAAGCCCTGCTCAGCTCCATCGCCGAAGTGCGCTCGGCCGCGGCGCCGAAAGTCGCGCAGGGACACCTTTAGCCTCGAGCTTGTCCTCGCTCGGCGAGACGATCAGCACCGCATCGACGCCGCCCGGCTCGAGCTCGGGCTCCGATGGCGGTGGCGGGGGAAGCGGCTGGTAGTTACTTGCGTTCGAACCCGCGCACGAGGGAGGCGCGTGCGGCGCCCGCCTGCATGAGCAGCGAAAAATCCGAGCCGCTCAGGATGAGCTGCACACCCATGGCGATGTGGCGTTCCAGAAGCTCCGGCGTGTACATGCCGCCCATCCCGGGGAATTTGCCGTGACGGCGGCAGGCAGCGATCACTTTCCGGTACGCCTCGCCGACCCGCGGATCGTTGAACTGCCCGGGCATGCCCATCTCGAAGCACAGGTCGTTGGTGCCGATGAGTAGCCCGTCGACGCCGGGCACCGCGGCGATCTCCTCGCAGTTCGCCACGCCCTGCGGCGACTCGATCATCACGACGACCAGCGTCTCCTCGTTCACCGCGCGCGCGGTCTCGCCGATCGGCATCGAGGCGAAGCCGGTCTGCTGAAGGCCGCCGCCCATCGACCGCTTGCCCACGGGCGGGAAGCGGCAGGCGTCGGCGACGCGCTTCGCTTCCTGCGCGTTGTCGACGTGCGGAAAGACGATGCCCTGCGCGCCGTTGTCGAGGATGCGCGAGGCGTGCCAGTGCTCGAAGCCGGCGACGCGCACGAGCGGCGTCACGCCCACGCCGAGGGAGGCGCAAGCGATCTGGGCGGCCATGTCGAGGTCCATCGAGCTGTGCTCGCCGTCGATGAACAGCCAGTCGAAGCCGGAGGTCTTGGCGATCTGCGCGATATCGACCGTGCGCGCGTTGCGCACGCCCAGGCCGACGGCCAGCTTGCCGGCGCGCAGTTGGCGCAGGGTATGGTTAGGTACGATGCTCATAGGCCCCTAATGTAGCCAAACCTTTACAAGAAATGCGCTACGTCCGCGACATACAGCCCGGCCGCGATTTCCGACAATGAAGTCCCCCTAGAGCCATCTCCTCTCCCTCCCTTGAGGATGGCTCGACCCTAGAGGCCGCCTTCGGGCGGCTTCTTTTTTGCCCGGATAGAATTACACGGAAAACGCGTATTTATGCCCAGCCGCCGTCTCCGCAACCTGACCGTGACGCTCGACGAGGAGACGTTCACCCGGGCGCGGGTGCGAGCCGCAGAGCGCGACCTCAGCCTGTCGCGCTTCATCGGTGAGCTGCTGAAGCGCGAGCTTCGCCACGACGACGAATACGAGTCGGCCTACCGCGCCTGGCGCGCGGCGCGGCCGTTCGCGCTGAAGGGTGCCGCCGAGCGCTATCCGAAAAGGGAGGAGCTGCATGACCGTCCGCTGCTTCGTCGACGCTAGCGTGCTGCTGCAAGCGCGCGACGCGCGCGACCCGCTCAAGCAGGCGCGCGCCGCGGAATGGCTCGACCGCCTGTGGCAGCGGCGCTCCGGGCGCACGAGCGAGCAGGTGCTGACCGAGTTCTACGCCCTCGCCACGCGCAGCGGGGTTCCCCAGGACGTTGCGTGGGACGACCTCGCGCGGTATTTCGCCTGGTCGCCGCAGGAGACGAACGAGGCGCTGCTGCGCCGCGCCCGCGAGGTCGAGCGCCGCTACAAGCTCGCCTGGTGGGATGCCACGGTGGTCGCCGCCGCGCTGATGCAGGACTGCCTGATCCTGCTCTCGGACGAGCTGCCTGACGGCGCGGTGTTCGGCGTGCTCGCGGTGCGCAGTCCCTACAGCGCCGTCCTGGAAGAGGCACGCGGGGAATACACCATTGAGCCGCTCCACCGCCCGCGCGGCCGGCCGCGCGGCGCTACAGCTTCATCTGCGCGAGGACCGCGCGCCCCATAGGACCGTACGGATTGCCGAACGTCTCGGCGATCTCGAAGTGGTTGTAGCCCTCGGCGCGGATGATCTCGACCAGCTTGCCCGCCCGCGTCAGCGCGTCCGCGAAGTCGGCCGACTGGCGCTGGAATTCCGGCGTTTCGAGCGAGCCGTAGAGCAGCACGATCGGCGTGCGGATCGCCTCGAGGTGGCGCTGCGTCGAGAGCGCCTGCTCCGCCTGATCGGTGAACTTGACGTACGCCGAACGCTTCGAGAGCCGCGGGCCGCGCAGGTCGTACATGCCGCTGCACAGCGTATAGCCCTTGATGGCGTCGGCCGGCAGCTCGTATTTCGTCCAGTCGGTGGTCGCCGCCACGCCGCCGAGGTGGGCGCCGGACGAGGTGCCCGATACGTACACGCGCCGCGGGTCGGCGCCGAGCCGCTCCGCGTTCTTGCAGACCCAGGCGATACCGCGCCGCACCTGATCGGCCATCGGCAGCAGGTCGCCGCCGGTCTCGAGCACGTTGTTGAAGTCGAGGGCGACGAAATTCGCGCCGGCGTTCACCAGCATCTCGGCGGGAAAGCCGTAGTCGCGCGCGAGACCCGCGCGCCAGGCGCCGCCATGGACGAACACGTTGATCGGCGCGCCGGGCTTCCGGGCGCGGTACAGGTCCAGGCCTTCGATGTCGGCTTGGCCATATCTGTGACGCTCGGGCGCGCCGATGCGCTTGCGCACCAGCTCGCTCGTGTAGGCGAGCCGCTTGAGGATCTGGTCGCGGTTCGGCGCGTAGACCGCCTGGTCGTACGCGTCGTCGAGCGCCTTCTGGTCGTAATCGAGGAATACCTTCGTCATAAGATTCGATTCTATGGCGATCGTCGCAAGTCCTTCGGGAGCGCTCTTCTCGACCTGCCGGCGCTGGCGCTACCTGCTCTGGCGGCAGTGGGACGAAACGCTCCCGGTGGCGAATTTCCTGATGCTGAATCCGAGCACCGCGGACGAGGTCCAGCTGGACCCCTCCTGCACGCGCGCGCGGGTCTACGCCGAGCGCTGGGGATACGGCTCCCTCATCGTCACCAACCTGTTCGGCTGGCGCGCCACTGATCCGCAGGAAATGAAGGCGGCACGAGAGCCCGTCGGCCGCGGCAACGACCGGGCAATCCTGCGCGCCGCGCGCGAGGCGGCCATCGTCGTCTGCGCCTGGGGCAACCATGGCGCGCACCTCGGGCGCTCCGGCAAAGTGCTGACCCAGCTGAAAAAGGCGCGCGTCCGGCTGCATGCGCTCCGCATCAACGGCGCCGGGGAGCCCGCGCATCCGCTCTACCTGCCCGGAAACCTCGAGCCGGTAAAGCTCGCCTAGTCCGGCAGCCAGACGGTCAGCCAGAAGCCGAGCTGGTTCGTCCGGTTGACGTCGCGCCACTTCGCGAAATAGACGGCGTTGATCGTGACGCGCCGCCATTCGTAGGCGGCGACCGGTGCCGGGGCGATGAAGGCGTCGCCGTTGTTGTAGGTCTTGCTTTGCAGGAGCACCAGGCCGCCGCCGAGGCGGAGACCTTGGGTCGCGTGCCACAGGGCGCCGCCACCCAGAAGCTTGGCCGTGTTGCCGGCCGAGTCGTCGTACAAGCCGGCATCGGCGAAGTAGTCCATGGATTCGCTGCGCGGCTTGCGCCAGCGGACGCCGAGGCCGGGATTGCGCTCGTTGGTGAGCCCGAGCTCCTTCGCCTTGTCGCGATCGAAGTGGTAGGACGCGCCGTAGAGGTTGATGCCCACGTCGGCACGCGCCGACGATGCGCAGAGCATGAGCGCGGCGAGAAAGAAGCGCAAACCTACCGCACCAGCTGGTTGATCTCGATGATCGGCATCAGCACGGCGAGCACGATGCCGAGCACGATGCCGCCCATCGCGAGGATCAGGAGCGGCTCGAGCAGGGTGGAGAGCGCGAGCGCGCGGCGCTCGGCCTCGCGCGACAGGTTGGCGGCGGCGCGCTCGAGCTGCGTGGAAAGCTGGCCGGTCGACTCGCCGCTCGCCGCGAGGTGCACCAGCACCGGGGGGAAGACCTTGGAGCGCGCGAGCGCGCCCGACAGCGTGCCGCCTTCGCGCACCTGCTCGATGATCTGCACCACCGCGGAGGCCAGCACCGAGTTGCCGAGCGTCGCCCGCGCCGCCTCCAGCGCGCGCAGCAGCGGCACGCCCGCGCCGGTGAGGATGGAGAGCGTGGAGGCGAAGCGCGCCGTGTCGACGCCACGCAGGATGCGGCCGAAAAGCGGCAGGCGCAGCAGGAAGCCGTGCCACGCGAGGCGGCGCGCCGGGATGCGCAGCCAGGCGCGCACGCCGAAGGCGGCGGCGACGGCGGCGAGCAGCGCCCAGACGCCGCCGACGCGCACGAGCTCGCTGGTGCCGAGGAGGAAGCGCGTCGGCCACGGCAGCGCCTGCCGGCTTTGCCGGAACACCTCGACCACCTGCGGCACCACGTACGTCATCAGGAAGATGACGATCACGAAGGCGACCAGCGTGACCACCGCCGGGTAGATGAAGGCGCCGGCGATCTTGCCGCGCAGCGCCTGCCGGTCTTCCAGGTACTGCGCGAGGCGCTCCATGACGCCGGCAAGCTCGCCCGAGTCCTCGCCGGCGGCGACGGTGGCGCGGTAGACCTCCGGGAACTCGCGCGGGAACTGCGCCAGCGCCTCGGCCAGGCGATGGCCGGCGAAGACGTCGCTGCGCACCGCGGCGAAGGTGTCGCGCACCGCCGGCTCCTCGGCCTGGTCGATGGTGGCGCCGAGCGCCTGCGCGACCGGCAGTCCGGCGGCGAGGAAGCTCGCCAGCTGGCGCGTGACGAGCGCGAGCTCGCTGTCGGAGAAGCGGCGGCGCAGGCGCCGCGCGGCCGTCTGCCGGGTTTCCTTGACGTCGTCGACCGCGAGCGGAATCAGCCCGCGCGAGCGCAGCGCCTGGCGTGCCGCGGCGGCACTGTCGGCTTCGACCAGGCCTTTCTCTATGCGGCCGGTGGCATCGGACGCTTCGAAGCGGAACGACGACATGCGTCAGCGCTCGCGCGTGACGCGCAGCAGCTCTTCCTCGGTGGTGACGCCGGATTTCACCCAGCGCCGCCCGTCCTCGGAGAGCGGCCTGAAGCCGATCGCCAGCGCCCGCTCGCGCAGCTTCTGCTCGCTCTCGCGGTTGTGGATCGCGGTGCGGATGGTTTCGTCGACCTCCAGCAGCTCGTAGATGCCGGTGCGCCCGAGATAGCCGACCTGCGAGCACTTCGGGCAGCCGACGGCGTGCCACTTGCCTTGCGCGTCCTGCTTGCGGCAGTCCGGGCACAGCTTCCTCACCAGGCGCTGCGCGAGGATGCCGAGCATCGAGGAGGAGAGCAGGAACGGCTCGATGCCCATGTCGAGCAGGCGCGTGATCGCCGAGATCGAGTCGTTGGTGTGCAGCGTGGCGAGCACGAGGTGGCCGGTGAGCGAGGCCTGCACCGCGATCTGCGCCGTCTCCTGGTCGCGGATCTCGCCGATCATGATCACGTCGGGGTCCTGGCGCAGGATCGCGCGCAGCGCGCGCGCGAAGCTCATGTCGATGCGCGCATTGACCTGCGTCTGCCCGACGCCCGGCACGTCGTACTCGATCGGGTCCTCGACCGTCATGATGTTGGTCGTGGCGGCGTCGAGGCGCGAGAGCATGGCGTAGAGCGTGGTCGACTTGCCGCTGCCGGTCGGGCCGGTGACGAGCACGATGCCGTGCGGCTGCGTCACCAGGCGGTCGAAGATGGCCAGCACCTCCGGCGACATGCCGAGGCTTTCGGGCTCCAGGCGGCCGCGCTCCTTATCCAACAACCTCAACACGACCCGCTCGCCGTGGCCGGTCGGCAGCGTCGAGACGCGCACGTCGATCGGCCGTCCGCCGAGCCGAAGCAGGATGCGGCCGTCCTGCGGCAGGCGCTTCTCGGCGATGTCGAGGTTGCCCATGATCTTGATGCGCGAGACCAGGGCGGCGTGCAGGGCGCGGCGCGGCCGCACGATGTCGCGCAGCACGCCGTCCAGGCGGTAGCGCACCACCGAGTACTGCTCGAAGGGCTCGATGTGCACGTCGGAGGCGCCCTCGTTCACCGCCTGCGAGAGCAGCGCGTTCAGCATGCGGATGATCGGCGCGTCGTGGCGCGCTTCCAGCAGGTCCTCCACTTCCGGCAGGTCCTGCATCAGGCGGCCGAGGTCGGCCTCGTCCTGTACTTCGTCGACGATGCTCGCCGCCTGGCTCTGCGGCTCGGCGTAGGCGGCGCGCAGCGCGGCGTCGAACTGCTCCTGCGGCACGAGCTCCGGCTGCACCTCGCGGCCGAGCGCGCGGCGCACCTCGCCGATGGCGACCGGCGGCGTGGCGCTCGTCACCCACAGCACGAGCCGGCCTTCCCGCTCGGCGGCGGGCAGGATGCGGTTCGCCTTGGCGAAGGCGAAGGGGACGAGCCGCGCGTTCAAGGCTGTTCCTGCGGCGGCATCGCCGGCGGCTCGAACTCGGGCAGCACCGGGCTCGGCTTGGTGCGCGTCGTCTGCTCGAGGATCCGCATGCGCTCGTAGCGGTCGCTCGTCACGCCGCGCATGTCGGCATCGTCGCGCACGATGAAGGGCCGCAGGAACACCATGAGGTTGGTCTTCTGCTGGCGGCGCGTCTCGAAGCGGAACAGGCCGCCGATGAGCGGGATGTCGCCGAGCACGGGCACCTTCTCGGTGCTGTTGGTGACGTTGTCCTGCACCAGTCCACCGAGCACCACGATGGCGCCGTCGTCCACCAGCACGTTGGTCTCGATGGCGCGCATGTTGGTAATGATCCCGGTCGGCGACACGGGTTCCTGCACGCTCGACACTTCCTGGTAGATGACCATCTTGATGGTGCCGCTCTCGCTGATCTGCGGCCGCACGCGCAGCGTGATGCCGACGTCGCGCCGCTCGACGGTCTGGAACGGATTCACCGTGGCGGCGCCGGCCGAGGCCGGCGTGACGAACTGGCCGGTGACGAAGGGCACGTTCTGGCCGACGACGATGCGCGCCTCCTCGTTGTCGAGCGTGAGGATGTTCGGCGTGGAGAGAATGTTGGCGTTGTTCTTGGTCTCCAGCGCGCGGGCGAGGAACTGGAGGTTGGTCACCGTGCCGATGCCGGGCAGCGTGATGGTGCCGCGCGCGACGCCGATGTTGAGGCCGGTGCCGACGCTCGCCGGGTTCTGCGCGACGCCGAGGATGTTCTGCCCGGTGGTGCCGAAGTTCGTGCCGCCGAAGACGCCGCTCGCGTCGCTGCTCGAGCCGAGGTGGCCGAGGCCGCCCTGCCACTGGATGCCGAACTCCGCCGCCTGGTCGCTCGTCACCTCCACGATCAGGCTCTCGATGAAGACCTGCGCGCGGCGCATGTCGAGCTGGTCGATCACCGTGCGCAGCTGCCGGTAGACGACGTCGGGCGCGATGATGATCAGCGTGTTCGTCGCCGAGTCGGCCTGGATCGTCGCGCCGCCGACCTGGCCGGAGACCGGCGTCGGCGCGGCGCCGGCGCCCGTCAGCGGGCGCGAGGGCGCGGTGCCGACCGGGCGCGAGCCGCTGCTTTGCAACTGGCTCTGAAAGGCCGCCTGCTGCGGGCTCGGTGGGGTCGACTGCTCCGTCGCCGCCGGCGCGACGCCGAGCAGCGTGCGCGCGAGATTGGTCGCATTCGCGTTCTTGAGATACACGACGTGGATGTTGCCCGGCGCGCTGGAAGGCTGGTCGAGCTTCGCGACCAGCGTGCGCACGAGGTTGGTGCGAGCCGCGGTCGGCGCGCGGATCAGGAGCGAGTTGCTGGCCGGCTCGGCGAGCACGGTCACGCGCTGCGACGCGTCCTGGCCCTGCGGCGCGGTCTCGAGCAGCCGGCCGAGGGTCAGCGCGACGTCGCTTGCCACCGTGTTCTCGAGGCGCACGATGTCGATGTCGCTGCCGGCCGGCGTATCGATGGCGGCGATGATGCGCGAGATGCGCCGCACGTTCTCCGCGTAATCGGTCACCACGATGGTGTTGTTCGCGGCGTAGGCGTTGATCGTGTTGTTGGGCGCGATCAGCGGGCGCAGCACCTGCGCGATGGCGACCGCGGACTCGTAGTTCAGCTTGAACACCTGCGTGACGATCTCATCGCCGCGCGCGCCGGCCGCGGCCGGCGTGCCGATATGCACGCTGCCGCCCTGCAGCTTCGCATCCGCCTCGGGAACGATGCGGAACACGCCGCCCGACTGCACCACCGCGACGCTTTGCAGCCGCAGCGCCGAGGAGAGCGCGGCGAGCGCCTGGTCGGGCGTGAGCGGCTGGTCGACGGTGAGCGTCACCGTACCCTTCACGCGCGGGTCGACGATGAACGGCCGGCCCATGAAGTCGGCCATGGCGCGTGCGACGGCGTCGATCTCGGTGTTGACGAAGTTGAGCGTCAGCCGCTGCTGCGCCCATGCCGCCGTCATGCCCGCATTCATCAATATGGCGAGCAGGGCGCCGAGCGCCCATCGTTTAACGACTGTCTTCGACTGGTCACGCATGGCGTGCCTCTGCTTTCTTTTTACGTGTCGATTGCCAGAAGAACCTTGTCTCCCGAGCGCATGCCGAGCACCCCGAGGAGCCCGTTCAACGCCGGCCGCATGTCGGCCTCCGCGCCGGCCGTGCCGTTGAAGCGAATGCGTGAGCCTTCGATCCTGCCGCGGCCCTGCAGCTGCAGCGGGCCGCTCAGGGTAGCGAGTTCCAATGCGGATCCGTCACCGCGGCCGGTTACCCGCAGGCGATAGCTGCCGATGGGCGCGACGGTCGACAGTGCGGAGCTCGCGTCGCGCCAGTCGATCTGCACCTCGCCCGTCAATGCCGCGCCGCGCAGCACGGTGTCGGTCCAGCTCGCTTCCAGCGTGCCGCCGGGTTTCAGCGTGTTGAACGGCGCGCCGGCGCTCGCCAGAACGCCGGCCGGCAGGCGCGCCGAGCCCTTGGCGAAGGCGACGCCTTCGCGCGCCAGCGAAACCTGCAGCGGCGAGGACAGCCAGGCGTGCGTCAGCCGGGCGCCGATGCCGCCGGCGCGAACGCCGTCGACCTGCCATTCGATGCGCCCGGGGACGAGCGTGATCTCGCGGCCGTTGCTGAAGCCGATGAACGCCGAGCCGTGCCAGACGGTGCCGCGGGCGTCGACGAGGCGCACGCGCGTGTGGCCTTCCAGCCAGTCGCCGAGCCAGGCGGCCGGCGCGCGCACCACCACCGTGACGGCCGCCGTAAGGGCGAGGAGGAGGGCGATGAGCCCGGGGCGGGAGAAGCGCTTCATCGCGGCCCCGCCGGAATCATCGTGACGTCGGCATCGACTACGCCCGGCGCGGCGCGCGAGATGCGCGCGGCGCTGATGCGCAGCGGCAGCTCGGTCGAGGCGTCGCGCAGCAGCGCGAGCGTGCTGGTGGCGTCGGCCTTGCGCACCGCGACGACGAGGCGCTGGTTCTCGCCCTCCTGCACGGTGGCGGAGGCGAGGTTCTTTTCCGCGGCGAGCTTGACGAGCGCGGCGCGCGCCTCGGCGGGCGACTCGGCCGGCGCGGCGCGCACGCCCAGCTTCTTCGCCTCTTGCGAGAGCGCATCCATCTCGGCCGCCTGGGTCCGAAGGCGCGGCAGCTCGGCGCTCAGGCGGGCGCGGGCGCGCCAGGCCGGCTCGATGGCGATCAGGTACAGCGCGACGGCGACGACGAGCGTGACCCCGAGCGCCGTGGCGATGCGCTCGCGCCGCGAAAGCCCGGTCCACCACTCGCGCAGCCGAGGCATCACGAGCCGGTTCCTTTCGGTCGAACGGTCAGCGTGTTTTCGGTGAACGCGGCGTCGAGCCCCGCCCCGGCCAGGCTCGCCACCAGCGCCTCGCGCTTCTGCGGCGTGTCGATGGCGCGCGGCTCGAGCTCCACGCGCATCACCGGCTCGCGGAAGTCGAGCGTGCGCACCACATCGCCCTGGCTGGCGAGCGCGCGCGCGAGGTTGGCCGCGACCGGCAGAAAGTCGCGCGGATCGGCCGAGCCGGCGCCGCCGCGCAGGTCGGCCACGCCGCGCCGCATCTGCGCTACCGGGTCGAGCACCACCGGCACGCGCGGGAATGCCTGCCGGAACGTCGTCTCCATGCGGGTCCTGAGCGCGCGCTCCTCGCGCAGCATGCGCCAGGCGTCCAGGTTGAGGCCCACGATCCACGTGAGGATGCAAAGCACGCCGAGCGTCGCCGGCACTCGCCACGCTCGCCAGTCGGCGACGCGCGGGCCGAAGTCGTATTGCAGGAGCTCGAGCGGCGCCGGCTCGGCGCGGGCCGGCGCGGACGCGGCGGCGAGGACCGGGATGCCGAGGGCGCTCGACCAGGCCTCGATGTCGCACTCGCCTTCCACCTCGATCCCCTGCGGGCGCGCGTCGCCAGCCTGCTCGAGCGCGAGGCGAAGCTCGATCGGGGGCTCGGCGGCGGAGCCGCTCGAGCAGGTGATGGCGCGCAGCTCGGACATGCGCAGGCAGGCATAGCCGGCTTGTAGCCGCACGCGCCAGCGTCCCTCGGCGAGCGGCAGCGTGAGCTGCTCGGGCGTGGCGCTCGCCGGCACGACCTTGACGCGCTTCAGGAGCTCGAGCGCGCGCTGCAGGAGCACGCGGTCGAGGACGGCGAGCGTCGCTTTTCCGCCGAGGCGCTTGCTGGCGGCGACATGCGCGTTCGCAGCGTCGGTGAGGATGTGCGGCTCGGCGAGCGCCAGCAGCGCGGCACGCAGCCGCGCGCCGGAAAGCGGCGGCAGGGTGGCCTCGACGAGAAGGACGTCGGGCGCGGCGATCACCAGCTCCGTGCGCGGCAGGCGCGGCAGCGCGCCCGGCACGCCGCGGTCGCTCTGCGCGATGCGGCGGCGCTCGTCGAGCACGTCGTAGTCGAGCGGCGTCTCGGCGCCGAGCTCGGCGAGCGGGCAGAGCCGCAGGCGCAGCGTCTTCATCCGAGCTCCTTCAGCCAGAGGAGGTCGAGGCGGTTACCTTCGCGCTTGACGAGGGCGCGCGCCCGCATGCGCGCGTGGCCGTAGGTGACGTCGCCTTCGATGGCGAAGTAGCGCGTCGCGACGGCGAGCGGCGCCTGCGATGCGCTGCTGGCGCCGGCGTCGGCGAGGCGCGAGCGCGCGTCGCCGAGGTCCTTGAAAAATGCCCGCTCGCGTTCGCTCACCAGGCGCCGCGCGTCCAGCACACTGAAATCGGGAAACTCGGCGGCCAGTACTTCCGCGGATGCAGTGTTCGCGTTCACCGGCGTGGCCTCGGGCAGCACGGTGAGATACGGGTGCAGCCGCTCGAGCGCCTTGGCGTCCATTCCGTCGACCGCGATGAGGTCGTCGACCTCGACCAGCCCGAGCGCCGGCTGCCGCGCGGCGGCGGCTTGCACCGCGGCCAGCACGCGTTGCGCAATGCGCTGCGCGAGCGCCTCGTTCAGCCCGAGCGAGGCGACGAGGCGCCCGAGCGTCTTCAGCTCGCGCGGGTCGATCTGCGCGTTGGCGACGAGGTTGCGCAGGTTGAATTTCCCCTGCTCGTCCTGGATGCCGCCGGCCATGTACGCCGCCGGCCGGCCGTCGTTTTCGTTCAGGCGCGTGTCGGCGAGCGGCACTGCCCACGGCTCGCCCGGGTGGTCGACGCTCGAGGTGCGCGCGTCCTCGCGCAGGATCACGCCGGCCCAGTCGATCGCGCCGCGCATCAGCCAGCGCGCCTGCGCATATTCGAGCTCGTTCTGCGTCTGGCGGATGAGCGCGTTCTGCTGCCACATCGCGCCACTCACGAGCGCGGCGACCGCGGCGACGATCAGCATCGCCATGATGACGGCCGTGCCGCGCTGACGGCTCATAGGGCGAACACCTTTGTATAGCGGCTGCCGTCCCGGTCCTCGACCGCGACCTCGATCGCGGTGGCCGGCGCGGTCGGCTGCACGCCGCTCTGGTGGCCGGGCTCGACCCAGAATCCGCCGGCATGCACCCGCACGTGCAGCGTCCTCGCGCCGGGGAGGAGCACGACTTCGTTGCTCGGCGCCGCCCGGTTGTCGCCCAACGCACGGGTGCTGCGCGCAAGGCCGGAGCCGTTCAAGCGGTAGAGGACGCGCACGGCCTGCGGCGCCGCGCCCGGCTGAGGCACGAAGCGGGCAACCTCGAACGCCACGGCGCCGCCCGCGCTCGGGAAGACGCCGACGGCGAGCGGAAGATCCGTGGGCGTGCTCGGCGCGGGCAAGGCGGCGTTCGGCACGCGCTCGGCCAAATCGCGCTCCATCTGGGCGAAGGTGCGCACCAGCTCGGCGATCTCGCCTGCCTCGCGCGTGACCGTCTGGCGCTGGTCCGCGACGTAAACCAGGCCGCGCCAGCAGATCACCGCCATCAGCGCCATCAGACCGATGGCGACGAGCATCTCGACGAGTGTGAAGCCCCTGGCGTTCATGGCCGCGGCAGGATCCCGACCAACTCGGCGAGCGTGTGGCGGTGCTCGGCGTTCGCATAGACGCGCACTTCCACCCGGCGGAAAAGCGGATTGGGAGTGCTTTTCACCTCCTCGACGCATTCGAGCTTCGTGCGGCCTTGCGGACAGGCGACGCTGCGCGTGCCGAGCGCCGGGAAGGCATTGGCCGCGCGCAGCTCCGCGACGCGGTTGTCCGCGGCGAGCTGGGCGAGGAGCTTGAGGCGCAGCTCGGCATTCGCCTGCGTCATGGTGCCGGCGGCGCGCACGCCCGCGGCCAGCGCCACCGCCACGATGGCGAGGGCGACCAGCACCTCGATCAGCGTGAACCCGCGCATGCCTCGCGCTCGCAGTCGACGACGCGCAGCTCGCCCGTGGCATCGATGGCGAGGCGCAGCTCGCGGCTCGGCGTTTCGATGCGCACCAGCGCCGGCTCGCGCAGCGGCTCGCGCGTGAAAAGGACGCGCGGCGTATCGAGGCGCCGCACCTCGAAGGGCCACGGCCGCCGGCGCGCCAGCTCCTCGGAGAGCTTGTCGTTCTCGGCGCCGCTCGCCGTCTGGAACGCATAGCCGGTGAGATCGGCCTGCCAGACCAGCGTGCGGCCGCTGACGCGCGCTTCGCTCGCCGCCATGCGAAAGAGCGCCGCCAGACGGTCGCCTTCCTCCTGCAGCTTGTAGCCCTCGTTGCGCGGCACCGACATCGCGGCGACGCTGGCGGCCACGGCGATGAGCACGATCACGAGCAGGAGCTCGATCAGCGTGAAGCCGGCCGGCTTCCTCAGAGCTGCCACGACCCTACGTCCTGATCGGCGCCCGCGCCGCCCGGCTGCCCGTCGGCACCGAGCGTGAACACATCGATCTCGCCGTGCACCCCGGGATTCAGGTACTGGTAGGCGTTGCCCCATGGATCCTTCGGCAGCTTGTCGAGGTACGGCC
Source organism: Burkholderiales bacterium (assembly GCA_035554335.1). Classification (GTDB taxonomy): domain Bacteria; phylum Pseudomonadota; class Gammaproteobacteria; order Burkholderiales; family SG8-39; genus SCGC-AG-212-J23. Next base: position 21,579 of record DATMIG010000331.1, read on the forward strand.
GCCAGTTGGACGGCGCCGGCCCGGCCTGCGGCTTGGTGGCGAGCGCCTGCAGTCCCTGCTCGTTGGTGGGATAGCGGCCGTTATCCAGCCGATAGAGCTTGAGCGACTGCATGATGGCGGCGATGTCGTGCTTGGCGGCCGCGACGCGCGCTTCCTCCGTGCGGCCGACCACGCGCGGCACAATGAGCACGGCCAGCACGCCGAGGATCACCACCACGACCATCACCTCGACCAGCGTGAAACCCGGGAACCTCCGAAACGTCATAACTCTCCTAGGTAAGCCATTGATTATGCATCTTTGCGTATTACGCACTTACCGCGCCAAAATGACGTGATGGGCAACCCCAGGCTCCCTTCCCTAGCGGCTTTGCTGCTGGCCATCGTGCTGGTGGCGAGCATAACGAACTGGGTACTCACATTCACTTCGGGCCGCGTGCCATCTCAGCCTGTGCGCAACTTGCCGGCCAATGAGACCGAGGTCGCGCCGCGCGCCATGGACACGGCTCCGGTGGCGCGGCTCTTCGGCGCCTCGGGAGATGCGCCGACCAACATCCGCGCGCTCGGCGTCATGGCGGAGGGCTCGACCGGGCGAGGCATCGCGCTGATCGGCATCGAAGGTAAGCCCGCCCGGGCGGTGCGCGCCGGCGATTCCATCGCGCCCGGCATCATCCTCACGGAAGTGCGACGCGACGCCGTGGTGGTCAACCGGTCGGGCGCCCTGCAGCAAATTCGCCTGGCGACCAAGCCCCCGGCACAGGGCCTGACGCCGGTGCGCTAGTCGTTAGACGCGCAGCAGGTCCGGGGCGAGGTAGCGCTGGCGGAAGGTCTCGAAGTCGACATCGTCGGAGCCCTCGAGCTCGCGCTGCTTCTGCAACGACTCGGCGGCGAGGCGGCTGAAGCGCTCGCGCACTTCGCGCGGCAGCTCGAGGTGCTGAAGCATCGCCTTGTGCAGCGTGGACTCGATGAGCATGAAGCGCACGTAGGAGTTGTCGTGATTGCGTGCCATGGCGTGCAGCACGCGCGCCGAGGGCGTGAGGTTGGCGTCGGCGATGCGCTTCACCATCTCGTCGCAGGCCTCGCTGTACGCGGCGCCGCCGAGCGTCTCGTCGATCTGCGCCGCGAGCGGCTGGCACTGCCGCAGGATCTCGTTCGCCCAGTCGGTGAACGGCGTAGCGCTGCCGTTGCGCTGCAGCCGGATGCCGGGCTCGCGGCCGCGCACCGCGACCGTCTGCTGGTTCTGCCGCACTTCCAGGATCTCGGCCGGCGTGTCGAGCGGACTTTCGGTGAGCAGGCAATTCAGCAGGAAGATGTCGAGGAAGCGGCAGGTGGCGGGCGTGATGCCGATCGGCGCGAACGGGTCGAGATCCATCAGCCGCACCTCGACGTACTCGACCCCGCGCTGGCGCAGCGCATGCAGCGGCCGCTCGCCGCGCTTGATGCGGCGCTTGGGCCGCACGCTGCTGTAGAACTCGTTCTCGATCTGCAGCAGCGTGGTGCTGAGCTGCCGGTAGTCGTCGCCGTCGCGGATGCCGATCCGTTCGTAGGGCGCGTACGGGCGGGTGAGGGCGTCATAGAGCGAGGCGGTGTAGTCCTCGAGGTTGTTGTACGTCACCCGCAATGACGTCTGCGCGTCGCTCTGGTAGCCGAGGCGCCCCATGCGCAGCGAGGTTGCGTGCGGCGCGTAGTGCGTCCCGGGCGCGAGCTCCGTGAGCTCGTGGGGCCGTCCGGCGACGAAGCTCGAGCAGACCGCGGGCGAGGCGCCGAAGAGGTAAAGCAGCAGCCAGGAGCGCCGGCGGAAATTGCGGATCAGCGCGAAGTACTCTTCGCTCGTCACGCCGGGCAGCGAGAAGTTGTAGTGGATGCCCGAGATCGCCTGCATACGGCGCCCGTAGCGATGCGCGAGGCCCAGGCGGTACACCGTCTTCGCGCGCCCCACGTTCGAGGTGCCGTAGCGGCCGATCGGGATCAGATGGTCCGAGGGCAGGTTGCACGGCATGCTGCCCGCCCACATCACTTCCTCGCCGATGTGGCGATAGACCACCTGGTGGATCTGCTGCAGCTCCTCGAGGCACGCCTCGACGCTCGGCTTCGGCCCGGTGATCAGCTCGAGCTGCGACTCGCTGAAGTCGGTGGTGATGTGCGGGTGCGTGAGCGCGGCGCCGAGCGCCGGCGAATGCAGCGTCTGGGCGAGCGAGCCGTCGGGACGAACCCGCAGGCTTTCCTTCTCGATGCCGCGGCGCATGCCGCGCAGACGTTCGGTGAGCTCCATCGGGGAAGCAGCAAGCGTAGCAGACGAAGTGCGCCGCGGTGCCGCGAAAGCACCCCCGTTTCAGGACTGGACGCATATACAGTATAGTGCGCCGCGTGGAACTTGCCGAGCGCCTCGACAAACTGAATAAGGCCCAGCGCGCCGCCGCCTCTCACGGCGAGGGTGCGCTGCTCATCCTGGCGGGCGCCGGCACCGGCAAGACCAACACGCTCGCGCATCGCGTCGCGCACCTCATCGCCGCAGGCGCGAATCCGCAGCGCATCCTTCTCCTCACCTTTTCGCGCCGCGCGGCGATCGAGATGACGCGCCGCGCGCAGCGCATCGTGGGTGAAATGGCGACCGCGGTGCGACTACCGTGGTCCGGCACCTTTCATTCCATCGCCAACCGCGTGATCCGCCGCCATTGCACGCGCGTCGGGCTGCAGCCGAATTTCAGCGTGCTCGACCGCGGCGATGCAGCCGACCTGATGGACGTGGTGCGCCATGAGCTGGGCTTCTCCAAGTCGGAGCGCCGCTTTCCCCGCAAGGACACCTGCCTCGCCATCTACTCGCACAGGGTGAACACGCAGGGCGCGCTGTCGGAAACGCTGAACGCGCACTTCCCCTGGTGCGCCGAGTGGGAAGGCGAGCTGGTGCGGCTGTATCGCGGCTACGTGGAGCGCAAGCTCGACAACCAGGCGCTCGACTACGACGACCTGCTCCTCTACTGGCACCTGATGCTCGAGGACGAGGCGCTCGCGCGAGAAATCGGCGGCGCCTTCGACCACATCCTGGTCGACGAGTACCAGGACACGAACGT
>DATMIG010000332.1:0-14125 GCA_035554335.1 Burkholderiales bacterium
AGCCGATCCGCCTGGTTGTCGGCTTTGCTCCGTCCGGCGCCGCCGACGTGGTGGCCCGCACGCTCCAGGAGCCGATGCAGCGCGCGCTCGGCCAGCCCGTCGTGGTGGACAACAAGCCGGGCGCGGGCTCGAGCCTCGCCGCCGAGTTCGTCGCGAAGAGCACGCCCGACGGCTACACGATGCTGATCGCGAGCCCGTCGTCGATCTTCGTCAATCCGCTGCTCAATCCGAGCATCGGCTACCACCTGCGCGATCTCTTGCCGATCACGAAAGTGAGCTCCTCGCCGCTCATCGTGGCGGTGAACCCCGGCATCGGCGTGCAATCGCTCGGCGAGCTCATCGCCTATGCGAAGAAGAATCCGGGCAAGCTGAACTACGCCTCGTCCGGCAACGGCTCGGCGCCGCACATGGCCGCCGTCCTCTTCCAGCGCGTGGCGGGGGTCGAGATGGTTCACGTGCCCTTCAAGGGAGGCGCGCCGGCGGTGCAGTCGGTCGTCGCCGGCGACACGCAGCTCTCCTTCGCCACGCCGCCGTCCGTGCTTTCGCTCGTGCAGGCGGGACGCCTGAAGGCGCTCGCCGTGACGAGCCGCGGGTCGACGCCGCTCGTGCCGGGGGTGCCCGGCATGGCGCAGGCGGGACTGCCCGACTATGAGATCTCGTTCTGGTACGGCTTCTTCGTGCCGGCCGGCACGCCGCCGGAGGCGGTGAAGAAGCTCTTCGACGCCACGACCCAGGCGCTCAAGGCGCCGCAGACGCCGAAGGCGCTGGCGCCGCACGGCACCGAGGCGACCGGCTCCGCATCGCCGGCGGATTTCAGCGCGTTCCTCGCCGAGGACGCGAAGCTCTGGGCGCGCCTCGTCAAGGAATCCGGCGCGAAGATCGACTAGAGCTTTCTGCCGAGGACGGCGTCCATGTTGCCGCCGGACTCGATGCAGGTCGAATAGAGGTCCTCGGCGAACTTCTGGCTGGTGGTGCCGCCGGCGGCGGCCGTCGGCACATAGGCGGCGTCCAGGATTTCCTTCATCAGCGCCTTGCCGCGCTCGGATTTCGCCACGTCGTAGATGCGCGCCATGATGGCGTCGGCCTTCGGACGCTGGACCTCCTCGCGCGCGAGGGAGGCGGCGACGATCGCCATGTCGGCGGCGATGCCGCATTCGACGGCGCTTTCCGCGCGCGGCGCGGCGAAAGCCGGGGTGGTGCACAGCGCCGCGACCACGGCGCCGCTGCGAATCAGCGGATGCATCAATAGTTCTCCGGTAAGAATTGAGGTTCGCTTCACTTGGATCCGCCCGCGGCGCTGGTACGCCGGGTGGACTGTCGTTCCTTCGCCAGCTTTTCCGCCCGCTCGCGCTGGAGCACGGCGTATTCGTCGCGCGAGAGCTTGCCGTCGTTGTTGGCGTCGAGCTCGCTGAAGCGCGTGTTGAGCTCCTCGGCATCCCGGCCCTCGTCGCGCGAGACGAAGCCGTCGCCGTTGCGGTCGAGATCGTCGAAGCGGGCGTCGCTGCCGGCGTCGTTCGCCCACGCGGAACCCGTCAATAGGACCGCCAGCAGCACGACAGGGACGCGCATCTCCATGTCGAGGTCGACCTGCAAGCCGCATGCCGTAGGCCGTTCGGCTTCGGTTACGATTGCGCTCCACCATGGAGGAGGCACCGATGCGCATCTTCGTCATTGCCGCGCTTGCGTTGGCTCCAATAGCGGTCTGCGCACAGCACGGCGCCAGCTCGTCGCCGAACATGACGCTGCTCGGGCACGCCGACCTGCAGGGGCGCAGCGCCTACCAGCCGGTGATTCGCGAGAACCATGGCCGCTGGATCGCCTACGTCGGCCATCACGGCGGCAAGAGCGTGAACCCGCTCACCGGTCAGGCGGAGGACAACGGCACCTCGATCATCGACGTCACCGATCCGCGCAATCCGCGGCAGGTCGCGCACATTCCGGGCGAGCCGGGCATGGCGGAGCAGGGCGGCGCGCAGATGGTGCGCGTGTGCAACGGCTCCGAGCTGCCGAAGGGCGACAAGAGCAGGGTGTACATGCTGCGCAACTTCGGCAACCGCGCGCATGAGATGTGGGACGTGACCACGCCGGAGAAGCCCGTCCGCCTCGCGGTGCTGGTCGAGAAGCTCAAGGACACGCACAAGAGCTGGTGGGAATGCGATAGCGGCATCGCCTACCTCGTCTCCGGCCTGGGCGACTGGCGCACGCGCCGCATGACGCAGGTCTTCGATCTCTCGGATCCCGTCCATCCGCGCTTCATCCGCAACTTCGGCCTCGTCGGCCAGCAGCCTGGCGCGACGGGCCCGGTGCCGACCGAGCTGCACGGGCTCGTCTCCACCGGGCCGAAGGGCAACCGCCTTTATTTCGGCTACGGCACCAACAAATCCGGCGTGGTGCAGATCGTCGACCGGCAGAAGCTGATCTCCGGTGCGGCCGAGCCGACGCCCGAGAACTTGCGCGCGCCGGAGGTGGGCCGCCTGCAGCTCAACGCCAACAACGGCGCGCACACCGCGCTGCCGGTGCTCGGCATGACGGTGTCGGAGTTCGCGAAGGACAAGGACCGCGGCAAGCGCGACATCGTCGTGGTGGTGGACGAGTCGCTCGCCAACGAATGCACCGAGCCGCGCCAGTTCGTCTGGATCGCGGACGTGAGCGACGAGAAGACGCCGGTCGTGATCTCGACCTTCAACGTGGCCGAGGCGAGCGGCGACTTCTGCTCGCGCGGCGGCCGCTTCGGCTCCCATTCGTCCAACGAGAACCAGCCGGCCATGTACTACGGCAAGTACGTCTTCGCGACGTGGTTCAACGCCGGCGTGCGCGCGATCGACATCTCGGATCCGTACCATCCGAAGGAAGCGGGCTTCTACATCCCGGCCACCACCGACAAGACCGACAAGCGCTGCGTGAAGGACGCCTCGGGTGAGCGCTGCAAGGTGGCCATCCAGTCGAACAACCTCGAGGTCGACGACCGCGGCTACATCTACGTCGTCGACCGGGCGAATACCGGCATGCACATCCTGGAGTTCAAACGCTAGATGGATCTCGGCATCAAGGGCAAGTGCGCGCTCGTGACGGGCGCCAGCATGGGAATCGGGCGCGCCGCCGCCGTGGCGCTCGCCAAGGAAGGCGTGAAGCTCGCCGTGGCTGCGCGGCGGAAGAACCTGCTCGAAGAGCTGCAGAAGGAGACCGGTCCGCTCGTCATCATCGAGCAGGACTTCCTCGCCGAAGGCGCGCCTCAGCGCATCGCCGAGGCCGCGCTGAAGGGGCTCGGGCGCGTCGACATCCTCGTCAACAATGCCGGCGGCAGCCGGCGCTTCACGCTCGAATCGACCGACGAGCAGTGGGAAGAAGCGCTCACGCTCAACTTCCGCCGCCACCGCCAGCTCACGCACGCGCTGCTCGGCCAGATGATGGAGCGCAAGTGGGGCCGCATCATCAACGTCACCGGCAAGTCCGAGCCCGAGGGACTGAACGGCGCCTTCGCCGCGAAAGCGGCGATGCATTCGTGGGCGAAGGGCCTGTCGCGCGAGGTCGGGCGCCACGGCATCACGGTGAACTCGATCCCGCCCGGGCGCATCGACAGCGAGCAGATCCGCCGCAACTACAGTGCCGAGCGCCGGGCGAAGGAAGAGCGCGAGGACATTCCGCTCGGCGAGTACGGCAAGCCGGAGGACGCGGCGAACCTGATCTGCTTCCTGGCTTCGCCGCTCGCGCGCTACATCACCGGCACCGTCATTCCCGTCGACGGCGGCATGAGGAGATACCAGTTTTGAGAGCTTGCGCACTTCTACTGGCGCTCGCCGCCGGCGCGGCTTCGGCGCAGAACTATCCGACCAAGCCCATCCGCCTGGTCGTGCCGTTTGCGCCGGGCGGGTCGAGCTCCATCGTGGCGCGCAGCATCGCCGCGGAGATGGAGAAAGGCCTCGGCCAGCCGATCGTGATCGAGAACAAGGGCGGTGGCGGCGGCAACATCGCCATGAACGAAGTGGCGCACGCCGACCCCGACGGCTACACGCTGATCATCGGCCACGTCGGCAGCCTCGCCATGACGCCGTTCATCGAGAAGGACCTCGGCTACGACGTGATGAAGGACTTCGCGCCGGTCTCGCTGCTCGCCAAGGTGCCGAACATCTTCGTCGTGCACTCGAGCGTGCCGGCGAAGAACCTGCGCGAGTTCGTCGCGCTCGCGAAAAAGGAGCCGGGCAAGCTTTATTACGGCTCGGCCGGGAACGGCAGCGCCGGACACCTGGCCATGGAGTATCTGAAGCTCGTTGCCGGCATCGACCTGCAGCACGTGCCGTACAAGGGCACCGGTCCGAACCTCATCGACCTCGTCGCCGGCCGCACGCAGGCCACCTCGGCCGGCACGCCGCCGCTGATGCCGCACGTGAAGAGCGGCAAGCTTCGCGTCATCGCCGTGGGCACGCCGAAGCGGCTGCCCTCGCTGCCCGACGTCGGCACCGTGGCCGAGCAGGGCTATCCGGGATTCGAGACCAGCCAGTGGTATGGACTGAACGCGCCGGCGAAGACGCCTCCCGCGGTCATCCGGCGGCTCGCCGACGAAGCGGCCAAGGCGGCGAAGTCGGAGCCGGTCCTGAAGCGCTTCGCGGCCGAGGACACGGAAGCCGTCGGCTCGACGCCGCAGGACTACGGCGCGTTCATCGCCAAGGAGCAGGCGCGCTGGAAGGAAGTCATCGACAAGGCGCACGTCAAGCCGGAGTAGCGGGTATGGCAAGGATGAAAGGCGGCGAGCTGATCGCCGAATACCTGATCAAGCAGAAGGTGCCGTACCTCTTCGGCATCTGCGGCCACGGCAACGTCGGCATTCTCGATCCGCTGCACGCGGTGCGCGACAAGCTGAAGCTCGTCTCGCCGCGGCACGAGCAGTGCGCGGGCCACATGGCCGACGGCTACTTCCGCGTGAAGCACCAGCCGGTGGCGACGCTGACCTCCACGGGGCCGGGCTCGGCGAACCTCGTCATGTCGCTCGCCACGGCGCTGTCCGATTCGTCCACGTTCCTCGCCATCACCTCGAACGTGCCGACGTCGCAGATGAACCGCGCGCCGTTCCAGGAGATCTATGCGCACAACCAGGCCGACTTCCCATCGGTGATCCGCCCGGTGGTGAAGCGCGCGTTCCAGCCGACGCGCGTCGACATGCTGCCGCTCGCGCTGCGCCAGGCATTCGACACGATGGTTACCGGCCGGCCCGGACCGGTGAACATCGACGTGCCGTACAACGTCTACCAGGAGGAAGACGATGTCGAGGTGCCCGAGCCCTCGCACGTCATGGGGCAGCATCGGCCGGGCGCTTCTGATGGCGATGTTTCACGAGTTGTCTCCCTCCTGGCGGACGCAATGCGGCCCGTGCTCTTCATCGGCCACGGCGCGACGCTTTCCGAGGCGGGACCGGAGCTCACGAAGCTGCAGCAGACTTGGGGCATCCCGGTGATCACCTCGCCGAACGGCATGGGCTGCGTGCCGGCCGATGATCCGCTCACCCTCGGTTTCATCGGACGCAACGGCGCCTATCCCGCGAACCAGGCCGGGCGCCATGCCGACCTCGTGCTCACTGTCGGCACGCGCTTCGACGACCGCTCGTCGTCGAGCTGGCATCCGGGCTACTCGTGGAACTTCCCGAAGGCCAAGCTGATCCACGTCGACCTCGACCCGCAGGAGCTCGGCCGCAACTATCCGCCCACGCTCGGCATCATCGCCGACGCCAAGGTGTTCGCCGCTCAGCTCGTCGCCGCGCTCGCGCAGCGCGAGGCGCGCGGCGCGCCGTCGCTCAAGCGCCAGTACGCCGAGTGGAATAGCGAAGTGGCCGCCTGGCGCGCCGAATGGGAAGCGTTCGTGCGCCCGAACTTCGGCAAGGCCACCACGCCGCTTAGACCGGAGTACGTGGTCGGCGCGCTGGAGAAGGTCCTGCCCGACGACGCCATCCTTACGCTGGACTCCGGCGTGCATCACAACTGGTTCATGCAGTTCTGGAAGCCGAAACGCGCGCAGAGCATGCTGAACAGCTGGGGCTACTCGTCGATGGGCTTCGGCGTGTGCAGCGTGATGGGCGCGCAGCTCGCCGCGCCCGAGCGGCCCTGCATCTCGGTCTGCGGCGACGGCGGCTTCTCGATGACGCCTTACGTCGTCGCGACGGCGGTCGAATACGAGCTGCCGTGTATCTGGGTGGTTTGGAACAACTTCAGCTGGGCGGCGATCCGCGACATCCAGATGGGCATGTTCGGCGGCCGCGAGCTCGGCACCGCCTTTCACGGGCAGGACAGAAAACCGTACAACCCGGACTTCGCCGCGTGGGCCCGGGCCTGTGGCGCCGACGGCGTCACCATCACGAAGAGCGAGGACCTCGCCGGCGCTTTGCAGCAGGCGATTCGCAACAAGCGGCCTTGCGTGCTCGACGTGCACGTCGACGCGGAAGTGCGCCCGCCTTCGACCGGCACGTGGCAGCTGCCACCCACGCCGTACAAGGAACCGATCTTTGGCAAGCCCTGGAAAGCCTAATGACCTATGACGTAATCGTAGTGGGCGGCGGAAATGCCGCCTTGTGCGCGGCGCTCGCCGCCAAGGAAGCTGCAAACAAGGTACTCGTCCTCGAACGCGCGCCGGAAGAGGAAGCCGGCGGCAATTCGCGCTTCACGGCGGGACTGTTCCGCCTCGCCTATCGCGGACCGGAAGATCTCCAGCAGCTGATCCCGGACCTCACGCCGCAGGAGATCGAGAACACCGACTTCGGCACCTATACCGAAGAGCAGTTCCTCGACGACATGGCGCGCGTCACCGAGTACCGCTGCGACCCGGACCTCACCGAGATCCTGGTGAAGCGCAGCTTTCCGACGGTGAAATGGATGCGCGAGCGCGGCGTGCGCTTCACCGCCGCGTGGGGCCGCCAGGCATTCAAGATCGGCGGCAAGTTCAAGTTCTGGGGCGGCCTCACCGTCGAAGCGGTCGGCGGCGGCCCGGGCCTCGTCGAGTCCCTCACCAAGATCGCCAGCAAGAGCGGCATCGAGATCCTCTACGGCGCGCGCGCCGTGTCGCTCGTCGCGGACGACGACGGCGTGCATGGCGTGGTGGTGAAGCACAACGGCAAGACGAAAAAGCTGGATGCGAAGGCGGTGGTGCTGGCCGCCGGCGGCTTCCAGGCGAACACCGAGTGGCGCACGCGCTATATGGGCCCCGGCTGGGAGCTCGCGAAGGTGCGCGGCACGCGGTTCAACACCGGCGACGCGATCCGCATGGCGCTCGACGTCGGCGCTGCGGCGCACGGCAACTGGTCCGGCTGCCACGCGGTGGCATGGGATCGCAACGCGCCCGAGTTTGGCGACCTCGCGGTCGGCGACGCGTTCCAGAAGCACTCCTATCCCTGGGGTGTCTACATCAATGCGGACGGCAAGCGCTTCGTCGACGAGGGCGCGGACTTCCGCAACTACACCTACGCGAAGTACGGCCGCGTGATCCTCACGCAGCCGAAGCAGTTCGCCTGGCAGATCTTCGACGCCAAGGTGAAGCAGCAGCTGCGCGACGAATACCGCATCAAGCAGGTCACCAAGATCAGCGGCAACACGCTCGAGGAGCTGGTCTCGAAGATGGACGACACCGACCAGAAGACCGCGCTCGACACGCTGAAGAAATACAACGCAGCGGTGCGCCAGGATATCCCGTTCAATCCGAACGTTAAGGATGGCCGCCGTACCGAAGGCCTGGAAGTGAACAAGACCAACTGGGCGAACACGCTCGACACGCCGCCCTTCGAGGCCTACGCGGTCACCTGCGGCATCACCTTCAGCTTCGGCGGGCTGAAGATCACCAACGATGCGCAGGTGATCAACTCGGACGGCGAGGTGATCCGCGGGCTTTACGCCGCCGGCGAGCTCGTCGGCGGGATCTTCTGGTTCAACTATCCCGGCGGCTCCGGCCTCACCAACGGTGCGGTGTTCGGCCGGCTCGCCGGGGCCAATGCAGGGAAATTCGCTACTGCGGCGGCTTGACGCCGTCCTTGCTGACGGCGACGCGCCCCGTCATGAACTTGCCGTCGTCGCCGACGCGGGCGCCGCTGAAGATCGTCTCACCCGGCTTCAGATCGGCGCGGCTGCCGGGGGCGAAGTTGTAGTACTCGGTGTCCTTGTCGACCCGGATCTTCTCTTCGCCATCCTTGTACTTGAGGGTCAGCTCCTTGCCGCCGCCCATCTCGGCGATATTGGTGATGTTGGCGTTGGTCATCATCGAGTTGGGGATCGAATCCCACGCGCCGTGCATCTGCGGAACCTGGGGTCCCAGCGCATGGATGCGCTTCGCCACCAGGTGGCCATCGGGTCCCTTGACCGAAGTCACCCCGACGTAGCTGCCCGGCTTGAACTCGTCGGCGGACACTTTCTTCGCCGTGACCACCTGCGTATCGGGCGCCAAATTCAGCGCGATGTCCCGCCCTTCGCGCGACTTCACCATCAGGACGTCGCCCTTCAGCGCGGTGATGGTGCCGCGCACGCGCACGTTGGTTTGAGCGATGGCGGCAGCAGCCACCAGCGCCATTAGCAGGCCTGCAATGAATCTCATGTTCGACCCCTCCGTGGTGTGGTTTGCGAATGCCGGGTGAACACCCGTATCCTTCGCCGCATTCCATGCTAAACCCCTTCCAGGCGATCAAAAAGATCGAGGTGCGGCGCTTCACCTCGATGCCGGCCAAGTTCCGCAAGAAGCAGCGCACCAAATGGTCGGACCCGAACCGCCAGGGCGCGCCGGTCGACAGCTTCCTCGAGGGACCGTCCTTCGACCGGCAGGGAAACCTGTGGTGCGTCGACATCCCCTTCGGCCGCATCTTCCGCATCGGCCGGAAAGGCGAGTGGGAATTGATCGTCCAGTACGACGGCTGGCCGAACGGCCTCAAGTTCCATCGCGACGGACGGGCGTTCATCTCGGACTACAAGCGAGGCCTGCTGGAGCTCAATCCCAAGACCGGCAAGGTCGAGGACGTGCTCGGCAGCGCCTTCAGCGAAGGCTTCAAGGGGCTGAACGACCTGCACTTCGCCGACAACGGCGATCTCTACTTCACCGACCAGGGGCAGAGCGGCATCGCCGATCCGAGCGGGCGCGTCTACCGGCTGCGGGCGAGCGGCGAGCTGCAGCGGCTGGTGACGAATGCGCCGAGCCCGAATGGCATCACGCTGAACAAGAAGAACAGCCAGGTTTACGTCGCCATTACGCGCTCGCAGCAGATCTGGCGGCTGCCGCTCATGGCGGGTGGTACGCCCTCGAAAACCGGCGTCGCGATCCAGCTCTCCGGCGGCCACGCCGGCCCCGACGGCATTGAATTCGACGACGACGACGGCCTCTGTGTCTGTCATCTCGGTGTCGGCATCTGGCGCTTCGATTCGAACTGCCTGCCGACGCACCTCGTGCACGCGGGCAAGGACCATCGGCTGATGACCAACATCGCCTTCCGCGGCAAGGAGGTCTACATCACCGACTCCGCCAACGGCGAGATCCTGACGGCGAAGATGCCCTACGCCGGGAAAAAGATGTTCGGCCTGAGCTAGTCGATCTTCGCGCCGGAGCGACGGATGACCTCGGCCCACTTCGCCGAGTCCTTGCGGATGATCTCGGCATAGTCCTCGGGCGTCCCGCCGCCGCCCTCGCTGCCGAGCTGGACCAGGCGCTCCTTCACCACCGGATCGTTGATCGTCATGTTCACCGCGCGGTTCAGCCGCTCGAGCACCGGCCGCGGCAGGCCCGCTGGCGCGATGACGCCGGTCCATGCCGTGACTTCATAGCCCGGCACGCCGGCCTCGATCATGGTCGGGATGGTAGGAAGACTCGTGGAACGCTTCGCACCGGTGACAGCGAGCGCGCGCACGCGGCCGGCGACGACGTGCGGCGCGATGGAGTTCGTGCTCTCGAACATGAGCTGCACGTTGCCCGAGATGAGGTCGGCGATGGCGGCCGCGCCGCCCTTGTACGGCACGTGCACGATGTCGGTGCCGGTCATGAACTTGAACAGCTCGCCGGAAACATGGCCCGGCGAGCCGTTGCTCGACGAGGCGTTGGAGAGCTCGCCGGGATGCTTCTTCGCGTAGTCGATGAGCTCGGGCACCGTCTTGAACGGTGCCTTCGGCGACGCGGCGAGCAGCATGTAGCCGGTGGTGATGAGCGCCACCGGCTGGAGATCGCGCTCGATGTCGTAAGGCAGGTGCGCAACCATGTGGCGCGTGATGGCGAGCGCGCCGACCGGGCCCATGCCGATGGTGTAGCCGTCCGGCGCGCTTTTCGCGACGGCGTCGATGCCGATGGTGAGCGCGCCGCCGGGGCGGTTGTCGACCACCACCGGCTGGCCGAGCTCGCGCGCCATGCCGGGCGCGACGAGGCGAGCGATGTTGTCGGTGGCGCTGCCCGCGGCCTGCGGGACGACGAAGCGCAGCGGCCGATCGGGAAAATCGGCCGCCGCGCCCTCGGTGAAAAGCGCTGCCGCGAGGAGCGCTAGTGCTGCAGCTGAGCGCGTATTTCCCCGCCCTTGTGCGCGTTGCTGTGCACGTTGACGTAGAGGTTGCCCGCCTTGAGCGCGTCCATCTGCGCCGGCGTGAGCTTGCGGCCCTCGGGAACGCTGTAGGTGTCGCCGTTCTTGGTGAGCGGCACGATCACCGGGCCGTTCTGGCCCTTGGCGCCCTGGTGGATGTGCGCCATCGTGCCGCTGACGCCCTCGGTGGTCACGCTTCCGGTGACCGTGCCATCGTCGGCGACGCGGAAGGTGCCGCTGCCCTTCGCCTGCGTGCTGACCGGGGGAACCTCTTCGGCGCCGGTGAGGTTGACCTTCATGGCGCCGCTGCCCGGCATCCACGAGGGCATGCTCGAGCATGAGGCGAGCGCAGCAACGGCAAGGACAGCCAGGATTCTCTTCATCTTTCCTCCTCTGGGTTTCGAAGGACTGCTAACGGAGAGCAACATTCCGGCGGCTAGAATATTCCAATGCCTGCCATCGCTGCCTCCTCGGCGCTCTCGCACCTGCGGATTCTAGACTTTACCCGCGTGCGCGCGGGCCCCACCTGCATCAGGCAGTTCGCCGACTTCGGCGCCGACGTGATCAAGATCGAGTCGCCGCCCGGGGTGGACCCGAACGAGAACATGGGCGGGCCGCGCGACGGCCCGGACATGCAGAACCTTCACCGCAACAAGCGCGCGATGACGCTCAACATGAAGCTGCGCGGCGCGCGCGAGGTGCTCGAGCGCCTGGTGAAGACGGCCGACGTCGTGGCGGAGAATTACCGCCCCGACGTGAAGTTCCGGCTCGGCATCGACTACGAGTCGCTCGCGAAGATCAACCCGCGCATCATCCTCGCCAGCATCTCCGGCTTCGGCCAGGACGGTCCGTATCGCGACCGGCCGGGCTTCGACCAGATCGCGCAGGGCATGAGCGGCATCATGTCGGTCACCGGCGAGCCCGGCCGCGGGCCGATGCGCGTCGGTGCTGCCGTGGCGGATGTCGGCGGCGGCCTCTTCGCCGCGCTCGGCATCATGACGGCGCTTCTCGAGCGGGAGCGCTCGGGCAAGGGACAGTGGGTGCAGAGCTCGCTCCTGAATGCCGGCATCGCGCTGCTCGACTTCCAGGCGGCGCGCTATGCGATGAAGGGCGAGGTGCCGGGACAGGTCGGCAACGACCATCCGACGAGCATGCCGACCTCCGCGTACAAGACGAAGGACGGCTACATCAACGTCGCTGCCTCGGGCGACGGCATGTGGAAGCGCATCTGCGAGCTTTTCGGGCGCCGGGAGCTGATCGGCGACGACCGCTTCAAGTCGAACGAGCTGCGCGCGAAGAACCGCGCGGCATTGAACGCGCTGATGAACGAGGAGCTGGCGAAGCGCACCTCGGCCGAGTGGATCGAGGCGCTCAACAAGATCGGCGTGCCGACCGGCCCGATCTACAAGATGAACGAAGTGTTCGCCGATCCGCAGGTGCAGCACCTGCAGGCGGCGGCGGAGGTGAACCATCCGCGCCTCGGCAAGTTCAAGATCCTCAACCAGGCGGTGAAGCTCTCGCGCACGCCGGCGTCGCTCAAGACGGCGACGCCGGATGTCGGCCAGCACACGGATGAAATCCTCTCCGAGATCGGCTACGACACGGCGGCCATCAAGCGCCTGCGGGCCGAGGGGGTCGTTTGACCGAACGCCTGCTCGGGAAGAAAGACGGCGCTATCGGCTGGGTGGTGTTCAACAACCCCGACCGGCGCAACGCCGTGTCGCTCGACATGTGGGAAGCGATCCCGCGCGTGCTCGGGGACTTCGTCGCCGACCCGCAGGTCCGCTCGATCGTGCTCACGGGCGCGGGCGACAAGGCGTTCGTCTCCGGCGCCGACATCTCGCAGTTCGAGAAGGCGCGGAACAGCGCCGAGCAGGTGCAGCACTATGAAGAGGTGGCCGAGAAGGCCAACCACGCGCTCAAGACCTGCGACAAGCCGGTGATCGCCATGATCCGCGGCTACTGCCTCGGCGGCGGCCTCGGCATCGCGGCGCTCTGCGACCTGCGCATCGCGGCCGATGACGCGCGCTTCAGCATCCCGGCGGCGAAGATGGGCCTCGGCTACCGCGCCTCGTCGATGAAATCGCTGGTCGACCTCGTCGGCAAGGCGTACGCGCTCGAGATCATGCTCACGGCCCGCCAGTTCAACGCCGCCGAGGCGAAGGACATGGGGCTCGTCAACAAGATGGTGCCGGTCGCCGACCTCGAGCGCACGACGCGCGAGTACTGCGACCTGATGGCCGCCAACGCGCCGCTCACCATGCGCACCGCGAAGCGCGTGATCGCCGAGGTGCTGAAGACGAAGTACGACGACGCCCCGTGCGAGGCGTGGGTCAAGGAGTGCTTCGACAGCGAGGATTACAAAGAGGGCCGCAGAGCCTTCATGGAGAAAAGGAAGCCCGTCTTCAAAGGACGCTGAGAAGGAGGAGGCAGCATGAGGCTCATCGCATTCATCGCGGCGCTCGCCGCGACCAGCATTGCATTTGGGCAGAACCGTCCGTACACCATCGTCGTGCCGTATCCGCCCGGCGGACTGATCGACATCGTCGCGCGCATCCTGCAGCCGAGATACCAGGCGGAGCTCGGTCAGTCGGTGGTAGTCGAGAACCGCTCGGGCGCAGGCGGCAACGTCGGTGCGGAGAGCGTCGCGCGGGCTGCGCCCGACGGCCACACGCTTCTGCTCGCCAATCCGTCGCTCGGTATCAGCCCGGCGATGTACGCGAAGCTGCCGTACTCGCCGCTCAAGGATCTCGCGTACGTCGGCATCTACGGCACGGTGCCGAACGTGCTGGTCGTCAACCCGCGGCTGCCCTCGACCGTTCAGGACTTCATCGTCTACGTGCGCCAGCATCCGGGCCGGCTGAACTACGGCTCGCCCGGCTACGGCACCAGCCCGCAGATGTCGACCGAGCTCTTCAAGGCCATGACCAACACCTTCATCGTGCACATCCCGTTCCGCGGCTCGGGCCCCGCGCAGGCGGCGATGCTCTCGGGCGAGATCGACCTCATGTTCGACAACCTGCCGCCGCAGCTGCCGCACATCCGCTCGGGCAAGGTGCGCGCGCTCGCCGTGACCAGCCTCAAGCGCTCGAGCGCGCTGCCGGACGTACCGACGCTCGACGAGGTCGGCCTGAAGGGCTACGAGGTCACCGCCTGGTTCGGGCTCGCGGTGCCCGCCGGCACGCCGCGCGAGCTGATCGGCAAGCTGAACCAGGCGCTCAACGCTTCCACCAGCGATCCGAAGGTGCGCGAGGCGCTCGAGTCGCGCGGCGCGACGATCGTGCAGCACACACCGGAAGACGCGTACGCGTTCGTCAAAAACGAAGTCACGAAATGGGAGCCGGTCGTGAAGCGCGCCGGCGTGGTCCCTGACTAGGAGGATGCCAATGAGAGCAGTCGTCGCAGTACTGGCGCTCGGCCTTGCCGCCGGCACCCACGCCCAGACGTTCCCGTCGAAGCCGATCACCACCGTCGTCGGCTTCGAGCCGGGCGGCGGCACCGACACCACTGCGCGCATCGTCGCCAAGACGCTGTCGGAGCAGATCGGCCAGCAGGTCGTGGTCGAGAACCGCTCCGGCGCCGGCGGGGACATCGCCGTCGACTATGTCG
>DATMIG010000333.1:0-22597 GCA_035554335.1 Burkholderiales bacterium
CGAGCAGCTTGAACTTCGATTACACGCCGAAGGTGCAGGAGCTGCGGAAGCGCGTCAGCGACTTCATGGCGCAGCACGTCTATCCGAACGAGCACAAGTGGCACGAGCACACCAGGAGCGACAAGCGCTGGACGCCGGTGCCGATCATCGACGAGCTGAAGCCGAAGGCGCGCGCGGCCGGCCTGTGGAACCTGTGGCGGCCGAAGTCGCACGGCGGCGAGCTCACCAACCTCGAGTACGCGCCGCTCTGCGAGATCATGGGCCGCGTCGAGTGGGCGCCGGAGGTCTTCAACTGCTCCGCGCCCGACACCGGCAACATGGAGACCATCCTCAAGTACGGCACGCCGGAGCAGCAGAAGCAGTGGGCCGAGCCGCTTCTCGACGGAAAGATCCGCTCCGCGTTCCTGATGACCGAGCCCGACGTCGCTTCCTCCGACGCGACGAACATCCAGCTGCGCATGAAGCGTGAGGGCAACGATTACGTCATCAACGGCAGGAAGTGGTGGTCGAGCGGCGCGGGCGACCCGCGCTGCAAGATCTACATCGTGATGGGCAAGACCGACCCGGACAATCCGTCGCGCCATAGCCAGCAGTCGATGGTGCTGGTGCCGGCGGACACGCCCGGCATAAACGTGTTGCGCGCGCTGAACGTCTTCGGCTACGACGACGCGCCGCACGGCCACATGGAAATCGAGATGAAGAACGTGCGCGTGCCGGCGTCGAACATCCTGCTCGGCGAGGGCCGCGGCTTCGAGATCGCGCAGGGCCGGCTCGGACCCGGCCGCATCCACCATTGCATGCGACTCATCGGCCAGGCGGAACGCGCGCTCGAGAAGATGTGCAAGCGGGCCTCGGAACGGGTCGCCTTCGGCCGCCCGGTGGCGGACCAGGGCGTGACGCGCGAGCGCATTGCGCAGGCGCGCATCATGATCGACAGCGCGCGCTTCATGGTGCTGAACGCCGCGCACAAGATGGACACCGTCGGCAACAAGGTCGCGAAGAAGGAGATCGCGATGATCAAGGTGCTCGCGCCGAACGTCGCGCTCCAGGTGATCGACTGGGCGATGCAGGTGCATGGCGGCGGCGGCGTATCGGACGACTTCGGCCTCGCCTATGCCTATGCGCACGCGCGCACGCTCCGCTTCGCCGACGGTCCGGACGAAGTGCACCGCAACCAGATCGCCAAGCTCGAGCTCGGCGAACAGACTTCCATCGCCGAGGCGCTGACCCATCGCAAGCACGGCTGACGCGCTCGTCCTCGGCGCCGGGATCGTCGGCATCTCGGTCGCCGTCCACCTGCAGAAGCGCGGTCGCTCGACGGTGCTCGTCGACCGCCGCGGCGCGGCGGAAGAGACCTCGTACGGCAACGCCGGGCTCGTGCAGCGCGAGGGCGTGTACCCGTACGGCTTCCCGCACGACTTCGGCGCGCTCTTCCGCTACGGCATCAATCGCACGATCGATGCGCACTACCATCCGTCGGCCATCCCGCAGCTCGCCCACTTCCTGTGGAAATACTGGAACCACTCGAAGCCGGCGCGACACGCCGAGATCGCGCGCGCCTACTCGCAGCTCATCAATCACTGCGTCGAGGAGCACGACGCGCTGATCCGCGACTCGCGCGCCGAAGGGCTCGCGCGGCCGACCGGCTGGATGAAGGTGTTCCGCACCGAGCGCGAGCGCGACAAGCGCTTCGCCGAAGCCGAGCGCTGGCGGCGCGAATTCGGGCTGAACTACCGCACGCTCGACGCGAGGGCATTGCAGGACGAAGAGCCGCACCTCGCGCCGGTGCTGTGCGGCGCATTGCATTGGACGGATCCGCTGGCGATCACGGATCCGCAGGGGCTGGCGCTTTCGTATCTGCAGCTCTTCGAAAAGCTCGGCGGACGCTTCGTGCAGGGCAACGCCGCCAGCCTGCAGGGAGGGTGGACCCTGCGGACCGTGGAGGGCACCGTCGCGGCGAAGGATGTGGTGGTGGCGCTCGGGCCGTGGTCCGATGTGGTGACGAAGCGCCTCGGCTACGACCTGCCGCTCGCCGTGAAGCGCGGCTACCACATGCACTACCGCGCGGCGGGCAGCGCGATGCTCAACCATCCGGTCCTCGACCACGAGCGCGGCTACTTCCTCGCGCCGATGCGCCGCGGCATCCGCCTCACCACCGGCGCGGAGTTCGCGCTGCGCGATGCGATCCGCACGCCGGTCCAGCTCGGACGCGCGGAGCCGATTGCGCGCGAATTGTTCCCGCTCGCCGAGAGGCTCGACACGGAGGCGTGGATGGGCGCGCGCCCGTGCACGCCGGACATGATGCCGGTGATCGGCCCGGCGCCGCGCCACAAGAACCTCTGGTTCGCCTTCGGCCACGCGCACCATGGCCTCACGCTGGGTCCGGTCACCGGACGCCTCGTCGCCGAGATGGTGTGCGGCGAGAAGCCCTTCGTCGATCCGCTGCCCTACCGCGCCGACAGGTTCTGAATCAGCGAGGCGGCGCGCTCGAGCTCGGCGCGCACGTTGAGATAGTCCGGGCAGATGCGCAGGTACGAGCCGCGCGCGTCGACTTTGATTTTGTTTTGAGAGAGACGAGAAGCGAGCGCGGTAGCGTCGGGGCGCACGAGCGTGATGAACGCGCCGTGCGTCTCGTCCGCGCCTTCGGCGTCCGGCAAGCGCGCCGCGAGGAAGCGCTTCTGCTCGAGGTTAAGGGCGCGGATGCGCTCGACGCCGAGCTCGAGGGTGATTTCCAGGCCGGCGAGCGCCTGGCAGGGGCCAAGCACCGGCGGCGTCGATTCCAGCCAGCCATCGCCGCCGTCGGCAAACTGCGGCGGGTTAGGGCGCTCATACTTGAACATATCCTTCTTCGCGAACCAGCCGGTGTCGAGCGTGCGGCGCCCGTGGTGGCGCGGGTGGACGTAGAGCCAGCACACTCCCGGTCCGCCGCGCAGGTACTTGTACGAGCCACCGACGGCGAAGTCGACGTCGAGCGCGGCGAGGTCGAGCGGCAGGACGCCGGCGTGGTGATAGACGTCGAGCAGCACGAGCGCGCCCTGCGTGCGCAGCTTGCGCACACAGTCCTCCAACCCTTGGAACACCTCACCCGTTCGGAAGGCGACGGTGGAGAGCACCACTAGCTCGCACGGCTCCGCGCGGAATGACTCGAACGGCTGCGTCTTGAGGTCGATGCGGCCCTTGTCGCGATACACGCGCAGGATGAAGTCGAGCGAGTCGAACTCGGCGTTGCTGGTGAGGACGCGCGGCTTGCCGCTGAAGGAGTTGAGCACCGCGCGCAGGCCCTGGCCGGCGCTGGTCTTCGGCACGATGCAATCGGGCGACGGCGCGTTGACGAGCCTCGCGGTGAGCGCGCGCCACTCGTCGCGCTGCGCGATCCACAGGTCCCACGCCTCGCCGAGATCGCGATACCACGCATCCAGGGCGGATTGAATATCGGCCGACATCCGGTCGGGCGGCCGGCCGAGCGAGTGGTTGGCGAGGTAGATCTCGCCGCGCCCGAGCACGCGCGAGAAGCGCGGCCACACGCTCGCCTTCAGCCAGCCTTCATTCAATGCGAGTGCGGACTTCAATCAGCTCGGGGAAAAGCGCGATCTCGAGCGTGCGGCGCAGGAACGCGACGCCGGCCGTGCCGCCGGTGCCGCGCTTGAAGCCGATGATGCGCTCCACCGTCTTTACGTGGCGGAAGCGCCAGAGCTGGAAGTTCTCCTCGACGTCGACCAGCTTCTCGCACATGTCGTACTCGGCCCAGTAGGACTCGGGGTTCTCGTACACCGTCTTGAAGACGTCGACAACGCCGGGGTGCATCGCGACCGGCTGCGACCAGTCCCGCTCGACGCGCTCGGACGGCACGGGAAAGCCGCGCCGGGCGAGGTAGCGCAGGAATTCGTCATACAGGCTGGGCGAATTGAGCAGCTGCTCGAGGTAGCCCGCCTTGTCGGCGTCGAAGCGATGCAGCTCCACTCGCTGCGCGACCTTGTGGCCGAGCAGAAACTCGATGGCGCGGAACTGGAACGACTGCAGGCCCGACGCCGGTCCGAGCACGTTACGGAATTGCGCGTATTCGGAGGGCGTGAGCGTCTCGAGCACCGCCCACTGCTCGAAGAGCTGGCGCTGCACCTGCTTCACGCGCGCGAGGATCTTGAAGCACGGCTCGAGGCGGTCGTCGCGCACGTGCGCGATGGCGGCGGCGAGCTCGTGGATCATCAGCTTCATCCACAGCTCGGAGACCTGGTGCTGCACGATGAACAGCATCTCGTCGTGGTGCGACGAGCGCGGACGCTGCGCGGACAGCAGCTGCTCGAGCCCGAGGTAGCCGCCATAGGAGCTGTCGGCCGCCAGGTTGGTGATGATGCCGCTGTCGTCCTTGGGTTCGGACATGCTCCCTATAATGCCATTGCCATGCTAAAGCTCTGCGGTTTCCCGATCAGCAATTACTTCAACAAGGCGCGCATCGCCATGCTTGAGAAGGGCGTGCCGTTCGAGCTCGATCCGGCGTGCCGGCCGTCGCAGGAAGACGCCTTCCTCGCGCGTTCGCCGATGGGGAAGGTGCCGTTCATGGAGATGGACGGCGGCGCGCAGCTCTCGGAGTCGCAGGTGATCTGCGAATACCTGGAGGATGTGTATCCGCAGAAGCCGCTTTACCCGCGCGACGCGCTCGAGCGCGCGCGCGTGCGCGAGCTGATCACCATCATGGAGCTGCACATGGAGCTCGTCGCGCGGCGGCTCTATCCGCATGCTTTCTTCGGCCGCGGGCCGGCATCCGACGAGCTTAAGCAGGCGGTGGAAAAAGATCTCGCCAAGGGCGTGCGCGCGTTCCGCATGCGGGCGAAGTTCGATCCCTATGTCGCGGGCAGCGACCTGACGCTGGCCGATTGCGCGGCATTCGTGCACCTGCCGCTCGTCTCGCTCGCTACCAAGGTGGTCTACGGGCAGGACATCCTCGAGTCGATGCCGCAGATCAAGGGCTATCTGAAGATGATCGGCGAGCGGTCCGCGTTCCGCACCGTCAACGAGGATCGCAAGGCCGCGACGGCCGCGATGCAGAAGAAGTAGCGGTGGGGGATTACCAGGAATACCTGCGCTACGTCGTCACGTTGACGGCGGTGCTGGACCCTTTTCTCGCCATCCCGATCTTCATCAGCGTTACGGCTGCACGCGATGAGGGCGGGAGACTGCGGCTCATCCAGGTCGTGACGCTGACGGTGTTCCTGGTGCTCACGGGTGCGGCGATGTTCGGCGAGCGCCTGCTGCACGCGCTCGGCGCGAGCCTGCCCGCCTTCCAGGTGGGCGGCGGACTGGTCCTCCTCCTCATGGCGCTCGCCATGCTGAACGCCAAGGTGGGCGAGATGCGCCAGACGCGCGCGGAAGCGGAGGAGCTCGAATCGGGCGAGGTGTCGGGGGTGGTACCGCTCGCGGTGCCGCTGCTCGCCGGGCCCGGCGCGATCAGCACCACCATCATCGCCGCGCAGGCGGGCGGCGTGGCGCACAAGATGGCGCTCATCGTGTGCATCGCGCTGGTATCGGTGCTGGTCCTCGTCATGCTGCGCGTCGCGCACGTCGTCGGCCGACGGCTCGGCATGACGGGATTGAACATCGCGACGCGGATTCTGGGACTGATCCTCGCCGCGATCGCCATCGAGACGATGGCGGATGGGCTGAAGAGCCTCTTTCCAGCCCTGGCGCGCTAGCGGGCTGCGGCCGCTTCCTCGGCCAGCGCGCCGTACTTCATCATCACCTTGCGCGCGCACTGCGCGATGTTGTGGGTTCGCGCCTGCACCGTGACCACGATCCCGCCACGCTCGAACGCGTCGGCATAGTGTCGCGCTTCCCCGCGCGGCACGCCGAGGTCGACGAGCGCCTTGGCAAGCTCCGCGGCCGTGGCGACGCCGGCGTCGGCGAGACGCGCGGCGAGCGAGCCGAAGCCGCGCACCATGCCGCCGCCCGGGATGGACTTCGTCACCGCCTCGAGGCCCTGCGACATCCAGTTGATCAGCACCTTGGCCGCATCGGCGTTGGTGTCGAGCGCCTTCTTCACCGTCTCGGCGCCCTGGCGGCGGTTGTCGCCGGCCGAGTCGCGCGCCATCACGCTGATATCCGAGCGGTCACACAGGCAGCCGCTCACCAGCTCGTCCACGAGCCGCTGCGCATCGACCGGTTTCTCCACTACACCTGCGATCGTCGTCGTCATACCGACGTTGCTAGCAAACGTCGTGCGAGGTCAGAGCGACATGGGGTTGCGCGGCGCGCGGTCATCGAGGATGTCCTCCATGCGCGCCCGGATCGCACCCTTGATGCGCGGGTGCGTCAGGACGTAGAACCGCTCCTCCTTTACCGCCTGCACGACCGCGCGAGCGACGTCGTCCGCCGACAGGCGGCCGGAGGCAACCGCCTTTTTCAGCATCTGCTCGCGCGCGAGCGTCTCCGTCGTCTTCACGCTCGGCTCCACGCCGGCCGGCCGGTTCCTTTCAGAATCGGCGATGCCGGTCGGCACGTAGGCCGGGCAAAGCACCGATACGCCGACCGCCGAGCCGCGTTCGCGCAAGTCGTGGTACAGCGTCTCGCTGTATGCCACGACGGCGTGCTTGGTGACGTTGTAGGCCGCCGACCCGGGCGGGCTGATGAGCCCAGCCACCGAAGCGGTATTAACGACATGGCCGCTGCCACGCGCCATCAGCCGCGGGACGAAGCTGCGTACGCCGTGGATCACGCCCCATAGGTTCACGCCGACGATCCACTGCCAGTCGCCGAGGCTGCCCTCCCACGCGGCGGCGAGCGGCGAGACGCCGGCGTTGTTGCAGACGAGGTCCGCGCCGCCGAGGTCGCGATCGACCAGCTGCGCGAAGCGCTCGACATCCTCCTGCTTCGAGACATCCACCTTCAGCGCGAGCGCGCTCACCCCCTTCGCCTCCACCTGCGCGAAAGTGTCGCTCACGTCGACGACATCGCCCAGCGCGACGTTCATTCCCTCGTCGGCGAAGGCGAGCGCCATCGCGCGGCCGAGCCCGCTCGCCGCGCCGGTGACGACGGCAACCTTGCCTGCCAAGTCTTTCATTGCGCCTCCAGCCAGTCGGCCGCCTCGCGCCACAGGCTATCGCGAAAGCGCTCGCGGAAGAAGCCGAAGTGGCCAAGCGACTTCGCGCCCACATCGCGCGGCGCCACGCGCCGCGTCTCCCAGCGGGCGTTCGGGTACAGCCGCCGCAGCGCCTCCACGGCAGACGGCGGCGCGAATGCATCGTCCGTGATCGCATAGGCCCGGATCGGAAGTTCTAATTTCGAGTAGGCGTCTTCCACGCCCAGCGCCCCGACGAGATAGCGCGGATGCCGGCACCAGCTCGCCCATTGCAGCGCGACGCCGGCCGGCAGGTCCTCGCCGAAGCCGAGGCGCGAGGCCGGGAAATAGCCGTGCAGCTTCGAGACCAGCGGCAGGCCCACGTGCGTCGCCGGCCACATCCACGCGCGGCCGAGCAGCGGCCAGTTCTTCCAGTAGCCGCTTTGCGAGCCGACGAACAGCGCCGCGGTGATGCGCGTGGGATCGGGCAGCAGGCCGAGCGCCTGGCCGCCGAAGCTATGGCCCACCACGCAAATCCTTTTCGCACCGAGGAAGGAAAGCGCGGCGGCCGCGTCGAGCAGTGCCCAATCCTGCATGCGCGCGCGCACGTCGCGCACATGCCCGCTGAGCGAACGCCCGATGCCGCGATAGTCGAACGTGAGCACGCCGAAGCCGCGCTCGGCGAGATAGGCGGCGAACTTCGCGTAGTAGGACTGCGGCACGCCGGTGGCCGGCATGACGAGGACCGCCCGCTCACCGGTTCCGAATGTCGTTGCGCCGAGGCGGTAGCCGTCCGCGGCGCAGAGCGTTAGCTCCACGAATTCCAGAGGAGCGACAAGCCGCCGATGATGATCAGGCCCTCGAGGAAGAGGACGTGCAGGCGCGCGTGCATGCGGTTCACGAGCCAGGCGGCGAGCGCGCTGCCCGGAATGGTCGCCACGCCGACGATCATGCCGGCTACCACCGTCTCCTCGGAGAGGAGCGAGAAACGCTGGAAGAGGACCGCCTTCGACGTGTCGAGCACGATGCTGATCAGCGCGTCGGTAGCGAGCACGGCCTGGCCGGACATGCCGGTGCCCAGCAGCAGCGAGACCATGATCACGCCGACGCCGCTCGCCACGCCGTGCGCGAGGCCGAACACGCTCGAGCCGATCGCGAGCCCCCGATTGCCGAGCGATATCGCGCGCTTCTTGAGCGTGCGGCGCAGCGGCACCGAGAGGATCACCGCCACGCCGAGCACGGTGCCAATGGCGCGCGCGTCCAGCGCGCTGTAGATCCACACCCCCAGAACCACGAATGGCAGCGCGCAGGCGAGGACCAGCGCCAGCTTCCCCGTCTCGAGGCTCGAGCGGTAGAACCAGAAGCGCCCGCAGTTGATGATCGCGCTCGCCACCGCCATCACCGGGATCACGTTCTTGACACCGATGAGCGGCGCGAGGCCCGCCGTGAGGATGATGCCGGTGCCGAAGCCGCCAATGCCGCCGACCACTGCACCCACGATGCCGAGGGCGCCGACGATCGCGAGCGATGAAACGTCGAGCAGCAACTAGTCGCGCGGCACGCTGCGGGGACGTCCGGCGCCGTCGATGGCGACGTAGGTCAGCGTGGCCTCCGTCACCTTCACGACCGTCGGCTCGGAGGGCCGGCGCTCGGCGAACACCTCGACCTTCACCGTCACCGACGTCGTGCCGATGCGCACGAGATCGACATAGAAGGACAGCAGGTCGCCGATGTGCACCGGCTGCTTGAAGACGAATTCCTTCACCGCCACGGTGGCGATGCGGCCGCGCGCGATGCGCCCGGCGACGGTGCCGCCGGCGATGTCGACCTGCGACATGATCCAGCCGCCGAAGATGTCACCGTTCTGGTTCGCGTCCGCCGGCATCGGCATGACGCGAAGCGCCGGCTGCTTACCTTCCGGGAGCTTTTCCATGCTGGATGTAGTGGAGCGGCCCGCCGCGGAAGGGCGCGAAGCCGGTGCCGAAGATGAGGCCGGCGTCGACGAGATCGGAGTCGGCGACGATGCCTTCCTGCAGCACGCGTTGTGCTTCCGCGAGATAAGGCGCGATCAGCTGGTCGACGAGCTCGGCACCGTACGCGTCGGGCTGCCCTTTCACCGCCTTGCCGTTCTCCCAGCGGTAGATGCCCTGGCCGCTCTTCTTGCCGAGCTGGCCGGCGTCCACCTTGCTTTTCAGGATCTTCGGCACCTGCACATTGCCCGCGGCCCTGGCGAGCGATTCGCCGGCGTGCAGGCAGATGTCGAGGCCTACGGTATCGGCGAGCTCCGCCGGGCCCATCGGCATGCCGAACGATTCCATCGCCGCATCGATCGTCTCGGGCTTCACGCCCTCGTCGATCAGCCGGAAGGCGTTCTGCATATAAGGCCCAAGCACCCGATTCACCAGGAAGCCGGGCGAATCCTTCACGGGCAGCGGCAGCTTGTCGATGGCGCGCACGAAGGCGGCCGCCTTGCGGGCGAGCTCCGGGCGCGTCTGCGCCGACTGCACGACCTCGACCAGCTGGAGGAGCGGCACCGGGTTGAAGAAGTGGATGCCGACCAGGCGCGCGGGGTCCTTCAGCGCCGTGGCGATGTCGACGAGCTTCAGGCTGGATGTGTTCGTCGCCAGGATGGCGTCGGGCTTGGCGAGCGATTCGAGCTTCGCGAACAGCTCGCGCTTCGCCTGCAGGTTCTCGAAGATCGCCTCGATGATCACGTCGGCCTGGCGCGCGCCGCTGCCCGAGACGTCGGGAATCAGGCGATCGAGCGCATCGCGCACGCGGCGCTCGTCGCGCAGCCGGCGCTTGAAGAGCTGCGCCGCCCGCTTCACCGCGGGTGCCAGGCGATCGGGGGCGGTGTCCTGCAGCGTGACGGTCAATCCGCGCATCGCGCAGATGGCGGCGATGTCGCCGCCCATCACGCCGGCGCCGACGACGTGCACGTGGCGGACTTCGACTTCTGCCACCTTGCCCTGTGCCTTCAGCCGCTCCTGCAGGAAGAAGATGCGGATCAGGTTGGCGGTCGTGGGATGCGCGAACAGCGATTCCACCGAGCACGACGGATCGTTGGAGGCGGCGAACGGATCGCCGTCGTACTTGCGCCAGAGCTCGAGGATGGCGTAGGGCGCGGGATAGTGCTCGCGGCGCGCGCGCTTCGCCACCTGCTTGCGCGCCTGGCTGACGACCACGCCCTTCAGCGGCCCGGCCATCAGGCGGTTCATGAGGCTGAGCGGCTTGCGAGGCTTCACCTCGAGCGTGACCACGCGTGCGGTGTTCTCGAGGATGCGCAGCGGCACCGCCTGGTCGACGAGACCGATGCGCCTGGCGCGCTTCGCATCGACCGATTTTCCGGTGAGGATCATGTCGAACGCGGCCGCCGGGCCGACGAGCTTCGGCAGCCACTGCACGCCGTGCCACGCCGGCATGATGCCGAGCATCACTTCCGGCAGCGCGAAGCGCGTCTTCGGGTCATCGAGCGCGACGCGGTACTTGCAGGCGAGCGCGAGCTCCACGCCGCCGCCCATGCAGAACCCGTTCACCATCGCGGTGGTGGGGAAGGGCAGCTCGTGCACTTCCTGGAATACATCCCAGCCGAGCTTCACGAACGCCATCGCCTCCTGCGGCGACTGGAAGCGGGTGAACTCCTCGACGTCCGCTCCCGCGATGAAGTTTTCCTTCGCCGAGCGGATGACGAGGCCGCGCGGACGCTCGGCGCCGATGGCGCGGATCGCGCTGCGCAGCTCCTCGAGCGCCTGGCGCGAGAAGGTGTTGGCCGACTCGCCCTGCTTGTCGAAGGTGAGCCAGACCAGCCCTTCGCGGTCCTTCTCCCAGCGCCAGTGCTTGGCGAGGACCTGCGGGTCGACGCGTTCCATCAGAGAGCCTCCACCAGCATGGCGCCGCCGAGGCCGCCGCCGATGCAGATCGACGCCATGCCGCGCTTCTTGCCGGTTCTTTTCAAGACTTTCAAAAGATGGAGAACGATGCGCGTCCCGGACGCGCCCACCGGGTGGCCGAGCGCGATGGCGCCGCCGTCGACGTTCAGCTTCGCTTCGTCGAGCTCGCCCATCGCCGCGTCGAGTCCGAGCTGCTCGCGGCAATACTTTTCGTCCCTCCACGCCGCCAGGCAGCCGAGCACCTGCGCCGCGAATGCCTCGTTGATCTCCCAGTAGTCGAGATCGTTGAGGCCCAGGTTGTGGCGCTGGAGGATCGGCGTCGCGGCATGCACCGGCCCGAGCCCCATCTGCGCCGGATCGAGGCCGGCCCATTCCGAATCGAGGATGCGGCCGATCGGCTCGAGGCCGTACTCGTTCAGCGCTTCCTCGGAGGCGAGGATCAGCCAGGCCGCGCCATCGGTGATCTGCGAGCTGTTGCCCGCCGTGACGTTGCCGTACTTGCGGTCGAAGAACGGGCGCAGCTTGGCGAGCGACTCGGGCGATGCGTCGGTGCGCACGCCGTCGTCGAGCGCAAAGGCTTTGCCGTTCGCGTCGTAGAGCGCTTCCACCTCGCCGCCGCCGGGCGCGAGGTAGCCGGCGGCCTGCGCCGCCGCGACGCGCTGGTGCGATCGAACGGCAAAGGCGTCCATCTGCTCGCGCGTGATGCCGAAGCGGTGCGCGAGGTTCTCGGCAGTCTGCCCCATCAGCAGGCCGACCATCGGGTCGGTGAGCCCCTTCATGATGCCGATGACCGGCTTCAGCACCGCTGCCACCGGCATGCGCGCGAACAGGGCGAGCCGCTGCCCCGTAGTCTTGGCGGCCGCCATGTCGGAGAACCACAGCACCATCTTGTCGCCATAGAGGAGCGGTGCGCGCGACAGCGCATCGACGCCGCCGGCGAGCACAACGTTCGAGCGCCCGGCGAGGATGTTGTTGATGGCGGAGTCAACCGCTTGCATGCCGGACGCGCAGTTGCGCATCACGGTCCAGCCGGGGACTTTCTGGCCGCACCCCATGCGCAGCGCCGCCACGCGCCCGATGTTCACTTCATCGACCGACGGCGCCGCGCAGCCGAGGATCACTTCCGAAAGCTCGCTCGGCGCGAACGGCTGGCGCACGAGCAGCGTGCGCCCGGCTTGCGTCGCGAGGTCGGCGGCGGAGAAGGGGCCCGGACGGTTGCGCGATTTCAGGAACGGCGTGCGTGCGCCGTCGACGATGTAGACCGGCTTCATGCTGCGCGCACCATCTGCTTAGGTTCGAGGAGCTCCGCTCGACCGAAGTCCTGCGGGAAGTCGTCGACCTTGATGACGCTCTTGCGCAGCGTCTCCTTTTTCAGCCACTGCGCGTACTCGTCCGGCGTGATGAGGCCGGCATCCCGGGCGAGCGCGCCGATGTCGGCGCCGGGCGCAGCGACGACCTTGCCTTTCTTCACCGCCTTGCGCAGCTTCTCGTCGATCGCCTCGCAGGCGATGGCGGCGACGAACGCCTGCTCGAGGCGGCCGGTGACGTCGTCGCCCTTCGGCACGTACATGCCGGCCGTCAGGCGGTCGCGAGCGGTGCCCGGCTGCAGCGCGATCGCGGCGCATTCGCGGTTGCGCGAGTCGAGCGGCGGACGCCACGGCGTGCCGAGCGGGTAGATGGTCCAGCGCAGCATCGTCGCCATCCACTTCATCGGGAAGTTGGAGAGCACCTGGTCGATCGCCTGCTGCGCGTGGTAGAGCGCGTCGCGCACCGACCAGCGCACGAGCGGCAGGTCTTCGCGCACGCGCGCATCCTCGTAGCGCTTCAGCGTGGCCGAGACGAGGTACATCATGGACAGGACGTCGCCGAGCCGGCCGGAGATCTTCTCCTTGCGCTTGAGCGCCCCGCCCATCGCCAGCATGGACACGTCGGCCAGGAACGCGAACGCCGCCGAAAGGCGCGAGACGTTGCGGTAGTAGTGCGCGAGCTCGGGCGACGCGCTCTTCGGCACGGGCGCGAACGCCGCGTGCGTGAGGCCGTAGACGAAGGTGCGCACGCCGTTGCGGATGACGTGGCCGATGTGCGAGGTGAACGCGTCGTCGAACTCGCGCGACGCTGCCGAGCCGGTCATTTCCTTGGCGGCGCGCATCTCGCGCAGCACGTAGGGATGCGCGCGGATCGCGCCCTGGCCGAAGATGATCAGTGTGCGCGTCAGGATGTTTGCGCCTTCGACCGTGATGGCGATCGGCGTCATCTGGTAGCCGCGGCCGACCCAGTTGTTCGGCCCGAGGCAGATGCCCTTGCCGCCGTGGATGTCCATCGCGTCGTTGACACAGCTTCGCGCGCGCTCGGTCATGTGGTACTTGGCGATGGCCGACAGCACCGCGGGCTTCTCGCCGAGGTCCACCGCGCCCGCGGTCATGACGCGCGTCGCGTCCATCATGTAGCAGTGGGCAGCGATGCGGCCAAGCGCTTCCTCGACGCCTTCGAGCTTGCCGATCGGCGTCTTGAACTGCGCGCGCACGCGAGCATAGGCGCCGGTGAACCGGGTCAGCGCCTTCACGCCGCCGACGGACGAAGTCGGCAGCGAGATCGCGCGGCCGGCGGCGAGGCAGCCCATCAGCATCATCCAGCCTTTGCCGGCGTAGTCCTTGCCGCCGATGATCCACTCGAGCGGCATGAAGACGTCCTTGCCGTGGTTCGGGCCGTTCTGGAACACGGCGTTGAGCGGAAGGTGCCGGCGGCCGATGTTCACGCCGGGCGTATTGGTCGGGACCAGCGCGCACGTAATGCCGAGGTCTTCCTTCTCGCCAATCAGGTGCTCGGGGTCGTACAGCCGGAAAGCGAGGCCGAGCAGCGTGGCGACCGGTCCGAGCGTGATGTAGCGCTTGTCCCAGGTGACGCGCATGCCGAGCACTTCTTTGCCCTGCCACGTGCCTTTGCAGACGATGCCGAAATCCGGGATGGATGCCGCATCGGAACCGGCCTCCGGGCTCGTAAGCGCGAAGCACGGGATTTCCTGTCCCTTGGCGAGGCGCGGCAGGTAATGGTCCTTCTGCTCGTCGGTGCCGTAGTGCAGGAGCAGCTCCGCGGGTCCGAGCGAGTTCGGCACCATGACCGAGATCGCCGCCGTGCTCGAGCGGCTGGCGAGCTTCATCACCACCGCCGAATGCGCCAGCGCACTGAATCCCAGGCCGGCGTACTTCTTCGGGATGATCATGCCGAGGAAGCCCTTGTCCTTGATGTACTGCCAGACGTGCGGCGGCAGATCCTGCAGCTCGTGCGAGATCTCCCAGTCGTTGCACATCTCGCACAGCTCCTCGACCGGCCCGTCGAGGAATGCCTGCTCCTCGGCCGAAAGGCGCGGCGCGCGCACCGCGAGGAGCTTGTCCCAGTCGGGCTTGCCCGAGAAAAGGTCCGCGTCCCACCACACGGTGCCGGCGTCGATCGCTTCCTTCTCGGTCTGCGACATGTCGGGAAGGATGCGGCGGTAGATCGCGAGCACGCGATCGGTGATGAGCTTGCGCCGGATCAGCGGCACGTTGAGTACCGCGGCGACGACGACGAACACGGCGGCCAGCACCACTTTGGTGGTCAAGCCGAACGCGGCGAGCGCGCTCAGCCACGACAGCAAGGCTGCCGCGGCGACGGTCCACCCGAGGATCGGCGCGCCGAAGTAGGCGAGGACGAGGAAAGCGGCAATCGCGGTGACGATGAGCAGGGTCATGGCTAGGCGGCCTTCTTGATGGAGGACTTCTGGGGTGCGTTCAGTCCGGCGGCGAGAAAGGCGGTGAGCCGCTCTTCGAGCAGCGCAGCGTCGTAGCGGTCTTCCGGCTTGCAGCCGGCGATGAGTTGGACCGTGTCGGTCGCGGCGAGCGTATAAGCGAGCGTGCCGAACATGAAGTGCATGCGCCAGACGAGCTCTTCGCGCGGCATCTGCGGCAGCGCGCGCTCGAGCGCGGCCTTGTAGCGCTGCATGGCCGGCGCGTACATCTGGCCGATCAGCTGACGCACCAGCTTGTTCGGCTCCGAATAGGTGCGGCCGAGAAGGCGGGTGAAGTTGCGCCCGCCGGTCTTGCCGTCTTCCATCAGCTTTAGGCCCGGCGTAATGAAGGCGCGGATGATGGCCTCCGGCGAAGGCGAGCGCTGCTCGGCCTCGAGCTTGTCGAGCTCGGCGATGCGCGCCGCGTTCATCGGGTCGAGGCGGCGCCGAAAGACCGCCTCGACGAGCGCGTCCTTCGAGCCGAAGTGATAGTTCACCGCGGCCAGGTTCACGCCGGCCTTGGCGGTCAGCAGGCGCATGGACGTGCCTTCGAAGCCGTGCTGCATGAACAGCTCTTCGGCGACGTCAAGGATGCGGGTACGGGTTTCGTGCTGGGGTTTTACGGCGCGCAGGGTCATCGGTAAGTCCAGAAGGGATCAAACGAACGTTTGAATGCTAGCCACCGCCGCCGTGGCGCGTCAAGCTCGTTCGTATGACAGGAGTGAGCCTGCTCGCCCTGATCCTGATATCGATGGGCTGGCTCTTCTTCCTGGCCGGATTGACGATCAACTATCGGACGAAGGGCCGCGGCATCCCGCTGCTGCCGGGCCTGGCCGGCTCCGTCACCGTGTTCTTCAGCCTCCCGCCGCTGATAAACCAGGGGCTCGACGTGCCATGGCCCTGGCTGTGGATCCTTTTGCCGCTCGTACTCGATCCTGGCTGCGTGCCAGGGTTATTGCGGCGCTTGGGCAAATAGAATGCGCGCCTTCCATGGCGCATAACGCAGCACCGACGCAGAAGCTCCGCGGCAATGAATGGCGTGTCGTCGGCACGCTGATTCCCTACCTCCTGGAATACAAGGGGCGAGTCGCGCTGGCACTCGCCTGCCTGATCACCGCCAAGCTGGCCAACGTCGGCGTGCCGCTCGTCATGAAGCAGGTGGTCGACCGGCTGGAAGGAGCCGTCGCCATCGTGGCGGTGCCGGTGGCGCTGCTGGCGACCTACGGCATCCTGCGCTTCTCCACCACCATGTTCGGCGAGCTGCGCGACGTGCTGTTCGTGCCCGTCACGCAGCGCGCTATTCGGCGCCTCGCGCTCGGCGTGTTCCGCCACCTGCACAGCCTGAGCCTGCGCTTTCACCTCGAGCGCCAGACCGGGGGGATGACGCGCGACATCGAGCGCGGCACGCGCGGCATCTCGACGCTGCTCTCCTACCTCGTGTTCTCCATCCTGCCGGTGATTCTCGAGTTCTCGCTCGTGGCAGTGGTCCTGCTGGCGAAGTTCGACTGGCGGTTCGCGGCGGTCACCTTCGGCGCGGTGATCGTGTACATCGCCTTCACCATCACCGTTACGGAATGGCGCATGGCGATCCGCCGGCAGGCGAACGAGCTCGACTCGAAGGCCAACACGCGCGCCATCGACAGCCTGCTCAACTACGAGACGGTCAAGTACTTCGGCAACGAGGAATTCGAGGCGCGTCGCTACGACGAGAACCTGCGCAAGTACGAGTCGGCCGCCGTCAAGAACGAGGCTTCGCTCGGCGTCCTGAACATCGGCCAGAGCTTCATCATCGCGGTGGCGGTGACGCTGCTGATGCTGCTCGTGGCGCAGGGCGTGGCGCAGAAGTCGTTCACGCTCGGCGATCTCGTGCTGGTGAATGGGCTTCTGATCCAGCTCTACATCCCGCTCAACTTCCTCGGCATGGTGTATCGCGAGATCAAGCAGGCGCTGATGGACATGGACCGCATGTTCGGCCTGCTCACTGAGCACCGCGAGATAGAGGACAACCCCGGCGCGCCCGACGTGCCGCCGGGCCCGGCGAACGTCGAGTTCCAGCACGTCGACTTCCACTATGAGCGCGCGCGCCAGATCCTTTTCGACGTGGGCTTCGCCATCCCGGCGGGCCACCGCGTCGCGGTGGTCGGGCATTCCGGCTCCGGCAAGTCCACCCTGGCGCGGCTGCTCTACCGCTTTTACGACGTCTCCGCGGGGTCGATCACCGTCAACGGCGCGGACATCCGCCAGGTGCGCCAGGCCAGCCTGCGCGCAGCGATCGGCATCGTTCCGCAAGACACAGTGCTCTTCAACGACACCATCCTCTACAACATCCGTTACGGCCGCCCCGAGGCGACGGACGACGAGGTGTACGAGGCGGCGCGCGCGGCGCATATCCACGACTTCATCGTCTCGCTGCCGGCGGGCTACGAGACGATGGTCGGCGAGCGCGGCCTCAAGCTTTCCGGCGGCGAGAAGCAGCGCGTCGCGATCGCGCGGGCGCTGCTGAAGAATCCGCGCATCCTCATATTCGACGAAGCCACGTCGGCGCTCGACTCGCGGGCGGAAAAGGCGATCCAGCAGGAGTTGGAGCGCATCGCGCAGGGGCGCACGACGCTGGTGATCGCTCACCGTCTCTCCACGGTGATGGACGCGGACCAGATTTTGGTGCTCCAACAAGGGCGCATCGTCGAGCGCGGGACCCACAGCCAACTTCTTGAAGCGCAAGGCGAATACGCGCGCATGTGGGCACTGCAGCAACAGCAGGCGCAGGCCGAGGCCGTCCTCGAGCAGACTGCCGCTGTGTAGCGGCCCTTGTAGTCGCTCCCCGACAGTTAACGATTTCACGCAATGTCGTAAGAATTAGTCGCTAGCGACTGATTTTGTTTGCGTTTTTTTTGAGCGTAGGGCACACTGCGACCCATGCATGCTCCAGTCAGGGCATGTCGGGTGATAACGAAAAAAGCGCTGGCTAGACAAAGATTCATTCCGCAATGCAAAGAAAACTCCATCCCCTTGAGGGCATCGTCGCCGTCTTTGCCCTGTTCTTCGTACTGGCGATCACGATCGGTTTTGCGCAGGCGCAGGAAGCCAAGCCGCAGAAAGCCGTCTATCTCCGCTCCTCCTCCGCGCTGGTGCTGGACGCCGATACGGGCGAGGTGGTGGTCGACAAGAACGCCGATACGGTGACCCCGATCGCCTCCATCACCAAGCTAATGACAGCAATGGTGGTGCTCGATCGAAACCTCGATCTCGACCAGCGCATCGTGCTGTCGCGCGACGACATCGACACGCTCAAGGGCACGCGCTCGCGCCTGCGTCCGGGCAACGTGATGACGCGGCGCGAGCTGCTGCTCGTCGCGCTGATGGCTTCGGAAAACCGCGCCGCCGCCGCGCTCGGCCGCACGTATCCGGGCGGCATCGGACCCTTCGTCGCCGCGATGAACGCCAAGGCCGCCGCCCTCGACATGAAGGACAGCCGCTTCGTCGACTCGACCGGTCTTTCGCCCTACAACGTTTCCAGCGCGCGCGACCTCGTGAAGCTGGTGCGCGCCGCGCATGAATACCCGCTGATCCGCGAGTTCTCGACCCGCGACCGCGCCACGGTGAAGGTCGCCGACCGCGGCCGCCCGCTCACCTTCCAGAACACGAACGGCCTCGTCCGCGCGCACCACTGGGACGTCGGCCTCTCGAAGACCGGCTACATCAGCGAAGCCGGCCGTTGTCTCGTCATGCGAGTCAAGCTGGCGTCGAAGGACTTGATCGTGGTACTCCTCGATTCGTGGGGCAAGCAATCCCGGATCGGCGACGCCAACCGCATCAAGAAGTGGGTGGAGCACCACGCCGCGGCGGCCGACCGCCAGAGCTAGGCGCAAAGCAAGGCTCGCGCTTCCGCCAGGACGTCCTCGAAGGTCTCGCGCGCCCGCAGAAGGCGCTGCCGCCGAAGTACTTCTACGACGCGGCCGGCAGCAAGCTCTTCGAGCGCATCTGCCGGCTCACCGAGTACTACCCGACCCGCGTCGAGCTCGCGATCACGCGCCGCCAGCTTGCGGACATGGCGCGGTTTGCCGGCCAGGGCTGCGCGCTCCTCGAGTACGGTAGCGGAGAAAGCCTCAAGACCCGGCTCCTGATTCGCGCTCTCAGGCCGAGCGCCTACATTCCGGTGGACATCTCCGCGGACGCGCTGCAGGCCGCGGTCGCGCGCCTCGGGCGCGAATTCCCCTGGCTCGACGTGCGGCCGGTCATTGGCGACTTCTCGCGGCCGATCGAGCTGCCGGCCTTTCCGGGACGCGCGCGCCGCGTGGTCTATTTCCCGGGCTCGACCATCGGCAACCTGACGCCCGATGAAGCGCACGCGTTCCTCAAGATGACGCGCGGGCAGGTCGGGCGGCAGGGCGCAATGATCATCGGCGTCGATTCGAAGAAGGACGCCAACGTGCTGCATGCGGCCTACAACGACGCGAAGGGCGTGACGGCGGCGTTCAACCTGAACCTGCTGGCGCGCATCAACGGCGAGCTGGGCGGCGACTTCGACCTGCGCCAGTTCGCGCACTACGCGTTCTACAACCCGCTCGCCGGCCGCATCGAGATGCATCTCGTGGCGCGCGAGGCGCAGACCGTGACGATCGGCGACTATCGCTTTGCCTTCGAGCGCGGCGAATCGATCCACACGGAAAACTCGTACAAGTACACGGTGCGCGAGTTCGCTGCACTGGCCGGGCGCGCCGGCTTCCGCGCGGTCAAGCTATGGCAGGACCCGCGAGCGCTGTTCTCCGTCCACGGCCTGGTAGCCGCTTAGGCTAGACCGCGCCGATGCGGTCGGTCGGC
Source organism: Burkholderiales bacterium (assembly GCA_035554335.1). Classification (GTDB taxonomy): domain Bacteria; phylum Pseudomonadota; class Gammaproteobacteria; order Burkholderiales; family SG8-39; genus SCGC-AG-212-J23. The sequence goes on from DATMIG010000333.1 coordinate 19,523, forward strand.
CGGTGGCCGATCGCGACCGCGATGCGGTCCGCCGTTTCCTTCACCAGCGGTCCCCAATGCGGTTTCATGCGATCGGCGGGCGTCGAGAGCGAGAGCGCGGCGACGAGCCGGCCGGCGTCGTCGCGGATGCCGGCGGCGACGCAGCGCACGCCGATCTCGGCTTCTTCATGGTCGGTCGCCCAGCCCTGCTGCTGGATGCGCTCGAGCTCGCGCTCGAGCTGCTGCAGGTTGGTGATCGTGTTCTTCGTGTGCGTGGCGAGCCCGGTGCGCTTCGCGTAGTCGCGCAGCCGCGCGAACCCGTCTTCCAGCAGGAAGAGCTTGCCCGCCGCCGTGACGTGCAGCGAGGCGCGCGCGCCGATGACGTGGACCACGCGCATCGCCGAGCGGCCGGACGACGTGCGCTCGACGTACACGATCTCGTCGTCATGGCGCACCGACAGGTTGGCGGTTTCGCCGGTCTGCGAATGCAGCTCGCGCATGAGCGGCAGCGCGAGCTCGCGCACGCTGATGCGCGACTTCACGAGGTTGCCGAGCTCGAGCAGGCGCATGCCGAGGCGGTAGCTGCCCGGCTCGACGCGGTCGACGATGCGGTCGGCCGACATGGAGGCGAGGATGCGATGCGCCGTCGACGGATGGAGGCCCGTGTACTGCGAGATCTGCTTCAGGCCGAGCGGCTCCGGATGCTGCGAGAGCACGTCGAGCAGCTTCATCATGCGCTCGATCACCTGGATCGGATTCTTGGTCTCCTCGCGCGGAGGACGCGGACCGACGGCCATTCCACATTGTAAAATGCGCCGCCATGCCCGTGGTCACCTGCATCGACGATCTGCGCGAGATGGCGCAGAAGCGCGTCGCGCGCGCCATCTTCGAGTACGTCGACCGCGGCGCCTATTCGGAGTGCACGCTTCGCGCGAACCGCGCGGATATCGAGGCGATCGGCTTGCGGCAGCGGGTCGGCATCGACGTCGACCAGCGCTCGACGAAGACCACGCTGCTCGGCCGCGAGGCGGCGATGCCAGTCGCCTTGGCGCCGATCGGGCTCCTGGGCCTCAACTGGGCGAACGGAGAGATCCTCGCGGCGCGCGCCGCCAACCGCTTCGGCGTTCCGTTCACGCTGTCGACGATGTCGATCTGCTCGATCGAGGACGTCGCCGAAGGCACCGGGAAGCCGTTCTGGTTCCAGCTCTACGTCATGCGCGACCGCGGCTTCGCCGCTTCGCTCATCGAGCGCGCGAAGGCCGCGAAGTGCTCGGCGCTCGTTCTCACCCTCGACCTGCAGATTCAGGGCCAGCGCCACCGCGATCTGAAGAACGGTCTCGCCGTGCCGCCGAAGCTCACCTGGGGCACCGCGTTCGACGTGCTGCGCAAGCCCGGCTGGGCCCTGAACGTCATGACGAGCAAGCGCAAGAGCTTCGGCAACCTCGAGGGGCGCGTGAAGAACGCCGACAGCCTCACCACGCTCTCGCAATGGATCGCCGGCCAGTTCGATCCGACGCTCTCGTGGAAGGACGTCGAGTGGGTGAAGAACCTCTGGGGCGGCCCGCTCGTCCTCAAGGGCATCCTCGATCTCGACGACGCCAAAATCGCCGCGCAGTCCGGCGCCGACGCCATCGTCGTCTCCAACCATGGCGGCCGCCAGCTCGATGGCGCGATGTCGTCCATCCGCGCATTGCCCGAAATCGCGGCCGCGGTCGGCGACAAGATCGACGTCTGGTTCGACGGCGGCATCCGCAGCGGCCAGAGCCTGCTCAAGGCGCTCGCGCTCGGCGCCAAGGCGGCGCTGGTTGGGCGGTCGTTCGTCTACGGACTCGGCGCGATGGGCGAGGCCGGCGTCACGCGCGCGCTGGAAGTGATGCAGAAGGAGCTCGACGTCACCATGGCGCTCACCGGCATCCGCAGCGTCAAGGACGCGAACCCCTCGATTCTGCGCGGCGTCTGAACCGCGCGGGCGCCAGCGCGTCTGCCAGCTTTGCTTCCACCGGCAGCGGCTCGCCTTCCAGCTCGCAGGCAATGATCTCCGCCGCGAGCGCGGCCCACACCAAGCCGCGCGAGCCGTACGCGAATGTGCCGTAGACGCTGTCGTTGATTTTCCCGACGACGGGCAGCCGATCCGGCGTCACCGCACGGAAGGCAACGCGTCCACCGATCGGTTTTGCATCCGATGCGCCGACCATCGCGCCCAGCCGCGCGAGATTTCCTTCGTGGCTGTCCTCGCGCACCGCGGCATCGGCATCCTCGAGGTCGTAGGTCGCGCCGAGGACGCACACGCCATCGACCGGCGGCAGCAGCATCCCGCCGCGCAACACGACGACGTGCGGCGCCTCGATCGCGCTTTCCGCGAGGTACGTCAGCTGGCCGCGTACTCGCCGCAGGCGCAGATGCGGGAAGGTGCAGAGCTTGGGCGCCTCGGCGGAGTTGGCGAGCACGACCACGCGCTCATCTGGAATTTTCTCGACGCTGGAAGTAAAGCGGCGCTGCAGGCGCTCGCCGCACGCGTCCAGTTGCGCGCGCACCAGCGAAGCCGGCTGGATCCAGCCGCCCTCCGGAAACCACACGCCCGGCGCGCCGAGCGGCACGCCGGCGTGGGCCGATGCTTCCTCCGCAGTCACGTACTGCGCGTAGTCGGAGGGCAAGCCGGCGGCGGATACGCGCTGCGACGCGAGCTCTTTGTCGTTGCGCGCTAGCTGCAACACGCCGCAGCGGTCATACCGCACTCCTGATAAGCGTTGCCACTGGCGCAACGCGCACAGAAATCCGGCGCGCGTCAGCCGCGCGAACACACTGTCGTCGGGCGTGACGATGGGATGGAAGGTGCCGGCGTGATTGCCGGAAGCTTCCTGCGCCGGTTCGGCGTGGCGCTCGTGCAGCTCGACTTCCCAGCCGCGCGCGCAAAGGCGCTCGCATACCGCGGCGCCCGCGAGCCCGGCGCCGACCACAACGGCTTTTCTCTCCGCCAAAGGGTGACTGTCACGCTTTCGGGTGTTGCGGCCGACCAGCATCTCGCGTTTGCCGCCAAAGCCCGGGCGCTTCTCCACCGAGAAGCCGGTGGCTTGCAGCGCGTCCCGCACCGGCCCG
>DATMIG010000334.1:0-3244 GCA_035554335.1 Burkholderiales bacterium
CGGTGCTGGACTATGCCGTAAGGCTCGTGCGCGCCACGCGCAGCTGGGCGGGCGTCGTCGCCGGCGCCGGTCCGCGCGGCGGCATCTCGCTCATCCGTGCCGCGCGCGCCGCGGCGCTGATGGAAGGCCGCGACTACGTCACCCCGGACGACGTGAAGAAGATGGCGCTGCCCGCGCTTCGCCATCGCATCCGCCCGTCGCCGGAGCTCGAGCTCGAGGGCCGCGACAACGACGCGATCCTGAAGGGCGTGATCGACAAGATCGAAGCTCCCCGGACGTGATCCTTCCGGCGACGCGCCTGCTATGGGCACTGACCGCGCTCCTCGGCGCGGCGGTCGGCGTCGCCATCTTCAAGGAGTTCCAGCCGCAGTGGATCGTGCTGGCGGCGGCCTTTGCCGTCGTCGGCGTGATCGACCTCCTGATGGCCTTGCGCCTGCCGACGCCGCTCGTCGCGCGCCAGGTGCCGGCGTCGCTGTCGCTCGGCGTGCCGGTCGACGTGCGCCTGCGCGTGCGCAACCCCTCGGGCAGCGCCATCACCGCCGACGTGCACGATCACTACCCGGCGAGCTTCGAGTGCCAGGGCATGCCGCGCCGCGTCTCGCTCAAGCCGCGCGAATGGACGGACCTCGCGTATGGAGCGCGTCCGCTCGCCCGAGGGGAAACGGCATTTGCGCCGGCGGAACTGCGCATCTTCTCGCCCTTCGGCCTCTGGCAGATCACGCGCCGCGCCGGCGAGGCGATGCCGGCGCGCGTCTATCCGAACTTCCGCGCGCTGGCGCGCTACACGCTGCTCGCCACGGACAATCGCCTGTCGCAGATCGGCGTACTGCAGGTCCGGCGGCGCGGCGAGGGCATGGAGTTCCACCAGTTGCGCGAGTACCGCGAAGGCGATCCGCCGCGGGCCATCGACTGGAAGGCGACCGCGCGCACCGCGCGCCTCATCGCGCGGGAGTACGAGGAGGAGAAGGATCAGCGCGTGCTCCTCGTCATCGATTGCGGCCGCCGCATGGCCTCGAAAGATGGGGAGCTGTCGCACTTCGACCACACGCTGAACGCGGCGCTGCTGCTCGCGCACGTGGCGCTGCGCCAGGGCGACGCGGTCGGCATGCTGACCATGGGGGGCATCGCGCGCTACTGCGAGCCGAGGAAATCGGTCGGCGCGGTGCACGCCATCCTGAACCGGGCCTACGACATCGAGCCGACGCTCGCCGTGCCGGACTACCAGCAGGCGGCGCGCGACGTCATGGTGCGGCAGCGACGCCGCGCGCTCGTCATCCTGCTCACCAACCTGCGCGACGAGGACGACGACTCTCTCCTGCCGGCGCTCAAGCTGCTGCGCAGCCGGCACCTCGTGGTCCTCGCCTCGCTCCGCGAGGCGATTCTTTCGCGGGCGCTCACCGCCCGGGTCGACAGCTTCGACCGCGCCGTGACCCACGCCGCGGCGGCGGACTACCTGGCGGCTCGGGAACGCGCCTTCCGGAAGATCGAAACCGCCGGGGCCATCACCCTCGACGTCGAGCCCGAGCGGCTGCCGATCGCGCTGGTGAACCGATATTTGGGTTTGAAGCGCGAGGGACGGCTGTAAAGGCCCGCCGAATTGCGGCCCTGACCCCGAATTTGTCTGTATAATCCGCGCCTTCCGCAAAGAAGGCCCCGTCATGAAATCAGGCGTGCACCCCGAATACAAGCCGGTGATCTTCCACGACACCAGCGCGAACCACTCTTTCCTCACCCGCTCGGCGATCGACACCAAGGGTCGCGAGACGATGAAGTGGACCGACGGCAAGGAATACCCGGTCGTCAAGGTCGAGGTGTCTTCCGAGTCCCATTCGTACTACACCGGCAAGCAGAAGATCGTCGACACCGCCGGCCGGGTCGAGAAGTTCAAGCGCCGCTACACCAAGAAGTCCAAGTAACCGCCGGGGTGCTGCCCCGGCTCACGCTGCCTCCCCCGCCCGCGGGCCTCGCGGTGATGGGGCTCGCCTTCATCGTGCCGGGCCTCGCCTTCCACGACCTGTGGAAGACGCAGGACGCGATCGCGCTCTCCATCGTGCACGGCATGGCGACGAGCGGCGACTTCATCGTGCCGCGCGTGGCGGGCATGCCCTGGCTCTCCGACCAGCCGCTCTACCACTGGGTGGCGCTTCTCTTCGGCAAGCTCTTCGGCTGGGCGTTCGAGTTCCATGCCGCGGCGCGCATCGCGAGCGGCGCCTTCGTCGCGGCGGCCTTCATGCTCATCTATCGCGCCGAGCGGGAATGGACCGCGCTAGAAGATCCCGATGCCCGCCGCACGGCGGCGGGCGCGGCGTTCCTCATCCTGCTCGGCAGCGTCGGGCTTCTCGTCTATGCGCACGAGGCGCTGCCCGAGCTCGCCGCGCTCGCCGCGATGTGCGGCGCGCTGGCCGCGCTGCCGCATGCCGCCACGCGACCCATCGCGTCGGGCCTCGCTTTCGGCGTCGCCCTCGGCGTGGCGTTTCTCTCCTCGAGCTGGGCGGTGCCGGTCGGCATGGCGATCGCGGTGATCGCCGCGCACTTTGTCGCGCCGGAGTGGCGCAATCGCAGCGGTCTCGCCTTTCTCGCGGTCTCGCTCCTCGTCGGGGTCGTCATCGCCGTCGCCTGGCCGCTCGCCCTCGCGCGCCGCTCGCCCGCGCTCTTCCACGAGTGGTGGGCGCTCGAGTGGCTGCGCGACGACACGCGGCAGGGCAACCTGCGGCACTTCTTCACCACGGCGAGCTGGTTTGCCTGGCCGGCGTGGCCGCTTGCCCTATGGAGCGCCTGGTCGCTGCGGCGGCACTGGCGCGAGCTGCGGCTCTTCGTGCCGGCGGTCGCGGTGGTCGCCATGGCGACGCTCTTGATCCTGTGGGGATCGACGTCCAACGAGAACCTGGTGCCGATGCTCGCACCACTCGCGCTCCTCGCCGCGCACGGCGTGTTCACGCTGCGCCGCGGCGCGATCGCGGCGCTCGACTGGTTCGGCGTGATCACGTTCGCCTTCTTCACCGGCTTCGTCTGGGTCGGCTACGTGGCGATGCTGACCGGCGAGCCCGCCCCGATCTCGCGCAACTTCTCGCGCATCGCGCCGGGGTTCGACATGGAGTTCCAGCTGCTGGCCGTGCTCGTCGCGCTAGCGCTGCTGGTCGCGTGGCTCTATCTCATCTTCTTCACGCCGTTCACGCCGATGCGCAGCGTCGCGCGCTGGGCCGGCGGCATCGTCCTCCTGTGGGGCACCTCGGCCATGCTGTGG
>DATMIG010000335.1:0-4417 GCA_035554335.1 Burkholderiales bacterium
TCACTTGTTGACCGCGTTGGCGCCGGCCTTGCAGACCACCTCGTCCTGCGAGCCGGTGCCGCCGGAGCAGCCGATGGCGCCGACGATCTTGCCGCCGTCCATCAGCAGGATGCCGCCGCGCGAGGCGATCACGTCGTCCAGCGTGAGCAGGTAGGTGTTGCCGCCCTGCACGCCCGCCTCGAAGGCCTTGGTCTCGCGCCGGTACTTGGCCGCCGCGCGCGCCTTGTGCTCCGCGATCTGGATCGAGCCGAGCTGGGCGCCGTCCTGGCGGGCGAAGGCGACGAGGTTCGCGCCGGAGTCGACCACCGCGACGTTCAGCTTCCAGCCGCGCTTGGTCGACTCGGCAAGGGCGGCATTGAGCGCGTGCTGTGCCGTGGCGAGCGACACCGGCGCGCCATACGGGATGTCGTTCGGCATCTTGTCCGGCACGTTGTCCATCGGGTTCGGTTGCTGGGCCTGCGCGCTCATGGCGAGCGCAAATGCGGCAGCTGCGAAGGCGAAACGCTTCATGGCTCCTCCCTACGGTGGGTGAAAAAGCTATTTCAGGGCGTCGATGCCGGCCTTCGCGATCTGCTCGTCCTCGTGCGACTGCACGCCGGACACACCGACGCCTCCGATGCAGGTGCCGTCCACCACGATCGGCAGCCCGCCCTGCACCGGCGTGATCTTCGGCATGCCGAGCATGGAGTGGCGGCCGCCCTTGATGCGGTCTTCCCAGACGAGCGTGGAGCGGCGCGTTTCGGCCGCCGTCTTGCCCTTCGCGATCGCGGTGCGCGCGTTGAACGGCGAAGCGCCGTCCATGCGGATGAGGTGAAGGAGATGGCCGCCGTCGTCGAGGATGGCGACGGACACGATCCAGTTGTTCTTCCTCGCCTCGGCCTCGGCGGCGGCGCTGATCTTGCGGCAGTCGTCGAGCGTGAGCATCGGTCTTTGTTTCATGTCTGCAGGGCTTGTCTTATCTGTTCGAGTGCGTTGGGGTCTTCGATTGTAGTCAAGTCGCCCGGGTCGCGGCCCTCGGCGAGGGCCTGGATCGAGCGGCGCAGCGTCTTGCCGGAGCGCGTCTTCGGCAGCAGCGTCACGAAATGCACGGCCTTCGGGCGCGCGATCGCGCCGAGCTGCCTGTCCACGGTCTGCATAACGTCTTCGGCGCTGGTTTTGTTCCCGGCATCCTTCAAAACCGCGAAAGCGAGCGGCATCTGGCCCTTCAGCGGGTCGGCGACGCCCACCACCGCGCACTCCGCGACGTTGGGATGCATGTTCACCGCCTCCTCGATCTCGCGCGTCCCCAGGCGGTGGCCGGCGACGTTGATCACGTCGTCGGTGCGGCCGAGGATGAAGTAGTAGCCGTCCTTGTCGCGGATGCCCCAGTCGAACGTCGAGTAGATCAGCTGGTTCTTGAAGTCGCGGAAATAGGTGTTGACGAAGCGCTCGTCGTCGCCCCAGACGGTCGACATGCAGCCCGGCGGCAGCGGCGGCGAGATGGCGACCACGCCCTTCTCGCCGTCGGCCACCGGTTGCCCGGTCTGCTCGTGCAGCAGGCGCACGTCGTAGCCGTAGACCGGGAAGCTCGGCGAGCCCATCTTGAGCGGCGTCTTCTCGACGCCGGGATGCGCCGAGAGGAGCGGCCAGCCGGTTTCGGTCTGCCAGTAATGGTCGATCACCGGCCGCCCCAGCGCCTCGCTGATCCATCGATGCGTCGGCTCGTCGAGCGGCTCGCCGGCGAGGAAAAGGTGCTTCAGGGATGAAAGGTTGTACTTGCGGATGAAGGACACGTCGTGCTTCTTCAGCACGCGGATCGCGGTCGGCGCCGAGAACATCACCGACACCTTGTAGTCCTGCACCATCTTCCACCACACGCCCGCGTCGGGGCGGATCGGCACGCCCTCGTACATGAGGGTCGTCATGCCGGCGATGAGCGGGCCGTAAATGATGTACGAGTGCCCGACCACCCAGCCGATGTCCGAGGTGGTGAACATGGTCTCGCCGGCCTCGCCGCAGAAGATGCGCTTCATCGACGAGGCGAGCGCCACCGCATAGCCGCCGATGTCGCGCTGCACGCCTTTCGGCCGGCCGGTGGTGCCCGAGGTGAACAGGATGTACGAGGGCGCGCTCGATTCCATCCACGCGCACGAGACGGTGGCGCCGGCGAAGTCTCTGGCGAGCGTCTCCCAGTCGACGTCGCGGCCGGGCACCGTTGGCATCTTCTCGTCCAGCCCGCGGCGGAAGATGAGTACGTTCTGCGGCGCGTGCTTCGCCAGCTTGAGCGACTCGTCGACCAGCGACTTGTAGAGCACGGTCTTGCCCATGCGGCTGCCGCCGTCGGCGGTGATCATCAGCGCGGGCTTCGCATCGTCGATGCGCGCCGCGAGGCTGGCGGCCGCGAAGCCGCCGAACACCACCGAATGGATCGCGCCGAGGCGCGCGCAGGCGAGCATGGCGAACGCCGCCTCGGGCACCATCGGCATGTAGATGATGACGCGGTCGCCGCGCTTCACACCGAGCGACTGCATCATCGCCGCGACTCGGTTCACCTCGGCGTGCAGCTCCCGGTAGGTGAACTCGCGCTTCGCATCCACCTCGGTCGAGATCCAGACCAGCGCCTTCTGCTCGCCGCGCTTCGCCAGGTGCCGGTCTACCGCGTTGTGGCAGAGGTTCGTCTCGCCGCCGACGAACCAGCGCGCGAACGGCGGCCGGGAATAGTCGAGCACGCGCTCGAACGGGCGATACCAGTCGATCAGCTTCGCCTCCTCGCGCCAAAAAGCGTCGCGATCGTCGAGCGAGCGCCGGTGGAATTCGCGGTACGTGGTCATGAGCTCAACTCCGCTTTGCCTGGATCGCCTTCGCGATGCGCTGCAGCCGCTCGAGGATCTCCTGGCTCACCTCGCCGAGCACGGAGCCGTCGACGTGCTCCAGCACGCGCAGCGCCTGGTCGATTTCCGCCGGCAGCGTCTCGGCCGGCAGCGTGAACGAGCCGCCGTCGAGCCGCTTGGTGGCGAGCCCCATCAGCTCGTCGACCGAGTTCACCGTGTCGACGTGGATCGAGGAGACGCCGTAGCTCGCGGCGATCTTGAGCTGCTGCCCCGCGTACGCGACCTTCGCCTGCTGCAGCTGCGCTTGCAGCCGCTTCGCGAGCTGCAGCATCTGCGCCGCCGCGGTGCCCGGCGAGACGACCATGAAGGTCGCCGCCGCCGTGCGCGCCACGGAATCCTCGGTGCGCACCTGCCCCATCACCAGCTTGGCGATGCGCGCGATCAGCTGCTCCGCGGCGTCGCGGCCCGCCGTGCGCACGATGTCGCCCGCGGTGTCGATGCGAAGCGCCATGATGGAAAGCTCGCCGTCGTGCCGCTTGGCATACGAGAAGCGCTTGTCGCTCTCGGTGCGCAGGTAGCTCGCCGTCAACGCGCCGGTGAGCGGATCATGGGTCGCCTCGGCCTCGTTGGCGGTGACGACCTTCAACACGTTGTCGAGGCGCGCGAGGAGCTCGGGCGGATCGGCGGTCTTGCTGATGAAGTCGTTGGCGCCGGCCGCGCGCGCCTTCTCCTTGACGCCGGCCTGCTCTGCCCCCGAGATCACCACCACCGGCAGCTTCTTCACACGCTCGTCGGCCGCCGCGCGGATGCGCGTGAGCAGCCCGAAGCCGTCGAGCTTCGGCATGTCGAGGTCGGTGAAGACGAGCACGATCGAAGGATCTTCCTGCAGCGCCTTCCACGCCGCCTCGCCGTCGGCCTCCTCGCGCACCGGCAGCACCGCCTTCAGCACCGCGGCGAATGTCGCGCGAACGAAACGGGAATCGTCGACGACGAGCACGCGCTTCTGCGGCAGCTCGCTCGCCGTCGACATGCCGTTATTCCGTCAGGTCGACCACCACCCGCCGGCTCACTTTGGCGTTGATGAAGTCGTCGAACACGCCGGGCAGCTCCCGGAGGGGAATGGTGCGCGCCATCTCCTTGAGGAGCGGCGGCTTCAGGTCCGTCGCCATGCGCTTCCACACGGCGTCGCGGATGTCGTTCGAGCTGTCTCCCGAGTTGATGCCGAGCAGACTCGCGCCGCGCAGGATAAACGGCATCACCCAGGTGTTGAGCTGCGGGCTCGCCGCGAGCCCGATGGAGGCGATGACGCCGTTGTCCTTCATCGTGCTCGCCATCCACGCGAGCACCGGGCCGCCGAGGTTGTCGACCGCGCCGGCCCAGGTGGCCTTGTCCAGCGGTTTGATTTTTTCGAGATTCAAACCCTGGCGCAGCAGGACTTCCTTCGCGCCGAGCTTCTTCAGCCAGTCCGACTCGCTTTCCTTCCCGGTGAGCGCGACGACGTGGTAGCCGAGCCTGGCGAGCATGGCGATGGCGATCGAGCCGACGCCGCCCGTGGCGCCATTGACGATCACCGGCCCGTTCGACGGCTGGAGCCCGTTGTGCTCCAT
>DATMIG010000336.1:0-4423 GCA_035554335.1 Burkholderiales bacterium
GCCACGGCAGCGCGCGTGTTGTCGTAGTGGGGTGCGCTCGACAGGCAGCGGCCGCAGACCGCACCGCCCGGCGAGGCGAGCGCGCAGCGCGGACAGAGCGGAAAGTCAAGGCGGGGCAGGTCGGCGTCGCAGTCGGCGCAGATCAGATCGTCGGCGCGGCCGCGGCAGAGAAAGCAGCTCCCGCCGAACAGAACCCTCATGCTATCGTCGCCCCCCTATGTGGACTGTAGCCCAGCTAACGCGCGAGCTCGACGCCGGGCGCACGTCGAGCCGCGAGCTCGTTGAGCAGGCGCTCGCTCGCATCGCCGCGCCGGACGGAGAAGGAAAGCGCGCCTTCATGAAGGTCTATGCCGACGCCGCGCGCGCCGAGGCCGATCACTGCGACCGCCTGAGAAAAGCGGGCGTGCGGCGCTCGGCCATCGACGGCCTGCCGGTTTCGCTCAAGGACCTCTTCGACGTGGCGGGCGATGTAACGCGCGCCGGGTCCAAGGTTCTTTCGAGGCAAGCCAAGGAGGACGCGCCGGCCGTCGCCCGCCTGCGCGCGGCCGGGGCGATCTTCGTCGGCCGTACCAATATGGTGGAGTTCGCCTTCGGCGGCGTGGGACTCAACCCGCACTACGGCACGCCGAAGAACCCCTGGGACCGCAAGAGCGGCCGCGTGCCGGGCGGCTCCACGTCCGGCGGCGCGGTGGCGCAGGCCGACGGCATGTGCGTGATGGCGCTCGGTTCGGATACGCGCGGCTCGATCCGCGGCCCGTCAGCGCTGTGCGGCGTGACCGGCTGGAAGCCCACCGCGAGCCGCGTGCCGCGCGAAGGCGCCTTCCCGCTGTCGCTCACGCTCGATTCCATCGGCCCGATCGCCAACTCGGTGGCGTGCTGCGCGACTTATGACGCGATCCTCGCCGGGGAAGCGCCGGCGCCCTTGCCGTTGATGGATGCGAAAGGGCTGCGACTGCTCGTGCCGCGCTCTTCCGTGCTGGAGGGCCTGGACGACACCGTGTCCAAGGCGTTCCAGGCGGCATTGACGCGCTTCTCGAAGCTCGGGGCGCGCATCGAGGAAGTCGCGGTGCCGGCATTCGACCGGCAGGCGGATTACTTCAAGGGCGGCGGCTACGCCGGCGCCGAGGCCTACTACATCCATCGGCCGTACCTCGACCGGCTGAGCGAGTACGACGAGCGCGTCGGCAAGCGCATCCTGCTCGGCAAGGAGTTCACGGCGTCGGACTACATCGCGCTGGCCGACCTGCGCGCGTCGTTCATGCGCGAGATCGAGGCGCTCGCCGCGCCCTACGACGCGATCGTGATGCCGACCGTCGCGTGTGTGGCGCCCACCATCGCGCAGACCGAAGCCAGCATGGACGACTACGTGCGCTGGAACATGCACATCCTGCGCAACCCCGGCCTCATCAATTTCCTCGACGGCTGCGCGGCGAGCGTGCCGTGCCACGAGCCGGGCAGCGGACCGGTGGGCCTGATGGTCTGCGGCACGGCGGGCACCGACCGCCACACGCTCGCGGTCGCCGCCGCGCTTGAGCGAGCGCTCGGGCGCAATTGACGCGCGCGCGGCGCGCCGCCGCTTCGGGCGCGCCGCCGCGGGGTACGAACCGGCCGCGCGGCTGGAGAGCGAGGTAGCGGACCGGCTGCGCGAGCGCCTGGAGTACGTGAAGCTCGCGCCGCGCCGCATCCTCGACGCCGGCAGCGGCACCGGTCGCGATGCGCGCGCGCTCGGCGCGCACTACCGCGGCGCCGAGGTGATCGCCCTCGACTACGCGCTGCCGATGCTGCCGCGTGCCGGGTTCCTCGATCGGTGGCGGCGGCGCGGCGTCCTCTCGCTTTCGGCCGACATGGAGCGCTTGCCGCTGGAGAGCGAATCGGTCCAGCTCGTCTGGTCGAACATGGCGCTGCACTGGCTGAACGATCCGCTGGCCGCATTCCGGGAGTTTTCGCGCGTGCTGGTTCCTGACGGCCTGGTCATGTTCAGCACGCTCGGCCCGGACACGCTTAAGGAACTGCGCGCCGCGGGCGCCGATTCCCGCGTCCACGCGTTCATCGACATGCACGACCTCGGTGACATGCTGGTCGCCGCGGGCTTGACGAGCCCGGTGATGGAGATGGAAGTCCTGACGATCGACTATCGCAGCGGCGCGCGCCTCCTCGAGGACCTGCGCGCGAGCGGGCAAACCAACGCGCGCGCCGACCGTCCGCGCGGGCTCGCCGGGCGCCGCTTCGGCGAGCGGCTGCGCGCGGCTCTCGAAGCGACGCCGCAAATCACCTACGAAGTGGTCTATGGCCATGCGTGGAAACCAACGCCGGCGCCCCGCGACACGTCGGTCAAAACAGTCCGTGTTTTCAAGCGCATTCCTTGAGAGTGCGCGAGCGGCTGTGGTAAGTTACGCCGCTCAGTGAGTACGCCCAGCCTCGAGTTGGCGTTCCGGGGCGAAAGCCGCGACTTCAGCCTGCTCCTCAAGCGGAATTGCTCGATTGCACCGGGCGCGCTTGCATGCGTGTTCGCGGCGTTGGCGGTTGCGATACTGGGAATAGGAATCGGTTTTGCGATTGCGGGGGCGTGGCTCATCCTGCCGTTCGCCGGGCTCGAGGTGATCGCGCTCGGCGCGGCGTTCGTGCTGCAGGCGCGGCACGCCACCGACTACGAGCGCATCGAGCTCGCCGCGGGCCGGCTGCGCGTTGAGGTAAGCGACGCCGAGCGCATCGCGCGGTACGAGCTCGACGCGCGCGGCGCGCGCGTCGAGATGCAGGGCCCGAACGTGCTGCTGCGCGGGCCGCGAGAGACGCTGAGGATAGGACGGCACCTCGACGAGGAAGCGCGCGTGCGCTTCGCCGCCGAGCTGAAAAAGAGACTCATCTAGATCGGGAAGAAGAAGACATGAGGGGATCCAGGCTCCTTTCGACGACACTGCGGGCATTCGCCGGCCTCGCGGCATTCGCCGCGGCGACGAACGCGCATGCCCTCGCGTGGTACTTCCAGTCGCCGGGCTCGCAGCTCGCGCGCGACATCGACCACCTGCACCAGTACGTGATGTGGCTGATCATCGTCATCTTCGTCGGCGTGTTCGGCTTCATGTTCTATGCGTGCTACGCGCACCGCAAGTCGAAGGGCCATCCCGCCGAGCAGTTCCACGAGAACACCACGGTCGAGCTGCTGTGGACCATCATCCCGGCGATCATCCTCGTCATCATCGCCTGGCCGGTGACCAAGGTCGTGATCGCGCAGAAGGACACCTCGTCGCCGGATCTCACCATCAAGGTCACCGGCTACCAGTGGAAGTGGGGCTACGACTACATCAAGGGCGAAGGCGAGGGCATCAGCTTCGTCTCCATGCTCGCCACGCCGCGCGAGCAGATCGAGAACAAGGCGCCGAAGGGCGAGAACTACCTGCTCGAGGTCGACAACGAGCTCGTCGTGCCGGTCGGCAAGAAGATCCGCGTCATCACCACCGCCGCCGACGTGATCCATTCCTGGTGGGTGCCGGCGTTCGGCGCGAAGCAGGACGCGATCCCGGGGTTCCTGCGCGACCTGTGGTTCCGGCCGGAAGTGACCGGCACCTTCCGCAGCCAGTGCGTCGAGCTCTGCGGCAAGGAACACGGCTTCATGCCGATCGTGGTGCGCGTGGTGTCGGCCGACGACTATACGAAGTGGGTCGCGCAGCAGAGCCAGGCGAAGGCCGCGCAGGCGGAGGACGTGAACAAGAAGTGGGACGAGAAGGAGCTGATCGCGCGCGGCGAGAAGGTCTACGGCGCGAACTGCGTCGCGTGCCACCAGGCGAACGGCCGCGGCACGCCGCCCGCCTTCCCGCCGCTCGCCGGCTCCAAGGTGGTCGGCGGTGCCAAGGAAGGCCATATGGACATCGTGCTGAACGGCAAGCCCGGCACCGCGATGCAGGCGTTCGGCAAGCAGCTCTCGGACACCGACATCGCCGCGGTCATCAGCTACGAGCGCAATTCCTGGGGCAACAAGTCGGGCATCGTGCAGCCCGCCGAAGTCAAAGCACGCCGAAAGTAAAGGAAATCACATGAGCGCAGTCGTCGACACCCACGATCACGGACACGGCCACGACGATCACGGCCACGGGCACCATGGGCCCTACAGCGGCTTCATGCGCTGGGTCACGACCACCAACCACAAGGACATCGGCACCATGTACCTGTGGTTCGCCGGCTTCATGTTCTTCGTCGGCGGCGTGATGGCGCTGCTCATCCGGCTGGAGCTGTTCCATCCCGGGATGCAGTACCTGAATCCCGATTTCTACAACCAGCTCGTCACCTCGCACGGCCTGATCATGATCTTCGGCGCGATCATGCCGGCCTTCGTCGGATTTGCGAACTGGCAGATCCCGATGATGATCGGCGCGCCCGACATGGCGTTCGCGCGGCTGAACAACTGGTCGTTCTGGCTGCTGCCGTT
>DATMIG010000337.1:0-3986 GCA_035554335.1 Burkholderiales bacterium
GCGCTGCGGCTCTCGCCCAACGATCCCGATATCAACCATGCGTACGGCTGGTTCCTTTGCCAGACCAGCCGCGAGAAGGAGTCGATCGGCTACTTCCTGCAAGCGATCCGCAACCCGCTGTACGCGGCGCCGGGACGGTCCTACACGGCCGCCGGCGTCTGCAGCCAGAAAATGAAGAACACCAAGGACGCGGAACAGTTCTTCGCGCGGGCCCTCAAACTGGACGCCGACGATCCGACGGCGCTGCTCGAGCTCGGGCAGATCCGCTACCGGCAGGGCAACATGGACGACGCGCGCCGGCTCGTCTCCAGACACCTGAAGCTCGCTTCGCCCAGTCCCGAGTCGCTCTGGCTTGCGGTGAGGATCGAACGCAAGTTGGGCGAGCGCGCGGTGGAGCAGAGCTATGCCAACCAGTTGCGGCGGCGCTTCCCGGGCTCGCCGGAATACCAAGCGTTGCAGCGAGGCGCCTTTGACTGAATCGATCGGAGCGCAGCTTGCCCGTGCGCGTGAGGAGCGCGGACTGGCCATTTCGGACGTGGCGCAGCAGCTCAAGTTCGCGCCGCGGCAGCTCGAGGCGCTCGAGCAGGACAAGTTCGACCAGCTTCCCGGCGGCACCTTCGTGCGCGGGATGGTGCGCAGCTACGCCCGCCTGCTGAAGATCGAACCCGAGCCGCTCCTCGATGGCATCTCGGGCCGCTTCGCCGCGCCCGACGCCGGCACGCTCGCCGCGCGCTACAGCCAGCCGGTGCCGTTCTCCGACAACGCGCGCCACTCGACCTTCGTCTACCTGGGCCTGTCGCTCGGCGTGCTGGTCATTGCCGCCGGCATCGGCTATTCCTGGTATCGCGAGCACAACCAGTCGGCGCAGCTCGCCGCGGCCAAGCGCGCCGCGCAGGCCGCCGCCAAGGCGAACGCGATCGCCACGGCGCCGCGCGCGCAACCCAAGGTCGTCGAAGCGACCGTCGCGCCGCAGCCCGCGCCCGCACCGGCGCCGAAGGTGCAGCAGGCGAGGATCGAGCCGCCCGCCAAGGTGACGCCGGCCCGGATCGAGACCGTGGCGGTGGCGCCGACGCCCGCCCCAGCCAAGCCGGCCGCGGAGAAGGTCGCCACCGCCAAGGTCGTGGCGCCGCTCACGGGCGGGTCGAATCGCGTCGTGATCCGCTGCGACGAGGAGGCGTGGATCGAGGTGAAGGACGCGAACGACCGCATGCTCGTCTCGTCGCTCAACGCGGCGGGCGCCGAGCGGGTGGTGCGCTCGCGCGGCCCGCTCACGCTCGTCATCGGCAACCCGGCGCGGGTTCACGTGACACACAACGACCGCGCCGTCGATCTCACCCCGCATGTGAAATCCGGCGTCGCCCGCTTCACCTTGCCATGACTCGTCGCCGTTCCCGACAGGTTCAGGTCGGCAACGTCCTGATCGGCGGCGGCGCGCCGATCGTCGTGCAGTCGATGACCAACACCGACACGGCGGACCTGCAGTCCACCGTGAAGCAGGTGGAGGAGCTCTCGCGAGCCGGCTCCGAGATCGTGCGCATCACCGTGAACACGCCGGAGGCCGCGGCTGCCGTGCCGCACATCCGCGAGCGCCTGGACGTGATCGGCTGCCGCGTGCCGCTGGTGGGCGACTTCCATTTCAACGGGCACAAGCTGCTCGCGCAGTTTCCCGACTGCGCGCGCGCGCTCGCCAAGTACCGCATCAATCCCGGCAACGTCGGCAAGGGTGCGAAGCGCGACGAGCAGTTCGCGACCATGATCGACTGCGCCCTGAAATACGGGAAGCCGGTGCGCATCGGCGTGAACTGGGGCAGCCTCGATCAGGAGCTGCTGGCGCGCCTGATGGACGAGAATGCGCGCAGCGCAGATCCCCTCGATGCGACCGACGTCATGCGCGAGGCGGTCATCCGCTCCGCCCTGGAATCGGCGCGGCAGGCCGAGGAGCTGGGCCTTCCCGCCGAGCGGATCGTGCTGTCGTGCAAGATGAGCCAGGTGCAGGACCTGATCGCCGTCTATCGCAGCCTCGCGAAGCGCTGCGAATACGCGCTGCACTTGGGGCTCACCGAAGCCGGCATGGGGTCGAAGGGCATCGTCGCCTCCTCCGCCGCGATGGGCGTGCTGCTGCAGGAAGGCATCGGCGACACGATTCGCATCTCGCTTACCCCCGAGCCGGGCGGCAGCCGCACGCGCGAAGTGCAGGTGGCGCAGGAGCTCCTGCAGACGATGGGACTGCGCGCGTTCACGCCGATGGTGAGCGCGTGCCCGGGCTGCGGCCGCACGACGAGCACCTACTTCCAGGAGCTCGCGCAGAAGATCGAGAGCTACCTGCGCGTGCAGATGCCAGTCTGGCGCGAGGCGCGTCCGGGCGTGGAAGAGATGCGCGTCGCCGTAATGGGCTGCGTGGTGAACGGGCCGGGCGAGTCGAAGCATGCGAACATCGGCATCAGCCTGCCGGGCACTAACGAAGTGCCGGTTGCGCCGGTCTACGTCGATGGTAAAAAGACGGTCACGCTGAAAGGCGATCGCATCGCGGAAGAGTTCCAGGCGATCGTCGAGAAATACGTGCAGGAAAAGTACGCCGTCCCCGCCGACGTCGAAGCGAAATAACCTACCCGTGCGCAAAGTACGCCCAGCCCTGCTGAAGGGCTTCGATCAGGAATTTTTGCCGCAGGAGCAGCTGCAGTTCAACGCGCTCCTCGATCTCGTTCGCCGCAACTTCGAGCGCTTCGGCTTCCTGCCGATCGAGACCCCCTCGGCCGAGCGCATCGAGGTGCTGACCTCCAAGGGCGGCGCGGAGAAGGAGATCTACGCCCTCTCGCGCCTCGCCGCCGAGGACGAGGACGAGGCGGCGGCCAAGGGCGCGCTGCGCTTCGACCTCACCGTGCCGCTTGCGCGCTACGTCGCCATGCGCGAGCGCGAGCTCGCGTTTCCGTTCCGGCGCTACCAGATCCAGCGCGTCTGGCGCGGCGAGAACCCGCAGGTGAAGCGCGGCCGCTTCCGCGAGTTCTACCAGTGCGACATCGACGTCATCGGCCGCGAGACGCTGTCGCCGCTCTTCGAGGCCGAGATCCCGGCCGTCATCCACAGCGTGTTCCGCGAGATGGCGATCGGCCGCTTCGTCATCCGCATCAACAACCGCAAGGTGCTGAAGGGCATCCTGCGCCACTTCGACGTGTCCGACGAGGCGTCGACGCCGGTGCTGCGTGCGCTGGACAAGGTGGAGAAGGAGGACCGGCACGCGATCCTCGCCGAATTGCAGGCGAACGGCGTGCCGGCCGCGGCTGCGGGCGAGCTGTACGGCGTCATTGCCACAAAGCGGCAGACCGCGGAGACGATCGAATTCTTGGGCGGGCTCGGGTACGGGAATGAGCTGTATACGCAGGGACTCGACGAGCTGCGGAAGATCGTCGAGGCGATTCGCCAGTTCGGCGTGCCGGACGACGCCTTTGCCATCGACCTCGGCGTGGTGCGCGGCCTCGACTACTACACCGGCACGATCTACGAGACCACGCTCCTCGACCATCCGGACATCGGCAGCATCTGCTCGGGCGGCCGGTACGACGACCTGGCGAGCTATTTCACCAACACGCGCCTGCCCGGCGTCGGCATCTCGATCGGGCTGTCGCGGCTCTTCGCCCGGTTGAAGGAGGCGAACCTGCTGCAGCCCCTCGCGCGCACGCCGGCCGAGGTGCTGGTCACCACGCTCGATCCGGCGTCGCTCGGCCGCTACCTTCAGCTCGCCGGCGAGCTGCGCGCGCAGGGCGTGAACACCGAGGTGTACCTCGAGCGTGCGAAGATCGGCAAGCAGTTCGAGTACGCGAACCGCAAGGGATTCCGGGTCGCGATCACGGCCGGGGCGGACGAATTCGCCCGCCAGGCGGTCAAGGTGAAGGATCTCGCGCAACAGTCGGAATCCGACGTGCCGGCGGCCGAGCTGGTGGCACGCGTCAAACAGTTGCTCAAGCAAAAGGCGGAGTAGATGGCTCTCG
>DATMIG010000338.1:0-1858 GCA_035554335.1 Burkholderiales bacterium
TTCGCGCTCAAGCTCGCCCTCCTCGCCATCGTCCTCGTCATCGCCGTCGTATGGGTGACGCTCTACAAGGCGCTGCCGGCGCACAGCGGGGCGCTTTCGCCGCAGCAGCCGATCCCGTTCAGCCACAAGCACCATGTGGGCGACGACGGCATCGACTGCCGCTACTGCCACTGGTCGGTGGAGAAATCGTCCTTCGCGGGCATTCCTTCCGCGCAGGTCTGCCTCACCTGCCACTCGCAGCTCTTCAGCGACGCGGCCATCCTCGAGCCGTTGCGCCAAAGCGCCCGCACCGGCAAGCCCATCGCCTGGGCGCGCGTGCACGACCTGCCGGACTTCGTCTACTTCGACCACAGCATCCACGTTGCGAAAGGCGTCGGCTGCGTCGAGTGCCACGGCCGGGTGGACCGCATGCCGCGCATCCACCGCGTCGCCTCGCTCGAGATGCAGTGGTGCCTGGAGTGCCATCGCAATCCCGGACCGCATCTCAGGCCGCCGCAGCTCGTCACCGACATGGGCCCTGCGCCCCGGCAGGAGAACCCGCACCTGCATTCCACGCAGCGCCTGACCGACTGCTCCACATGCCATCGGTAAAGCTGACTCGCCGGGACTTTCTCAAGCTGTCCGCCGCGTCGGCGGCGCTCGCGAGCGCGGGGTGCACTCCGCCAGCCGAGCGCATCGTGCCTTATGCGCACCAGCCCGAGAACGAGCTGCCCGGCGTGCCGCGCTTCTATGCGAGCGCGGCGAGCTTCCTCGGCGCTGCCGAAGGCCTGCTCGTCGAATCGAACACCGGCCGCCCGACCAAGGTCGAGGGCAATCCCGCGCACCCGGGCAGCACCGGCTCGACCAGCGTGCACGGCCAGGCCTCGGTGCTCCAGCTCTGGGATCCCGACCGCTCGAAGGCGCCTCGCAAGCGCGGGCAACCGGCGACGCGCGCCGAGTTCGAGCGCGACCTGAATGACGCCCTTTCGCGGCTGGAAGCCCGCCGCGGCCAGGGATTGAGAATCCTCCTTGGCGCATGCGATTCGCCCACGCTCGCCGCCCAGCTCACAGCGCTGAAGCAGCGCTTGCCTGGCGCCCGCGTCCATCGCTGGGACCCCCTGCACCGCGACGGCAGCCACGAAGGCGCGCGCCTCGCCTTCGGCCAGGTGCTCGAGCCGATCGCGCGCATTGAAGAAGCGGGTGCGATCCTCAGCCTCGACAGCCGCTTCCTCGACGACCATCCCTTCCGCCTGAACTATGCGCGCCAGTTCGCCGCCGCGCGCACGCCGCGCGACGGCCGCATGGTCCGCCTCTATGCGCTCGAGAGCGCGCCGTCGCTCACCGGAGCGATGGCCGACCACCGGTACGCCATGCGGGTATCGGAGATCGAGGCATGGCTGCTGCATCCGAACGAAAAGATCTGGCGCGACCTGCAGCAGAACCGGGGCCTGATCCTCGCCGGCGAATCGCTCTCGCCCGCGGCGCACGCGCTGGTCCATCGGCTGAACGCCGAGCTGCGCGCACCGGTCTCTTACATCCCGCCGGTCGACGAAGTGAAGGCCGAGCCGCTCGAGGCGCTCGCCGAGGGGCCGACGGAGCTCCTCATCATCCTCGGCGGCAACCCGGCGTACGACGCTTTGGACTTCCGCGGCCTACTGGCGCACGTGCCGCTGTCCGTCCACCTCTCGCTCTACGACGACGAAACGTCTGCGCTCACCACCTGGCACCTGCCCGCCACGCACTTCATGGAGCATTGGAGCGACGCGCGCGCCTTCGACGGCACGGCAGGCATCGTGCAGCCGCTCATCGCGCCGCTGTACGGCGGCATCTCGCCGCACGAGCTGCTCGCCCTTCTGCTGCGCGACGGCCGCAGCGGCCA
>DATMIG010000339.1:0-20240 GCA_035554335.1 Burkholderiales bacterium
GGTTTATAGCCGAGCTCGTTCCACTCGCGGAAGATGCGCTCGTACGGCATGCTGGGGTAATCGCTGCCGAACATGATCTTGTCCTGCAGGCGGCCGCGGATGTCGACCTTCAGGTTTCCCGGGAAATATTTCGGCGCCCAGCCGGACATCTCCCAGTAGACGTTGCCCTTATGGAGCGCGACGGCCGTCGTCTCGTCGACCCACGGCCAGCCGGGGTGCGCCATGACGATCTTCAGCTTCGGGAAGGTCGCCGCCAGCGCATCGATGGAGGCGGGGTGCGCATGACGGATGAGCGCGCCATGCCCGCCCGGCATGCCGGCGCCCATGCCGGTGGTGCCGACGTCGATCATGACGGCCGCATTTAATGAAGATATTGCGTCAAACATGGGCCGCGCCCGCGGGTCATCGACCGCGAAGTGCTGCATGATGGGATGGAAATGGAAGCCGAGGAAGCCGTACTGCTTCACCGCCTTCTCCGCTTCCTTGACCACGTCCTTCTTGAACGGATCGAGCGCGCCCCAGCACTGGATGATGCGCTTCGGGTGGCGCTTCCACATGGCGTGGACGTAGTCGTTGCCGACGGGCTTGGTCTTGATCGTCAGCTCGAGATCCAGCGCCACCAGGCAAGCCTCCACGCCGGCGGTGGTGAATTCCTGGATGACTGCATCTTCCGGCTTGCCGGACCAGTCGCGCTTCCAGTAGCGCGCGAGCTCTTCCACGTAGACGCCCTGGCACTGGATCCACTCCGGCGTGCCCGGATAGCAGTGCAGATCAATGATTCGCATGCTGGGTCGCCATTTCCGACAGCGCTTTCTTGGACACCTTGCCGAACGTGGAAACGGGGAAGTCGTCCACCACGAGCATCCGCTCCGGCAGCTTGAACTTCGCGATCTCCTTGCCCTTGAGGAAGTCGACGAGCTCCGGCAGCTCAACCCGCTTCCCCGGCTTGAGGATCAGGCAGGCGCACATCTTCTCGCCGAGGTTCGCGTCCGGAACCGGCACGCAGGCCACGTTCTGCACCGCCGGATGCATCAGGATCAGGTTCTCGACTTCCTCGCAGCTGATCTTCTCGCCGCCGCGGTTGATGAGGTCCTTCTTGCGGCCTTCGACGATGTAGTTGCCGCTCGGGTGCCGGCGCATGAGATCGCCCGAGCGATAGAAGCCGTCGCGGGTGAATTGTCTTGCGTTGTATTCGAGCACGCCGAAGTAGCCGCGCAGCGTGTACGGCCCGCGGCAGGTGAGCTCGCCGACGCCGCCTTCCGGCACCTCGCGGTCGTCCTCGTCGAGCAGCAGCACTTCGTCGTCGGCGCAGATCGGCCGGCCGCAGGTCTCGAGCTTCACTTCCTGCGGATCGTCGAGGCGCACGAAGAACAGCATCCCCTCCGACATGCCGAAGTTCTCCTGCACGAAGCAGGAGGGAATCAGCTGGTGCGTCCTCAGGCGCACCTCCGGCTGCATGCGCTGGCCGCCGGACTGGATGATCTTCACCGAGCTCAAGTCGAAACGACCGATCGAAGGATCGTTGATCAGGCGGATGAGGAGCGCGGGCACCACCTTGATGTGCGTGACCTGGTGCTTCTCGATCAGCTTGAACATCTCCTCCGGCCGCGTGGTCGGCGAGAGCACCACTCTTCCGCCCTGGAAGAAGTAGCCCTGGATGCCGGGACAGGCGAGCGGGAGGTTATGGGCGATCGGCAGCGCCAACAGGAGAACGGAGTCCCCCGTCACGCCGCAGACCGGCGCGGCGGTCTTGGAGTTGTAGGCGTAATCGTTGTGCGTGCGCGGGATGAGCTTCGGGATGCCGGTCGTGCCGCCCGAGAGCTGGAAGATGCACGGATCGGTCGGATCGATCTTTATCTTTTGCAGTTCGCTCCGCGGCCGCTGCGCCGGCCTTTCGATGAGCTCCTTCAGCTTCGGCAGCGAGATGGCGAACTTGAGGTGCGGATTCTCGGCCTGCACGCGCTTGATCATCGGCTCGAACTCGAAGTCGCTCTGTCGCTCCGGATAGACGACCGTCGTCGCGCCGGAGAGCTGGACGAACTGGTTGATCTCGGCGAAGCGGTGCGTGACGAGCGCCGCGATCGGGATGCCGCTGATCTTCTGCAGCGCGAAGTAGAGCAGCACGAACTCGGCGATGTTCGGCAGCGCCGGCACCACGCGATCGAGCGGCTTGAGGCCGAGCTCGAGCAGGTTGAGGGCCAGGTTGTCGCTGATGCGGTCGATGTCCGCGTACGTGTACTCGCGCTCGCCGTCGATCAGCGCGACGCGGTTTGCGTACTTCTTGAACACCGCGTCGAATTCCTGCGCCAGCGACTTGTCCTGCCAGTAGCCCTTCTCGCGGTAGCGCTTCGCGAATTCGGGCGGGAAGGGGACGACGCCTTTCAGTGCCATATCAGGTGGAGCTGGTGAAGCCGCCGTCGATGACGATGATCTCGCCGGTGACGAAGCGGTTGCCCTGGATGAGCGACATCATGGTCTCGGCGACGTCGTCCGCGGTCACTACTCGCTTCAGCGGCGTGGCCTTGGCACGCTTGCCCATCAGGTCCTCGTACTTGTCCTTCAGCATGCGCTTCATCCAGTCGCCTTCCATCCAGCCGGGGGCGACGGCGTTCACGCGGATCTCGGGGCCGAGGTTCCAGGCGAGCGTCTTGGTCATGTTGACGACGGCCGCCTTGCTCGCGGCGTAGGGCAGGGGCTGCGGGCCGGGGCGCAGGCCGACGATGCTGGCGGTGTTCACGACGCAGCCCTTTGCTTCCTTGAGCAGCGGCGCGGCGGCGCGGGTGACCTGGAACAGCCCGCGCACGTTGACCGCGAACACGCGATCCCATTCCTCGAGCGACAGCGTCTCGAGGTCCTTCGGTTTCCACGACGCGGTGGTGCCGGCGTTGTTGACGAGCACGTCGAGGCGGCCGAACTTGTCCTTCACCTGCGCGAGCATCGCGCGCACGCCTTTCTCGTCGGAGACGTCGCACTTCACGAGGAGCGTCTTGGCGCCGAGCGCCTCGGCCTCCCGGGCGGTATCGCGCGCGGCGGCCTCGCTGGAGCCATAGTTGACGACGACGTCGTAGCCGGCGCGCGCGAGCGCCAGGGTGGCGCTGCGGCCGATGCCGGTCGCCGCGCCGGTGATCAGTGCTACTTTTCGGGATGCCACGGGGAGCCTGCGCTAAGTGATAATGAACATGTTCATGTTCGATTCCACGGCGATAGCTGTCAAGTGATCAGCGTCGAGCACGTGTCGCACACCTACCGGCCGGCGCGCGGCCGGGACGTGTTGGCGCTCGACGACATCTCGCTCTCCATCGCGCCGCGCGAGTTCGTCGCGCTCCTCGGCCCGTCGGGCTGTGGCAAATCGACGCTGCTCTACCTGATCGGCGGCTTCCTGCCGGTGGAGAAGGGCGCCATCCGCGTCGAAGGCGCGCCGGTGGCGGCGCCGGGCCCGGACCGCGGCATCGTCTTCCAGCATTTCGCGCTCTTTCCCTGGAAGACGGTGAAGGACAACGTGCGCTACGGCCTGCAGAAGCAGCGCCTGCCGCGCGAGGAGCAGGAGAAGCGCGCGCAGCAGTACATCGACATGGTCGGGCTGAAAGGTTTCGAGGAAAGCTACCCCTCCCACCTCTCCGGCGGCATGAAGCAGCGCGCCGCGCTCGCCCGCACGCTGGCGGTCGAGCCGAAGATGCTGCTGATGGACGAGCCCTTCGGCGCGCTCGACGCGCAGACGCGGAGCCTCATGCAGGCCGAGTTGCTCGCCATCTGGCATCGAACGCAGAAGACGGTCATCTTCGTCACGCACGACGTGCACGAGGCGGTGCTCCTCGCGCAGCGCGTGGTCGTCATGTCCGCGCGGCCGGGGAAGGTCAAGGCGCTCGTAGACGTGAAGCTCGACAAGAACGATCCCCACGTCGCGCGCACGCCGGCTTTCGGCGAGAAGGTCGACGAGATCTGGGGGCTTGTCCGTGACGAGGCCATCAAGGCGCAATGAAGTACCTGCCGCTCCTTCTGCTCGCCTTGATCTGGGAAGCGGTCGTCCAGCTCGGTCTCATATCGCGCGATGTCCTGCCCTCGCTCTCGGATGTCGCCTCTGCCGGGTGGCGGCTGGCAAAGGAAGGCGATTTCTGGTCGAACGGCGCGGCGTCGCTCTGGCGCGGATCGGCGGGGCTCGCGCTCGCCATCGTCATCGGCGCGGTGGTCGGCATCCTGATGGCGTGGTGGCGCGGCGTGGAGGCGTTCATGGGGCCGCTCGTCGAGGCGCTCTATCCGATGCCGAAGTCCGCGCTGATTCCGGTGACGGCGCTGTGGCTCGGCTTCGGCGACGGCTCGAAGATCCTGCTCATCTTCCTCGGCTGCATGCTGCCGGTGACGCTCGCCGCGTATAACGGCGCCCGCTCGTGCGAGCAGCAGCTCGTCTGGTCGGCGCGCAGCCTCGGCGCGAGCCGGCTGCGCGTGCTCCTGGATGTCGTGCTGCCGAGCGCGTTGCCCGAGCTGCTGAACGGGATTCGAAGCGCGCTCGCGCTCTCCTTCGTGCTATTGGTGTCCAGCGAGCTGATCGTCGCGCGCAAGGGCCTCGGCTATCTCATCGGCTTCCTCGGCGAAGGCGGCCTCTACGATGCGATGTTCGCCGTCGTACTGGTCGTTGCCTTCCTCGGCTTCTTCGCCGACCGCATCTACCAGGCCTTTGCCGACCGGGTGCTCGCATGGCGCGACTGATCTACCGGCTGGCACCATGGCTGTCCATTGCAGCGCTGGCCATCGCGTGGGAAGCCTTCGCGCGCAGCGGCGCCGTGACGCCTTTCATGCTGCCGAAGCTCACCACCGTGCTCGAGCGCATGTGGGCGGACGGCGCATCCGGCGAGCTGTGGCAGAACCTGGCGTGGACGCTCTATCGTTCGCTGGTCGGATTCGCCATCGCCACCGTGCTGGGACTGGCGCTTGGCTTCGCCGTGACCTACAACCGCGTCGCCCGCTGGCTGCTCGATCCGCTGATCTCCGTCGGCTTCCCGATGCCGAAGATCGCCTTCCTGCCGATCATCACGCTCTGGCTCGGGTTCCACGACCTGTCGAAGATCTCGATGGTGGTGTTCGATGCCGTCTTCCCGGTGATCACCGCCACCATCGCCGCGACGATGAGCGTCGAGCGCCACCTTCTCTGGTCGGCGCGTAACCTCGGTGCGAGCGAGCGAGAGCTGCTGCACGAGGTGGTGTTCCCGGCGGCGCTGCCGCAGATCATGACCGGCCTGCAGGTCTCGCTGCCGATCGCGCTCATCGTCTGCATCGTGGCCGAGATGAAGATGGGCGGCGTGGGACTCGGCGGCGCGATGATCACCGCGTCGCGCTTCGCGGACTCGCCGGGCGTCTTCGCCGGCATCGTGGAGATTGCGATTGCAGGATATGCGCTCGTCAAAGTGATGGCGGCGATCCGGCGCCGGCTGCTCGCCTGGCACCCGGAGGCCACCGCGCCATCGACCGTTTAGAATCGTTTTTCCATTCGGAGGAGGAAACATGCGCATCACAAGGCTGATCGTCGGAACGGCGCTCTGCGCCATGGCACTGGGGGCGGCGGCCCAGCAGCCGGTGAAGATTCGCGTCGCCTACGTCGTGCCGGTCGCCAACTGGGCGTCGCTCTTGTTCCAGAAGGACGGCATCGCGAAGCACAACGGCAAGTCGTACACCTTCGAGGCGGTGCACTTCCAGGGCACGCCGCAGATGATCACCGCGCTCGCCAACAACGAGCTCGAGATCGCCGACCTCGCCTTCGCCTCGCTCGCCATCGCGGTGCAGAACGCCGGCATGGACGACCTGCGCGTGATCGCGGACGAATTCCAGGACGGCGTCGACGGCTACTATACCGACGAGTTCTTCGTGATGAAGGACGGCCCGGTGAAGAGCATCAAGGATCTCAAGGGCAAGGTGGTGGCCACGAACGTGGCCGGCAGCGCGGTGGACATCATCATGCGCGCGGCGCTGCGCAAGAACGGACTCGACGACCGCAAGGACGTGAACACCATCGAGACCGCCTTCCCCAACATGAAGCCGACGCTCCTCTCCGGCAAGGCGGACGCCATTCCGGGCGTGATCCCGTTCTCGTTCGACCCCGAGCTGCGCTCGAAGGGGCGCGTGCTCTTCACGCAGAAGGAAATCGTCGGCCGCACGCAGATGATCATCTGGGCGGCGCGCGAGGGCGTGATCAAGAAGAACCGCGCCGCGATGGTCGACTTCATGGAGGACTCGATCCGCGCCGTGCGCTGGTACCTGGATCCGAAGAACCACGCCGAAGCGGTAGAGATCGCTTCCAAGGTGAGCAAGCGTCCCGCCGCTGCGTTCGACAAATGGCTCTTCAAGAAAGACGGGCAGAACGGCGACTACTACCACTCGCCCGACATGCTGCCGGACCTTGGCGCCCTGCAGAAGAACATCGACCTGCAGAAGGAGCTGGGTCTCGTCAAGGCTTCCATCGACGTGAATAAGCATGCCGATCTGTCGCTCGCCCGGGAGGCGGCGAAGCGGATCAAATGAGAATCAACTACCGGGTCGACGGCGAGCGCGGGCCGTGGGTCACGCTCGTCACCGGCATCGCGAACGACACCACGATGTGGAACGCGCAGATGCCGGCCCTCACGCCGCATTTCCGCGTGCTGCGCTACGACTTGCGCGGGCAGGGCGGCAGCGAGCCCACGCCACCGCCTTACAGCATCGCGTTGCTGGTCGAGGACCTGGTCCGGCTGTGGGACCAGGTGGGCGTGCAGAAGACGCATCTCGTCGGCCTCGGGCTCGGCGGCGGCGTAGTGCAGGCTGCCGCCGTCGCGCACGGCGAGCGCTTGATCAGCCTGATGCCGGTCTGCTGTCGCGCGAAGATGGTTCCCGAGTTCGCCACGATGTGGCACGGCCTCATCGACAAGGTGAAGAGGGACGGCGTGGAGAGCATCGTCGAACCGACGGCGCAGCGCTGGTTCTCCGACGATTTCAAGGCTCGCAACCCCGGCGTGCTGGACGAAGTGCGCGCCATGATCCGGCGCACGACCCTGGACGGCTATCTCGGCTGCGTCGGCGCGTTCCTCGGCATGGACGTCGAGAAGGACCTCGGCAGGATCCGCGTGCCGACGCATTACCTCTCCGGTGCCGAGGACAAGGTGGGCGGGCCGCCGGCGCTGATGGCGGGGCTCGCGGCAAAAGTGCCGGGCGCGCGCCATGCATCGGTGCCGGGCGCGGCGCACATAGCGAACATCCAGAATCCCGCTGGCTTCAACGCCGCGGTCGTGCAATTCCTGAAGGAGCATTCGTGAGGCTTTTGGTTTTCGTCGCCGCGCTGTACATGGCTGCGGCATGGGCGCAGGCGCCTTATCCGAGCAAGCCGCTGCGCTGGATCGTGCCCACCGGTCCCGGCAGCGCGGTCGATGTCACCGCGCGGCGCATCGCGCCGAAACTATCCGAGGCGCTCGGCCAGCCGGTGATCGTAGACAACCGTCCCGGGGCCAACAGCATGATCGGCGCCCGGGAGACGGCGCGCTCGGCGCCGGACGGCTACACGCTCTTCCAGGCGGTGGTGAACAATGCGCTCAACGACATCCTGATGCCGGACGAGTGCTGCAAGCTGAACGAGAAGCTCGTGCCGGTCACGCGACTCGTCTCGACGCCGCTCGTGATGGTGGTGCATCCGTCGGTGCCGGCGCACAGCGTGAAGGAGTACGTGGCGCTCGCAAGATCGAAGCCGAACCAGCTCACCTATGCCTCGGGCGGCAACGGCGCGATCACGCAGATGGCGGGCGAGCTCCTCAAGATCACCACCGGCATCCAGGTGCGCGAGATTCCGTACAAGGCGATCGGCGCGGAGTTCCCCGATCTCGTCGGCGGCCATGTGAATACCGCCTACCTCGCGCCGGTCGTGATCCGCGACGCGATCAAGTCCGGCAAGATCCGCGGCCTCGCCGTCGCCGGCCCGCGCCGCATCGGCATCATCGGCGACGTGCCGACGATGGCCGAGGCCGGCTTCCCGGCGATCGACGCCATCGGCTGGAACGGCATCTTCGTGCCGGCGGGGACGCCGGCGCCGGTGATCGACCGGCTGCAGCACGAGATCGCCGGCATCCTCAAGTCGAAGGAGATGCTCGACGACGCGCAGAACCTCGGCTACGAGCTCGGCGGCGAGCGGCCGCAGGAATTCGGCAATTACGTGCGCGCCGAGATCGAGAAGTGGGGCAAGGTGATCAAGCAGGCCGGCATCAAGATCGAATGATCATGGTTCGTCTTTTGTTGATGGCCCTCGCGGCGCTCGCGGTGGGTGCGGCGAAAGCCGAGGAGTGGCCCACGAAGCCGGTACACGTGATCGTCAATGTCGCGCCCGGCGGCGTGGCGGACGTCACCGCGCGCGTGCTGGCCGCGCGCCTCACGGAAACGCTCGGCCAGACATTCCTGGTCGAGAACCGCGCCGGCGGCGACGGCTACATCGGCTTCGAGGCGGTCGCCCGCTCGGAGCCGGACGGTTACACGATCGTCTACTCGCCGGGATCGGCCGTGATGACGGCGCCCCACGTCGTCAAGCGTGCGGACCTCGACCCGACCAAGGCGCTGACGCCCGTAGCGGCGACGGGCGCGGTATCGCTCTATGTGCTCCTGCGACCCGGCTTCCCGGCAAAGAACTTCGATGAATTCCTCGCCTACGCCAGGGCGAACCCGGGCAAGCTCAACTATGGCTCGGCGGGCAACGGGACGTCTCCGCACATTGCGGCCGAAGTCTTCAACCGGGAAGCGCACGTCACGATGAACCACATCCCGTACAAAGGCGCCGGTCCGGCGCTGAAGGATCTGCTCGGCGGCCAGATCGATCTCGCCTTCGATCCGGGCGTCGGCCTGCCTGCGGCAAAGGACGGAAGGCTGCGAATGGTCGCGGTGGCGGGTCCCGTGCGCCATCCGGGCTTCCCCGACGTGCCGACGCTGGAGGAGAAAGGCATCAAGGGCGTGGACGGCGGTCCGCACTTCGGCTTCTATGCGCCGGCAGGGACGCCACGGGACGTGGTCGAGCGGCTGAACCGCGAGGTGCTGAAGGTGATGAAGGAGCCGCAGGTGCTCGAGCGCTTCAAGGCGCTCGCCGTGAACCTGGCGGAGCCCATGACCCCGCAGCAGTTCGCCGACTACGTCCAAACTCAATACGCACGTTACGCGAAACTCCTTTCCGAGCTGAACATTGGACACTAAGACAGGCATTACGGGCTCCCAGGCGATCCTGCGTGGCCTGCGCGCGATGGGCGTCGAGGCGATCTTCGCCTCGCCGGGATCCGACTGGGCGCCGCTCTGGGAAGCGCTCGCCTCCGATTCGTGGTGGGCGCCGCGCTACATCTCGTCGCGCCACGAAGAGACGGCGATGGGCATGGCCGTCGGGTATGCGAAGGCGACCGGCAAGCTGCCGGCCGTCATGGTGCACACCACCGTCGGCGCGCAGCACACGACGATGATCGCGCGCGCCGCGCTGCACGAGCGCATCCCGATGGTGATCCTCGCCGGCGAGGTGATCGGCTTCGCCGAGCCGCCGTCGCAGAAGGTCGGGCGCCAGTGGCTGCGCCTCCTGACCGATCTCGGCGGGCCGGCCGAGCTGATGAAGTCGAGCGTGAAGTGGAGCTTCGCGCTCAATAACCCGGGCATCCTGCCGCAGACCATGCAGCGCGCCTGCCAGCTCGCGCTGAGCGCGCCGCGCGGACCGGTGTTCGTCTCCGTGCCGACCGAGTACATGGTGTCCGAGCTCGTCGGCGAGCCGCCGCACGCCACGCTTCCCACCTTGCCGGATGTAGGCACAGACGCGCTGGCCCAGATGGCCGACGCGCTGAAGGCGGCAAAGGCGCCGGTCATCGTCACGGAAGAGGCCGGACGCGATCCCGCCGCGGTCGATGCGCTGGTCGCGCTCGCCGAGACGCTCGGCGCGCCGGTGCTCGAGGCGTGGCAGCCGACCTATCTGAATTTCCCACGCCATCATCCGCTCTACGGCGGCGTGATCTTCGAGGAGATGCCGGCCGCGCTGAGCGCCGCGGATGTCGTGCTGCTGGTCGAGTCCGTGCTGCCCTGGCATCCGCCGAGCAAGATCGTCGACAAGAAGATGCTGGTGCTGGGCGAGGATCCGCTGCATCCGCGCCTGCCGTTCTGGGGTTTCCGCGCCGACGTGATCGGCGCCGGCAACGTGACGAATGCGCTGCGCGATCTTGCGAAGCGAGTGCCGAAACGGACGGCGAAGCCCGTGGCCAGGCCGCGCCCCGCGGCGCCCGCGATGCCGAAAGTCATCGATACGGCGTGGGTCGCCCACCAGCTCAACGAAGCGCTGCCGCGGGACGCGATCGTGGTCAACGAGACCATCACGCACCGCCTGGAGCTGCATAACCGCCTGGAGAAGCTGGGTCCTGGATCGGCCTTCGAAGGCAGCTACGGCGGCCTCGGCGTCGGGCTCGCGCTCGCCCTCGGCGCGAAGTACTCGCACCGCGACCGGCCGGTGATCTGCACGATCGGCGACGGCGCCTTCCACTACAACCCGGTGGTCGGCTCGTTCGGCGCGGCGCAGGAGCACCACCTGCCGATCCTCGTCGTGTTGTTCAACAACTCGGGATACCTCTCGCAGAAGCGCGACGTGTCGAACTATTACCCGCAGGGCGCGGCGGCGAAGGCCGGACGCGTGATCGGCACGCCGATCGCGCCGTCGGTCGACTACGCGAAGCTCGCGCAGGCGTACGGCGGCTACGGCGAGAAGGTCACCAATCCGGCCGACGTGCGTGCTGCCATCGACCGTGGCCTGCAGGCGATTGCGAAAGGGCAGCTCGCGCTGCTCGACATGACGCTCGCGCCGATCTAGTCCACCTTCCTAATCGACGGTAATGCGCGCTTCGGCGATGACTTTCGCCCAGCGCGCGAGGTCGGACTTGATGAGCGAGTGAAGCGCTTCCGGCGTGCTGGTGGTGGGGTGCAGCCCCTGCTTCAGCAGGACCGATTGCACGTCGGGCATGCCCATCACGGCATTCACGTCGGCGTTCAGCTTCTTCAGCACGTCCGCCGGCAGCTTCGCCGGGCCCATCACCGCGTACCACGCGTCGACGTCGTCCATGAAGTCGATGCCCTGCTCGCGGAACGTGGGCGCCTCGGGAAACTGCGGCGAGCGCTTGGTGCCGGTCACGCCGAGGATGCGGATGCGCCCGGCCTGCGCGTGCGGGATCGACGAGTGGATCAGCGTGAACATCATGTGCACCTGGCCACCGACCAGGTCCTGCATCGCGCCGGCGAAGCCCTTGTACGGCACGTGGGTCACCTGCAGGCCGAGCCTGAGCTTGAGGAGCTCCATGCCGATGTGGTGCGGGGTGCCGTTGCCGGGCGAGGCGAAGAAGTACTTGCCGGGATTCGCCTTGATGAGGGCGATGGTTTCCTGCATGTCCTTCGCCGGGAACACCTTCGGATTGACGTCGAAGCAGTAGGTCGCCGTGGCGATCTTGGCGACCGGCGTGAAGTCGCTCACCACGTTATACGGCGTGTTGCGGATGAGCGACGGCGTGATGGTGAAGGTGTTGACCGTCACCATCAGCGTGTAGCCGTCCGGGTCGGCCTTCGCCACGAGGTCGGTGCCGATGTTGCCGCTCGCGCCGGCCTTGTTCTCGACCACCACCGGCTGGCGCCACATCTCCGAGAGCTTCGGCGCGATCACGCGCGCGAGGATGTCGATGCCGGTGCCGGGCGAGAAAGGAACGATGACGGTGACTGGACGGATGGGAAAGGCCTGTGCCTGTGCGACGGATGAAAGCGCGGCCAGGAGGAGCGCGACGAGCGAGCGGGCGATCATGGTGTGGTGCGAGAATAAAACGAAATGACGAAAAGCACCGCATTATCGACAGCGGCGCCGGATCCGAACACGAAGAAGCCCAGCTTCCGGCCGCCGCCGCTCGCCTGCGACGCGCATTGCCACATCTTCGGGCCGGCGTCCAAGTTTCCGTACGACCCGAAGGCGGCGTATCACCCGCCGGATGCGCCGTTTGAAGGTCTCCAGCGCCTGCACCAGATATTGGGCATAGAAAGGGCGGTGATCGTCCACGCGAGCTGCCATGGCCCCGACATGCGCGCGACGCTCGACGGCATCGCGCGCTCGAACGGGAAGTACCGGGGTACGGCCATCATCGACGAGAGCTACGGCGACAAGGAGTTCAAGCACATGGCCGACGGCGGCATCCGCGGCGTGCGCTTCAACTTCGTCAAGCACCTCGGCGGGCGGCCCGACATGGCGTTCTTCCAGCGCACGGTGGCGCGAGTGAAGGAGATGGGCTGGCATCTCATCCTGCACCTCGACGCCGCGGACTTGGTCGAGTTCGACGCCCTGTTCAAGAAAATCCCCGTGCCGATGGTGATCGACCACATGGGACGCGTGAAGGCGGCGCAGGGTCTCGATCAGCCGCCGTTCAAGGTGCTGCTCGAGTGGATGAAGAACGAGCGCTTCTGGGTGAAGGTTTGCGGACCGGAGCGCGTGTCGTCGATGGGGCCGCCGTTCAGCGACGCGGTGCCGTTCGCGCGCAAGCTGATCGAGGCGGCGCCGGAGCGCATCCTGTGGGGCACCGACTGGCCGCACCCGAACGTCGGCAAGCACATGCCGAACGACGGCGACCTGATGGACCTCTTTGCCGAGATGGCGCCGACCCCCGAGCTGCGGAATAAGATACTGGTCGACAATCCCGCGCGGCTTTACGGATTCCCGTGAAGGTCCTGATGTTCTACGAGGTGACGCCGGAGGGCCTGGCCAAGGCCGCGGCCCACTATCCGGCGCACGTCGCACGCCTCCAGGAATTCCATGCGCGTGGCGTGCTGCTGATGGCCGGGCCGTACGGCAATCCGCCGACCGGGGCGCTCGGCGTTTTCACCTCCCGCGAGGCCGCGGAAGAATTCGTGCGCGGCGACGCGTTCTTCGTGCATGGCGTCATCGACCAGTACCGGCTGGAAGACTGGAACGAGGTGCTCCACGTCGTGCGCCGCTAGGCTGGCCTTCGTCGCCCTTGCCATGCTCGCGGCCGGCTGCGCCACGCGGCCGACCGGCGAGCCGAGCCACGCGCTCGGCCGCCCTTGCGACGACTGCATCGCCGGCGTCGCCAACTTCAGCAAGGTGAACGACCGGCTCTGGCGCAGCGCGCAGCCCGAGGACGCGGCGGCGTTTCGGCGCCTCGGCGTGAAGACCGTGATCAACCTGCGCTACGAGCACGACGATTTCCCGGACCTGCGCGATACCGGCATCGCCTACGTGCACATTCCGATGGTCGGCGCCTATCCGCGGGAGGAGGAGATCGTCCTGTTCCTCGCCGCCGTGCGCCGCGCGCTCGCGGATCCGAAGCACACGCCGGTGCTCGTGCACTGCGAGGAGGGCAAGGACCGCACGGGGTACGCGATCGCCGCCTATCGCATCGTCGAGGAAGGCTGGGACGCCGACACGGCGATCGAGGAGATGTTCGACTTCCACTTCAACCGCATCTTCTTGCGCAACCCGGCGTTCCTGCGCCGGCTGGCCGGGCACCGCGCCGACATTCGCGCGAAGCTGGAGCGATCCCCCTAGAGTGGCGGGCGCGGCGCTCATCCAGCGCGGCAGGATGATGAGCAGTCAGTGCTGTTCCCGAAATGTTTAGAATCCGCCCATGGCTCGCATCATCGGCGGCATCGGCACCTCGCATGTGCCCACGATCGCGATGGCGTTCGACAAGGGCAAGCAGAGCGATCCGGACTGGAAGCCGCTCTTCCAGGGCTACCAGGCGGTGGCGAAGTGGCTGGAGGAGAAGCAGCCCGATGTGCTCTTCTTCTGCTACAACGACCACGCCAGCACCTTCTTCTTCGACCAGTACCCCACGTTCGCGCTC
This sequence comes from Burkholderiales bacterium, assembly GCA_035554335.1. Lineage (GTDB taxonomy): Bacteria > Pseudomonadota > Gammaproteobacteria > Burkholderiales > SG8-39 > SCGC-AG-212-J23. Next base: position 13,845 of record DATMIG010000339.1, read on the forward strand.
GGCGTGAGCGAGGAGTATTCGATCGCCGACGAAGGCCTGGGCGTGCGCAACATCCCGCCGCTCAAGGGCCACGCGCCGCTCGCGCGGCACGTGGCGCGCTCGCTGGTCGAGGACGAATTCGACATCACCATCTTCCAGGACCTGCCGCTCGACCACGGCGTGCATTCGCCGCTCACCATGATGTGGCCGAGCTCGCCCGACTGGCCGGGGCGCGTGGTGCCGCTCTTCGTGAATGTGCTGCAGCATCCGCTGCCGAAGCCCGCGCGCTGTTACCGGCTCGGCCAGGCCATCGGCCGCGCGATCCGCAGCTTCCCCGGGGAGCTCAAGGTGGCGATGGTCGGCACCGGCGGCCTCTCGCACCAGATGATCGGCGAGCGCGCCGGCTTCAACGACGAGAAATGGGACCGCGACTTCCTCGAGCTCATCGAGCGCGATCCCGAGCGCCTGGCGAAGATGACCATCGCCGACTTCGCGCGCCTTGGCGGCAACGAAGGGGCCGAGGTGGTGATGTGGCTCATCATGCGCGGCGCGCTGCGGCCGGACGCGAAAAAGCTGCACTCGAACTATTATTTGCCGATGACGACGGCCATGGCAGTCGCCCTGTTCGAATGAACGCGCGAACGAACCCGGAAATCAGGGACAGACCACGTCCCTGTTTTTAGATGGCATACGTTTTCGACCTCGAGAAAAGCGCCAAGGGCCTGCGTCTCAACCGCTTCCTGCATTCGCTCACCCGAAAAGCCACGCGCGAGCTCTTCCTGCGGGACCCGGACGCGGCGATGGAGGGCCTCACGCCCGAAGAGCGCGACATGGTGAAGCGCCTCGACTGGAAGGCGATGCAGGACTACGGCGCGAGCTTCTTCTGCCTGGAGAAGCTCGCGCGCACGAAGGGCGTGTCGAACCCGGAGATGGTGGCGCATTTCCGCGGCGAGACGCTGGAGCAGTTCCTGAAGACGCGCCGCGTCCCCGGCGCGAGATGAGCTGGCATCAGTCGGTCGTCAAGGCGCTCAAGGCGAACGACGTTCGCCTCGTCACGTACATCCCGGACAACGTGCTCTCGCCGCTCATCCAGGCGCTGCACGACGATCCGTTCTTCAAGGTGATCTGCCCGGCGCGCGAGGAGGAGGCGGTCGGCATCGTCGCGGGCGCCTGGATGGCCGGGATGCGCGGCATCACGCTGATGCAGACGAGCGGCTTCGCCACCATCCCGAACGCGCTGGCGTCGATGGTGGTGCCCTACCAGATCCCGCTCCTGATGATGATCTCCGAGCGCGGCACGCTCGGCGACCACCAGCTCGGCCAGGCCATCGTCTGCCGGACGATGCGTCCCGTTCTGCAGACGCTCGGCATCGAGCATTTCGCCATCGAGCGCGACGCTGACGTCGAGTTCGTCGTCGACAGCATGGCGAAGCAGGCTTATGCCACGCAGGCGCCGGCGGCGATCATCCTTTCGCCGCTGCTGACGAAGAAATGAATCGCTTCGACCTGACTTCCCGCCTGGTGAAGAAGCTCGGCAACGAGGCCGTCATCGGCGGGATCGGCAACACCAACTTCGACCTGTGGGCCGCCGGCCAGCGCGCGGAGAACTTCTACATGCTGGGCAGCATGGGCCTCGCGGTGCCGATCGCGCTCGGCGTGGCGATCGCGCAGCCCGGGCGCAGGACTTTCGTCCTCGAAGGCGACGGCTCGATCCTCATGCAGCTCGGCGCGCTCGGCACGGTGGCCGCACAGGCGCCGAAGAACCTCGCCATCGTCGCCTTCGACAACGGCATGTATCAGATCACCGGCAAGCAGAAGTCGCTGACCGCCAGCACCGTCGATCTCGTCGCGATGGCCAAGGGCGCCGGGCTCGCGCAGAGCGAGTGGGCGAGCGACGAATCGCATTTCGAGGCGCTGATCGATCGCGCCTTGAAGGGCGACGGCCCGTGGTTCATCGGCGCCCGCATCGACGGCTCGAAGCCGGCCGGCGTCACCGAGCGCGATCCGGCGCTGATCCGCCGGCGCTTCATGGCGGGCATCGCGCCGAAAAAATAATGGATTAACGATGGCCGCGGCAGATTGTCCTGAGGGGAACAAATGAACGTGATCATGGACGCGTGGGTGCAGCTGGTGCAGTTGGCGTTGCTGTTCATCGTCATTACGCAGAACTTCGGGCTGCGGCGACGCATCCGGAACATCGAATCGAAGCTCGGCATCGGCAACCCGCAGGAGTAGTCGAGAAATGCTGAAAACGCTCATGGGGGAACATCCCGTAACGAAGCAGTTCCTCACGCGCAGGGACAAGTTCGACTTCGCGGAAGTGAAGGGCAGCGCGGCGCAGCACTTCAAGCGCGTGGTGCGCAACCACGAGTTCGACGTCGCCGAGATGGCGATCATGACCTACATCATCGGAAGAGCGCACGGCGTGCCGTACCGCCTGCTGCCGTTCGTGGTGATGGCGCGCTTCCAGCATCCGTACCTCGTCTACAACTCGGAACGCGGTGACCTGAGGCCCGAGGACCTGCACGGCAAGCGCATCGGCGTGCGCTCGTACTCCGTGACGACCGGCGCCTGGATCCGCGGCATCCTGATGGAAGACCATGGCATCGACATCTCGAAGGTGAAGTGGGTGACCTTCGAGGAAGCGCACGTCGCCCAGTTCGAGGACCCGCCGAACGTGGAGCGCGCGCCGGCGGGCAAGGACCTGAACGGCATGCTGCTCGCCGGCGAGATCGACGCAGCCATCGTCGCCGCCGTGCCGCCGGCCGATCCGCGGCTCAAGACGGTGATCCGCGACCCCGAGGCCGCCGCCAGGCGCTGGGCCGAGAAGCACCAGGCGGTGCAGCTCAACCACCTCGTCGTGGTGCGCAGCGCCATGCCCAAGACGCAATCGGACGAGGTGTATAGACTTCTCGTCGAGAGCAAGAAAGCCGCAGGGGATCCGCCGATGCTGCCGCACGGCGTCGAGGCCAACCGCACGAACTTCGAGGTGGCCATCGACTGCGCCTATAAGCAGCGCCTCGTCCCAAGGCGCTTTAGCGTGGAGGAGCTGTTCGAATGAAGAAGCTACTGGCGCTGCTGGCGGCGCCGCTTGTTGCACTATTGCCGGCCATCGCCGGCGCCCAGAGCTGGCCGCAGAAACCGGTCCGCATCGTGCTGCCGTTCGGCCCGGGCGGCGTCGCCGACATCGTGACGCGCACCATCGCGCCGAAGATGAGCGAGGTGCTCGGCCAGCAGATCGTCGTCGACAACATGCCGGGCGCAGGCGGCGTGCGCGCCTCCGAGACCGTCGCGCACGCGACGCCGGATGGCTACACGATCCTGCTGCTCACCAACGGCAACGCCGTGAGCAAGGCGCTTTTCAAAAAGCTGCCGTACGACCCGGAGACCGACTTCGAGATGATCTCCACCGTCGGCTACTTCAGCATGGTCATCGTCACGCGCGCCGACGGCAACCTGAAGACGCTGCAGGATGCGCTCGCGTACGCGAAGGCCAACCCCGGCAAGATGAACATCGCCACCATCACGCCCGGCGGCACGCAGCACCTCGCGGGCGAGCTCTTCCGCTCGATGGCGGGGATCGACGCGCTGGTCGTGCCGCACAAGACGACCGGCGAGGTGATCCTCTCGACGCGCCAGGGTGCCACCGACCTCGCCGTCGACTTCATCGCGCCGCTCATCTCGGCGATCAAGTCCGGACAGCTGCGCGCGCTCGCCGTCACCGCCGGCAAGCGCTTCCCGGGCCTGCCCGACGTGCCGACCGCGATCGAGGCCGGCGTGAAGGGCTACGACGTCGCGTCGTGGAACGCGCTCGCCGCGCCCGCCAAGACGCCGCAGCCCGTGGTCGACAAGATCCATGGCGCGCTGGTGAAGGCGCTGGCCGAGCCCGATGTGCAAAAGCGCTTCGCCGACCTCGGCGTCGACGGCCGCTCCAGCACGCCGAAGGAGCTTGCCGATTTCTACGCTTCCGAGACGAAGCGGTGGACGGCCGTCGTCGAGCGCGCCAAGATTCCCAAGCAGTAGCTTTTTTTCTCTTCCACCGGCCGCCATTTGCCGCCCCCCTGCTAAGGGGGGAGGCGAGCGGCTTTTGCGAGCGGGGGGTTGGTTTTAATGGACGTACGCGCGGCAGTCGCCTGGGAAGCCGGTAAGCCCCTCACGATCGAGAAAGTCCAGCTCGCCGGCCCCAAAGCCGGCGAAGTGCTGGTGGAGATCAAAGCCACCGGCATCTGCCACACCGACGAGTTCACCCGCTCCGGCGGCGATCCCGAAGGCCTGTTCCCGTCGATCCTCGGACACGAAGGCGCCGGCATCGTGGTCGACGTCGGTCCCGGCGTGAGCACGCTCAAGAAAGGCGACCACGTCATCCCGCTCTACACGCCAGAATGCCGGGTGTGCAAGTCGTGCCTTTCCCGCAAGACCAATCTCTGCACTGCCATCCGCGCGACGCAGGGCAAGGGCGTCATGCCCGACGGCACGAGCCGCTTCTCGATCGGCGGCAAGCCGATCCACCATTACATGGGCTGCTCGACGTTCGCCAACTTCACCGTGCTGCCCGAGATCGCGCTTGCCAAGATCCGCGAGGACGCCCCGTTCGACAAGGTCTGCTACATCGGCTGCGGCGTGACGACCGGCATCGGCGCGGTGATCAACACCGCCAAGGTGGAGGCGGGCGCCAACGTCGTCGTCTTCGGCCTCGGCGGCATCGGCCTCAACGTCGTGCAGGGCGCGCGCATGGTCGGCGCCAACATGATCGTCGGCGTCGATCTCAACCCGGCGCGCGAAGCGCTCGCGCGCAAGTTCGGCCTGACGCACTTCGTCAATCCGAAGGACCTGAAGGGCGATGTCGTCGCCCATCTGGTGGAATTGACCGGCGGCGGCGCCGACTACAGCTTCGAGTGCATCGGCAACGTCGACGTGATGCGCCAGGCGCTCGAATGCTGCCATCGCGGCTGGGGCGTGTCCGTCATCATCGGCGTGGCGGGCTCCGGTCAGGAAATCAAGACGCGCCCGTTCCAGCTGGTTACTGGCCGGGTCTGGAAAGGCACCGCCTTTGGCGGCGCGAGAGGCCGCACCGACGTGCCGAAGATCGTCGACTGGTACATGGACGGCAAGATCAACATCGACGATCTCATCACGCACCAGCTGCCGCTCGACCGCATCAACGACGCGTTCGACCTGATGCACGCCGGGAAGTCGATCCGCTCGGTCGTGACCTATTAAACTTAGATCAGCACTCGCGTGCCGAGCTCAATCACGCGGTTGGCGGGGATGTTGAAGTAGTCCGTGACGTTGCCGGCGTTGCGTGCCATGGCGGCGAAGATGCGCTCACGCCAGAGCGCCATGCCGCCGGGGCCGGCGCTCGGTACGACGCGCTGGCGGGAGACGAAATAGGATGTCTCCATCGCATCGATCTCCAGCCCGAGCGCGCCGCAGTGCTCGAGCGCGCGCGTTATATCGGGTCGGTTCATGAAACCGTAGCGCACGCGCACACGCCAGCACGCGCCCCCGAGGCGCTCGCAGACCAAGCGTTCGTCGAATGGAACCCACGGCACCTCACGGAACTCGATGGTGAGGAACACGACGCGGTCATGCAGCGCCTGGAAGTGCTTGAGGCTATGCAGCAGCGCCTGCGGTGTCGCGTCAGGGCTCGCCGTGAGGTAGACCGCGGTGCCGGCTACGCGCCGCGTCGGCTCGCGTAGCAGCGACTCGAGAAGCGCATCGAGCGGCAGGCTGTCCGCCTTGAGGCGCTCGGTCATGATTTCGCGCCCGCGCCGCCAGGTCGTCATGACGACGAAGACCGCTGCGCCTAGCGCGAGCGGGAACCACCCGCCTTCGTGAATTTTCAGCAGCGCCGCACTAAAGAGGGTCAGCTCGATCAGCATGAAGAAGCCGGTGGCGATGAGGCAGAGCCATAGTGGGTAACCCCAGCCATAGCGGATGACGAAGAACGTGAGGAAGGTGGTCGCGAGCATCGTGCCCATCACCGCGACGCCGTATGCGTTGGCCAGCCGGGTGGAGGAGCCGAAGCCGATCACCGCCGCCGCGACGATGGCGAGCAGGATCCAGTTCACCGCCGGGATGTAGATCTGCCCGAAGACCCTGGCGGACGTGTGTTCGATATCCATGCGGGGCAGATAACCCAGCTGGATCGCCTGCCGTGTCATCGAGTACGCGCCGGAGATCGTTGCCTGCGAGGCGATGATGGTCGCCGCCGTGGCGAGCACCACCATCGGGTACAGCGCCCACTGCGGATACGAGAGATAAAACGGATTGTCGAGCGCCTTCGGGTTCGCGATCAACAGCGCCCCCTGGCCGAAGTAGTTCAGCACCAGCGCGGGCGCGACTAATCCGAACCACGCCATGCGCACCGCCCGCTTGCCAAAGTGGCCGACGTCCGCGTACAGCGCCTCGGCGCCG
>DATMIG010000340.1:0-1643 GCA_035554335.1 Burkholderiales bacterium
TTGGCGTGGCGAGCGCGCAGGAGCAGGACGCGTCGAGCTTCACCGTCAAGTTTCTCCTGCTGCAGCCTTGATCCGCTTCGCGGTCTTCGGCGTTCTTTTCATCGCCGTCGCCGCGCAGGCGCGCGATGCGGTCACCGCGCGCGAGTTCATGGTGGCGGCGGCGCATCCGCTCGCCGTGAATGCCGGCTACGACATCCTGAAGCGCGGCGGCTCGCCGGTGGACGCGGCCATTGCGGTGCAGATGGTGCTGGGGCTCGTCGAGCCGGAATCCTCCGGCATCGGCGGCGGGGCGTTCCTGCTGCACTGGTCGGAGAAGGAAAAGAAGCTCCGCACCTACGATGGTCGCGAGACGGCGCCCGCCGCCGCGCGAGCGGACCGCTTCCTCGACAAGAACGGAAAGCCGCTCGGCTTCTATGCCGCCGCGGTCGGCGGCCGCTCGGTGGGCGTGCCGGGCGTGCTGCGCATGCTCGAGCTCGCGCATTCCAAGCATGGCCGCCTGCCCTGGGCCGATCTTTTCCAGCCGGCGATCGATATCGCGGAGAAGGGCTTCGTGCCGACGCCGCGCATGAGGGAGCTCCTCGCCGGGGAGACTTACCTGCGGAGCGACCCGCGTGCGCGTGCCGTGTATTACGACCGCGCCCCGGACGCGCCGATCGTCAACCGCGAATATGCCGCCACGCTGCGCGTGATCGCCGCGAAAGGCGCCGAAGCCTTCTACGACGGCGACATCGCCCGCGATCTCGTCGCCGCGGTGCGCGCCAATGCGAAGGCGGGTGACCTCACCGTCGAGGACATGAAGGGCTATCGCGCCGTCGAGCGCGAGCCGGTCTGCGGACCGTATCGCGTCTGGATGATCTGCTCGATGGGGCCGCCGAGCTCCGGCGGCGTCGCCGTGCTGCAAATCCTCGGCATGCTGGAGCGCACGCCGTTCGCGAGCGCACCCCCGCAGTCGGCGCAGGCGGTGCATTACTTCGCCGAAGCCGGGCGTCTCGCGTACGCCGATCGCGGCCGATACCTCGGCGATCCCGCCTTCGTTTCCGTGCCCGTCGCCCGCCTGCTGAGCCCCGCGTACCTGGACAAGCGAGCCGCGTTGATCGGCGAGCGTTCGCTGCGTATCGCCATGCCGGGCGACCTGGAAGGCGGCACCAGCCACCTGTCGATCGTCGGGCGCGACGGCGACGCGGTGTCGATGACCACCACCATCGAGACCATCTTCGGCAGCCGCATCATGGTGCGCGGCTTCCTGCTCAACAACGAGCTCACCGACTTCGATTTCACGCCCGGCTCGGCGAACCAGGTCGCGCCGGGCAAGCGTCCACGCTCGAGCATGGCGCCGACGATGGTGTTCGATGGCGAGCGGCATCTCCAGCTCGTCGTCGGCTCGCCGGGCGGCTCGAACATCATCAACTACGTGGCGAAGGCGCTGGTCGGCGTGCTCGACTGGCAGCTCGACATCCAGAGCGCGATCGATCTGCCGAACTTCGGCAGCCGCAACGGGCCGACGCAGATCGAAGCGGGCTCGCGCTACGAGTCGCTGGTGCCGGAGCTCGAGCGAAGGGGGCACGACGTGCAGCGCTCGCGGCTTGAGAGCGGCCTGCACGGCATCCGGCGCGTGCCCGGCGGCTGGCGTGGCGGCGCCGACT
>DATMIG010000341.1:0-4094 GCA_035554335.1 Burkholderiales bacterium
GGCCGAAGCCGCCGAGGACGTGGCAGAGCTTGTGGTGGATCGCGTTGCCGGTGGTGCTGATGGAAAGCCCGGCGAGCCAGGCCCCATATAGGGCCTCGCTCCTCCCGGCAATATCCCGCGGCCGCTGCACGACGGCGGGCAGTGCGGCAGCCAGGGCGCGGATGCCCTCCTCCGCCACCACGTTGTTGAGCGGATTGCCGTCGTGCGCGTAGAGCGCCTCGGCGCAATGCGCGATGGCGTTCATGCCGCTCGCCGCCGCGGTCGCCGGCGGCAGATCGAGCGTGAGCTCCGGGTCGTAGATCACGACCTTCGGCAGCACCTTGGGATCGCGACCGACCTTCTTGCCGCCGCCCTCGGAGATGCCCCAGATGGTGGTCATCTCGGAGCCCGAGTAGGTCGTCGGCACAGCGATCACCGGTAGCGAGGAGCTGAGCGCGATCGCCTTGCCGAAGCCGATCGTCGAGCCGCCGCCGATCGCGATACAGGAGTCTGCATTTGCCGATCGCGCCATCTCGCGCGCCGCTTCCACCACCGCGAGCGGCGTATGCATCACCGCCTGGTCGAAGACCCCGGCCACGTCGAGGTTCTTCGCGACGCCGCGCACCATCGCTGCACGGCCCGGCGTCGAAATAAGCAAGGGCCGTTTCGCGCCGAGGCGCTCCACTTCGGCGGCGAGCTCGGCGGCTCGACCCGGGCCGAACACCACGCGCATCGGCATGGCAACATAGGTGAACTTGTCCATGAGCAATCCTAACCCGCTTGCAGTAATCGTCGGCGCAGGCAGCGGCCTGTCGGCGTCGCTCGCCCGCCAGTGCGCCCGCGCCGGGATGCGCGTCGCGCTGGCCGCGCGCAAGACCGACAAGCTCGGCGCTCTCGTGCAGGAGACGCATGCCAAGGCCATCGCCTGCGATGTCACCGACGCCAGGCAGGTCGAGGCGCTCTTCGCGCAGCTCGAGGCGCCCGAGCTCGTCGTCTACAACCCGAGCTACCGCGTCCGCGGCCCGTTCCTCGAGCTCGACGCGGAGGAAGTGCGCAAGACCATCATGACCACCGCGTACGGCGGGTTCCTCGTCGCGCAGGCGGCGGTGAAGCGCATGCTCGAGCGCGGCCGCGGCAGCCTCTTCTTCACCGGCGCTTCGGCGAGCGTCAAGGGCTACGCCGAGTCGGCGCCTTTCGCGATGGGCAAGTTCGCGCTGCGCGGGCTTGCGCAGAGCCTCGCGCGCGAGCTCGGGCCGAAGAACATCCACGTCGCGCACTTCGTCATCGACGGCGGCATCCTGCGCCCCGCCGGAGACTCCCGTGCCGGGGCGCGCGGCGCCGACGGGATGCTGGAGCCCGACGCCATCGCGGAAACCTACCTGGCGGTGTACCGGCAGCACCGCTCGGCCTGGAGCTTCGAGCTCGACGTGCGGCCGTGGGTGGAGAAATTCTGATGATCCGCCAGGCGATCATCGACCGCGTGCTCGAGCGCCGGGGGCGGCTGCACATCTACGACCGCCTCGATCCGCGGCGCACCGCGCTCATCGTCATCGACATGCAGAACGCGTTCGTCGCGAAGGGTGCGCCGGTCGAGGTGCCCGCGGCGCGCGGCATCGTGGCGCCGATCAACCGCCTCGCCGCGGAGCTGCGCAAGCTGCGCGTGCCGGTCATCTGGGTGTGCCACCAGAACGAAGCGGGCGGCCGCGACTGGGAGCGCTTCTTCGGCAGCTTCGTCGCACCGCAAAACCGCCAGCGCGCCGCGCAGGCGCTCACCGTGGGCGATCCCCTGCAGCGGCTCTACGGCGAGCTCAGCGTCGCGCCGGGCGATCTCGCCACGACGAAGAACCGCTACAGCGCGCTCATCGGCCAGTCCTCCGGGCTCGGCTCGATGCTGAAGGAGCACGGCATCGACACGCTGCTCATCGCGGGCACCAAGACCAACGTCTGCTGCGAATGCACCGCGCGCGACGCGATGATGCTCGACTACCAGGTGGTGATGCTCTCCGACTGCACCGCCGCGCTCTCCGACGAGGAGCACCGCGCCACGCTCGAGAACGTGATCCAGCAGTTCGGCGACGTGTTGTCGTCCGACGAAGTGCTGCGCATCCTCAAATAATTGGGGCCTGACCCCTATTTCTCATGCCCAAGAAAGAAATCCGCAGCCCGAAGCTGCCAGCCCCTTCCGGCCACTTCGCGCAGGCGATCGAGGTCGAGGCTAAGGGCCGACTGGTATTCATCTCCGGCATGGTGGCCAAAGGCGCCGACGGCAAGGTGGTCGGCATCGGCGACATCGAGGCGCAGACGCGGCAGGTCTGCGAGAACGTGAAGGCGGCGGTCGAGGCGGCGGGCGGCACGATGGACGACATCTGCCGCGTCGACGTCTATGTGCGCAACATGGAGCAGTTCGACCGCATCCACAAAGTGCGGCGCGAGTACTTCAAGGGGCCGCCGCCCGCCTCGACGATGGTCGAGGTGAGCAAGTTCACCTCGCCGGACTACCTCATCGAGATGAACGCGATCGCCGTCATCCCCTAGGCATTCATGCGCCGCGCCATCTCGGCGCGCCATTCTTCCACCGGCCTGAAGCCGGGCTGCTTGCGCGCCTCGGTCTCGGCCCACTTCCAGAGCTCGTCGTCGGACAGGTTCATGTCCATCGGGATGCGCAGCGGCTGCTGGACGTACCACGGCGTGTCGACGAAGAGCTCGATGCGGTTGCCCTCGGGATCGTGGAAGTAGACGGAGAGCGCGTTGCCGTGGGAGGCCGGGTAGAGCTCCTTCACCTTCTCCTTCACCACGCGGCGGTACATCTCGCGCAGCCCGGAAAATTCCGCCATGCGGAATGAGATCTGGTTGATGGGATTGAAGGGGAGGTCCGCCGGCTTGCCGGTGGCCAGCACGATCTGGTGGTGCTCCGCGGGGTTGCGGCTGAGGAAGACGAACTGCAGCGGGCCGCGCGGCGTTTCGAGTTCGCCCGAGTCCGTGACGGTAAAACCCAGGACCCGTGTGTAAAAATCCCGCATTCGCGCCAGATCGGCGACGAACATCCCCATGTGGCTGAAAGCAAATTTAGGAACCGACATTTATGAAACTCGCAACGTTTAGCACCGCGCAGGGCACGAGTTACGGCATCGTCACCGGCAAGGGGATTGTCGACCTGAAGCGCTACATCGGCAACCAGTATCCGGACCTCCTTTCGCTGATCACCGGCAACGGCTTCGCGGAGGCCGCGAAGCACCTCAACTCCCCGGCCGATTACAAGGAGAGCGACATCACCTGGCTGCCGGTGATCCCCAATCCCGGCAAGATCCTCTGCGTCGGCCTGAACTACCAGGACCACGTCGTCGAGACCGGGCGCGACAACACCGAGCAGCCGGCGATCTTCATCCGCGTCGCGGAATCGCAGGTCGGCCACAAGCAGCCGATCATCCGGCCGAAGGAATCGAAGAACCTCGACTATGAGGCCGAGATCGCGGTGATCATCGGCCGGGCCGGCCGGCGCATCTCGCAGAAGGATTCCTGGAGCTACATCGCGGGCTACAGCTGCTACAACGACGGCTCGGTGCGCGACTGGCAACGCCACACCATCCAGTGGACCGCGGGCAAGAACTTCACGCAGACCGGCGGCTTCGGCCCCTGGATGGTGACCGCCGACGACATTCCGCCCAACACCAAGATGACGCTCTCGTGCCGCCTGAACGGCGAGACCATGCAGAAGGCGACCACCGAGCAGATGATCTTCAAGATCCCGAAGATCATCGAGTACGTCTCGACCTGGACCACGCTGCAGCCGGGCGATGTCCTCGTCACCGGCACGCCGGGCGGCGTCGGCGCGCGGCGCAATCCGCCGGTCTGGATGAAGCCGGGCGACAAGGTCGAGATCGAGATCGACAAGGTCGGCATCCTCGAGAACACGATTGCCGACGGCTAAGCAAACTTAATTGGGGTCAGACCCCATTTATTTTTTAATTGGGGTCTGACCCCAATTTCGAGGCGTTATGGATAAAGACACCCTCCGCTAGCTCGAAGACCAGCGCTTCAAGGCAATGGTCGATGCCGACGCGGCGACGCTGGAGAAGCTGCTCGCCGACTCGCTCGTCTACACGCACTCCTATGGC
>DATMIG010000342.1:0-14646 GCA_035554335.1 Burkholderiales bacterium
CTCGTGCCGCAGGGGCGGCGCGTCTTCCCGCGCCTCACCGTGCGCGAGAACCTGATCGTCGCGCATCAGAAACGCGGCGGCGCCTGGAGCCTCGAGCGCGTGTTCGAACTGTTCCCGCGCTTGAAAGAGCGCCATGCGCAGGACGCCGGCTCGTTGTCCGGCGGCGAGCAGCAGATGCTCGCGATCGCGCGCGCGCTGATGGGCAACCCGCGCGTGCTGCTGCTGGACGAGCCCTCCGAAGGACTCGCGCCGCTCATCGTGGCGGAGGTGGGCAGGACCATCGCGCGGCTGAAGAGCGAAGGGCAGTCGATCGTCCTCGTCGAGCAGAACATCCAGCTCGCCTTCAGCCTGGCCGACGAGGTCGCGATCCTGAATACGGGGCGTGTCGCCTTCAGCGGCCCGGTGGATCAGGTGCGGACCAACGAAACGCTGATTACCCAGCACCTCGGCGTGTTTTAGCCACGATGTCGAGCGCCCGGATGAACACCTCGTTGGGCGCAATGCGCTCGCCCGCCAGCCAGCTCGACAGGTCCACGACCGAGACGTGCAGCTCCGCCGCCAACCGCTCCTCGCTGCCCACTGTTGCCAGCGCACGACGCAGCGTGCGAAGCGAAGCGGTTTCCTGCGTTCTGGTCATGTCCTCCTGCCTGCCGAAGAAACAGTTCGAATCCACCGAAATTCCACAAAGGGTCCAACAATGATGTACAGCTGCGCCCCGGCGTCCCATTCGTCATCGAGAGCCGTAGTCAAGAAACGCGGCAGGTCGCTGCGGGTGGACATCCATTGCCACTATTTGAATGCCGAGGTCGCGGAAAGAGTGACACCGCTCAACCCGGCGCAGCACGAGCCGATGGCCGTGTACTCGAACGCCGCCACCCGGGCGGCCAACGTGAACCAGGGGAAGGAGCGCGGCGCGAAGCTCACCGACATCGCGCTGCGGCTGAAGGAGATGGACAAGATGGGCGTCGACATCCAGGCCGTCTCGCCCGCGCCGCACCAGACGTACTACTGGACCGACCCGGGGATGGGGCAGGAGCTGTCGCGCAAGATCAACGAGCGCCTGGCCGAGATCGTCGCGCAGCATCCGGACCGCTTCGTCGCGCTCGGCACCGTGCCGCTGCAGGATGTGTCGCTCGCCGTGTCGGAGCTCGAGCACTGCGTGAAGCAGCTGGGCATGCGCGGCGTGGAGATCAACCCCAGCGTGCGCGGCATGGATCTCACCGATGGGAAGCTCAACCTCGAGGCGTTCTTCGCCAAGGCGGAGGCGCTCGGCATCGTTCTCTTCATGCACCCGATCGGCTTCACGCAGGGCGAACGCCTGGTGGATCACTACTTCTCGAACATCATCGGCAACCCGCTCGAGACCACGGTGGCGACGAGCCACCTGATCTTCGACGGCGTGATGGAGCGCCATCCGAAGCTTAAGGTTGTCTTACCGCACGCCGGTGGCTATCTCGCCCACTACTGGGCGCGCATGGACCACGCGTACACGGCGCGGCCCGACACGCATGGCCAGATGAAGCGCAAGCCCTCGTCGTACCTCGAGCGCTTCTACTTCGACACCATCACCTTCGACCATGGCATGCTCGCCCACCTCATCGCGCGCTTCGGCTCGGACCACGTGCTGCTGGGCACGGACTACCCGTACGACATGGGAATGGAGCGGCCGGTCGAGTTCATCGACGGGGTGAAGGGGCTGTCGAAGGCGGAACGGGAGGCGATCCAGGGCGGAAACGCCGCACGCCTCTTGAAGATTGACTACAATCCCGCGGCAAGTAGCCAAATGAGGAGGAGGTCGAAATGAATTTCACTCGCAGGAAGGTCCTCGGGGCGGCGGGGGCCGCCGCGCTCACGTCCACGCTGCCGTTCCGCGGCGCGCGGGCGCAGTCGAACACGGTGAAGATCGGCATGAGCATGCCGCAGACCGGCTCGCTCGGCGCCGGCGGCCAGGCGGCGCTCGTCGCGCTGCGCATGTGGGTCGACGAGGTGAACGTGCGCGGTGGCCTGCTCGGCAAGCGCGTCGAGTTCATCGTCTACGACGACCAGACGAACCCCGCCAACGTGCCGGGCATCTACACGAAGCTGCTCGACGTCGACAAGGTGGACCTCCTCATCGCGCCGTACGGCACCGTCCCCACCGCGCCGATCATGCCGATGGTGAAGGAGCGCCACAAGCTCCTGATGGGCAACTTCTCCTTCCAGGTGAACCACAAGGTGCAGCACGACATGTGGTTCAACAACTCGCCGTGGAACGACGCGTCGAGCTGGTCCGACGGCTTCATCAAGGCCGGCCAGAAGGCGGGCGCGAAGTCGATCGCGGTGCTCGCCGCCGACCAGGAATTCGCGCAGAACCTGGCGAACGGCGCACGCACGCTCGCCAAGAAGGCGGGCCTGAAGTCGGTCTACGACCAGAACTACCCGCCGACGACCACCGACTTCTCGTCGCTCATCCGCTCCATCCGCGCGGCGAAGCCCGAGATGATCTTCTTCATGTCCTACCCGAACGACTCCGTCGCCATCGTGCGCGCGGTGAACGAGATCGGCGTCGGCTCGCAGGTGCAGATCATCGGCGGCGGCATGGTCGGGCTGCAGTTCACGCCCATCATGGCCTCGCTCGGCAGCCTGATGAACGGCTTCACCAACTACAACTCGTACGTGCCGGGCATGAAGTACCCGGGCATCGACGATTTCCTCAAGCGCTACGCCGCTCGCGCGAAGGAAGCCAAGGTGGATCCGCTCGGCTTCTACCTGCCGCCGTTCAACTACGCCATCGGCCAGATGCTCGAGCAGGCGGTGAACGGCACGAAGAGCATCGAGGACGCCAAGCTCGCGCAATACCTGCGCACGCACGAGATGCGCACCATCGTCGGCCCGATCAAGTACGACAAGACCGGCGAGTGGGCGAACCCGCGCGTGGTGCAGGCGCAGTTCCGCGGCGTGGTCGACAAGGACGTCGAGCAGTTCAGGAACCCGGGCAAGCAGATCGTCATCTACCCGGAGGCGTACAAGACCGGCGACGCGATCACGCCCTACGACAAGGCGCGCAAGGCAGCGGCGGGCAAGGCGTAAGGAAGAAGGAAGCGAAACAACGGCGCGGCAACCCCGCGCCGTTTTGTTATATAGAGCAGAAAACAGGGACAGACCACGTTTAACTGCAACCTCCCGCTCGCGGCGCTCGCTTCCCCCCTTGACAGGGGGGCGGCGAAAAGAACCAAGCACTGATGTTTTCGCTGGATCTGCTTTTTGAAGCGCTGATCTTCGGCATCCTGCTCGGCGGCTTCTATGCCGCGGTCAGCATGGGGCTCTCGGTGTCCTTCGGCCTGCTCGACGTGCCGAATGTCGCGCACCCGGCGGTGATGGTGCTCGGCTCCTACATCACCTATCTCGTCGCCACTCTGGGGCTCGATCCGATCCTGTCGGGCATCGTGCTGATGCCGGTCTTTTTCTTCGTCGGCGTGCTGCTCTATCGCTTCTATTACGAGACCTTCGAGCGGCGCGGCACCGAGGCGGGCGTCCGGGGGCTCGCGTTCTTCTTCGGCATCGCGTTCATCATCGAGATCGGCCTGGTCCTCGCCTTCGGCGCGGACCAGCGCTCGGTTGCCGCCGAGTACATCGGCACCAGCCTCGAGCTCGGCGACTACCGCATCCCGTACCGCATGCTGATGGCCTTCACGGTGGCGATCGTGCTCACCGTGGGCCTTGCGCTGTACCTGTCGAAGACCTTCACCGGCCGCGCCATCAAGGCGGTCGCGCAGGACGAGCCGGCGCTGCGCCTGATGGGCGCGAACCCGGTGCGCATCAAGCAGTGGGCCTTCGGCATCGCTACCGCGGTGAGCGTGGTGGCCGGCGCGATGCTGATCGTCGTCGGCCCGGTCGAGCCGTCGATGGACCGGGTCTATATCGGACGCACGTTCTGCGTGGTGGTGCTCGCGGGCCTGGGCAGCATGACCGGAACGCTGGTCGCCGGCCTGATCCTCGGCATCGCCGAGTCGATCGTGCTCATGTTCTTCGGCGCCTCGTGGGCGCCGGCGGTGGCATTCGGCCTGCTGCTCCTGGTGCTCGGCGTGCGTCCACAGGGACTCTTTGGAAGATGAGCGGCCGATGAAATTCTGGATCGGCGCCGTCGTCTTCCTCGCCATCGCGCTCGGCATCTCGCTCAGCCCGGTGAACGAATACTTCTTCTTCGCCGCTTATGTCGTGCTGACGGCGGTGGTGCTCGCCACGGCGTGGAACATCCTCGGCGGCTACGCCGGCTACGTGAACTTCGGCCCGCCGGCCTTCATCGGCGTGGGCGCGTACACGGCGGTGGTGCTCTTCAAGGCGATCGGCGCGCCGCTCGCGGTGCAGATCGTCGCCGGCGCGGCGATGGGCGGGCTGCTCGGGCTCGGCGTGGGCCTGCTGACGCTGCGCCTGCGCGGCATCTTCTTCGCCATCGCCACGGTCGCCGTCGTCTTCATCATGGAGACGCTGGCGATCAACTGGCGCTACGTCGGGGGCGCCACCGGCCTGCAGCTGCAGCGCCCGGAAGTGATGGTGCCCTTCACGAGCTATACGCGCATGCTCTTCGCGACGATGGCGATCCTGGCGGTCGTTTCGGTGGCGGTCGCGCGCTATGTGCAGGACTCCTGGATCGGCCGCGGGCTGCGCGCCCTGCGCGACAGCGAGGAAGCGGCCGAGGCGAACGGCGTGCCGACGCTCAAGCTGAAGCTCTTCGCCTGCGTCATCTCCGGCGCGCTGCTGGCGGCGGGCGGCGCGCCCATGCCGATGTACCTCAGCTTCATCGAGCCGGCGTCGACCTTCAACCTCGCCTACACCATCTCGTCGCTCGGCGGCTCGATCATCGGCGGCATGTCGCACTGGGGCGGGCCGATCGTCGGCGCGCTGATCCTCTCCACGCTGCAGCAGGTCATCACCGTGACGATCTCCGGCGAGGTGAACGTGCTGATCGTCGGCGTGCTCCTCGTCCTCTTCGTCGTGCTGGCGCCCGAAGGCGTGCTCGGACTCTTCAAGCGATGGCTGAAGCCCTCCTCAAAGTAAGCGGCGTCTCCAAGCACTTCGGCGGCTTCACGGCGCTGTCGGGGGTGACCGTGGAGATCGCGCCGGGCGAGCGCTTCGGCCTGATCGGCCCGAACGGCTCGGGCAAGACCACGCTCATCAACTGCATTTCGGGGCTGCTGCGCAACGAATCCGGCCGCATCGTGTTCGACGGCCGCGACGTGACGCCGCTCGCGCCGCACCAGCGCACGCGTCTAGGGATAGCGCGCAGCTTCCAGGTCCCTCGACCGTTCCACACCATGACGGTGCTCGAGAACCTGCTCGTGCCTTCGGCCTACGTCGTGCACATGAGTGACGCGGAGGGCACCGACAAGGCGATGGCCATCCTGAAGGGCATGGGGCTCGCCGAGAAGGCGCACCAGCACGCCGCGCAGCTCTCGCAGGTGGAGCTGCGCAAGCTCGAGCTGGCGCGCGCCATGGCGGCGAACCCGAAGCTGCTCATCTCCGACGAGGCGATGGCGGGCCTTTCCGGCGCCGAGGTCGACGAGGTGCTCGCCATCCTCTTCGGCCTGAACGAGGCCGGCATCACCATCATCATGATCGAGCACATCATGCAGGCGGTGATGCGCTTCTCGCAGCGCGTCGTCTGCCTCGACGCCGGCAAGATCATCTGCGAGGGCACGCCGCAATCCATCGTGCAGCACCCGGAAGTGCAGAGGGCCTATCTTGGCGCTTGAGCTCGCCGTCAGCGGCGTCGACGCGGGCTACGGCGCCGTGCGCGCGCTGCACGGCGTCTCGCTGAATATTTCCCAGGGACAGACCGTCGCGCTGCTCGGCACCAACGGCAACGGCAAGAGCACGCTCATGAAGTGCGTGATGGGCATGGTGCGGCCGACGGCGGGCACCGTCGTCCTCACCATCGATGGCAAGGCGCACGACCTCACGCGGCTTTCCACCGAGCAGATCGTCAACCTCGGCGTGGCGATGGTGCCGGAGGGGCGGCGGCTCTTCCCGCGGCTGACGGTGGACGAGAACCTCCTCCTGGGTGCGTTTCGCCCCCTGGCGCGCGGCGAGATCGAGAAGAACCAGCAGTTCTGCTACGAGGCATTCCCGGTGCTGAAGGAGCGGCGCCGCCAGCTCGCCGGCTCGATGTCGGGCGGCCAGCAGCAGATGCTCGCCATCGCGCGCGCGCTGATGTCCGCTCCCAAATTGCTGCTGGTGGATGAGCCCTCCGTCGGCCTGGCGCCGATCCTCGTCTCGCACACGATCACGAAGATCAAGGAGCTGAAGGACCAATACGGGCTCACGGTGCTGATGGCCGAGCAGAACTTCCACCAGGCGATCCGCATCGCCGATCGCGGCTACATCATCGTGCACGGCGAGATCGTGTTCGGCGGCGGCGTGCAGGAGCTCGAGCAGAACGAGCTGGTGAAGAGCTACTACCTCGGCACTTGAAGCCCGCGCTTCGCCACGTCCACGTCGGCCTGTACGGCGCCGTCATGGGCCTCGCCGGCCTCGGCCTCACGGCGCGCAGCGCGGCGCCGGTGTGGCCGGGCGTGCTGCGCGCGCCGGCCTACTTCACCGAGCCGTGGGTGCTCGCCGGGCTCCTCGCGCTCGGCATCCTGGTCGTGCTGTACGGCATCAAGCTGGCGCAGGCGCCGCGCTCCGTGCGCGAGGATTTCGTCGACCCGCTGACGCTCGGCTTCTGCGGCGCGTTCCCGGTCGGCATGTCGCTCGTCGCGGGCGGCATCGGGCCGTATTTCCCGCTCGCCGGCCGCGCGCTCTGGTGGCTGAGCTTCGCGCTGCTCGTCGCCTTCCAGGTGTGGGGCCTGACGCGCCTGCTTTCCGGCGGCATCGAGCTCGGGCAGGTCAACGCCGGCTGGCTCATCCTGTTCGTCGGCGGCATCGTGGTGCCGGGGCCGGCGCTCGGCCTCGGCCTCGCCGCGCCGGCGCATTTCGCCTTCGGCATCTCGGCGACCGTGGCGCCGATCCTGATGGCGATCCTTTTCTATCGCGTGATCGCCGGGCCGCCGCTGCCCGACGCGCTGCGGCCGACGTGGTTCATCCTGCTCGTGCCGCCGTCGCTCATCTACGCGAACGGGATCGCGCTCTATCCGGAGCTCGGCTTCCTCGAGACGCTGTACTTCTTCGCGCTCGCGCTCGGCGCAGCGCTCCTCGTCGTGTCGCGGCGCCTCTGGCGCTGGCCGTTCGGGCCGCCCTGGTGGGCCTTTACCTTCCCGCTCGACGCGCTGGCGTACGCGGCGACGCGCTACGCGCAGGACCACCCCGCGCCGCTCGCGCGCGTGGCGTGCGCGGTGACGCTTTCGCTCGCGACGGCGTTCGTGGCGCTCGTCCTTGTGCGAACGCTTCGCAGCGCTGCATCGCGTCGGGCGTGAACTCGGCCTGCGGCTGGTCGCCGCCGATGATGAACATCAGGAGATGTTCCTTCCCAGGCTCGTCGTACGTGACGTTCATGAAGCGGCGCGCCACGCCCACCGGGAACGAGATCACGTCGTAGGGATCGAGGTCGACGTACTCCATCGCGTCGCCTTCGTTCCATTCGCAGCGCCAGCGGCCGGTCATGGCGATGAAGGTCTCGTTCGTGTCGTGGTTGTGCATGAGCGGCCCGCAGCCGGGCTTCGCCTTGCAGTAGCCGAGGTTGAAACCCTCCGCGATGGAAATCGCCGGCATGGCAGAGGCATCGGCGCCGACCGGCGAGGTGGTCGCCGCGTTGTCGGACATCGGCGGCTGGAAGCCGATCACCGCGTAGAGCTTGCGCCGGCATTCCGGCAGCGGGCTGTCGGGCAGGCCGCCGTCGGAGCCCTTCAGCTTCTTGAAGCGCGCCACGCGCTTCATCATCTCTTCCCTGGTCCAGTTGCGGATGTTCTTCCAGTCACTCATGGCTGTTCTCCTTGCGGCGGTATTATGAATCCATGCTCGAGGAAATTCTTGAGTTGAACCGCCGCGCGGCGGCGCAGGGTGAATTCGAGGTCGCGTATCACCTGCTGATGGCCGCCCTGCACGCCGCCGACCGCGAGGCCAACGAGGAGGCGCTGACGGCCGTGAAGCCGCCGCACCACCTGTCCCGCCGCCAGGCGCTGGCGCGCGGACAGACGTCGGTGTTCGACTCCTTCGTCGCCCATCTCGATGCGGTGCGGCTACGCCTGCAGAGCCAGCGCCAGCTGAAACGCTAGGGTCGTCGCAGACCGCTCATCTTCTCGAGCACCGCGCACACCGACGCGGTGTCCTTCGATTCGAGCCCCTGGCCCATCGCGGCGTTGTAGATCGCGGCCGAGGCGTTGAAGAGCGGCGTCGACACGCCGAGCTCGGTGGCGAACTGGCCGATGATCTTCATGTCCTTCTGGAAGAGCTTCACGCTGATCGTGGCGCTGTCATAGTCGTTCGCCACCATCTGCGGCCCGCGCACCTGGAACATGCGCGAGGCGCCGGCGCTGTTCGCCATCACCTCGAAGATCGTCTTCGGCTCCAGGCCGGCCTTCATTCCCAGGACGAACGCCTCGGCGGTCGACACGTTGTGGATCGCCACCAGCAGGTTGGCGACGAACTTCATCTTGCTGCCGTTGCCGAACTCGCCGAGGTAGTAGTGTGCCCGCGTGAAGCCGCCGAGGAACGGCTCGACCTTCCTGAAGCCGCTTTTCTCCCCGCTGACAAAGATCACCAGGTCCTTCGCCCGCGCCTGCGCGCCGGTGCCGGAGAGCGGGCAGTCGAGGAGGGTGATGCCCTTGCCGGCGAGCGTGGCGCGCGCCTTCTCCTTCTCCTCGATCGGCAGCGTGCTTGTCTCCATCACCACGCGCCCCTTGCCGGTCAGCTCGTCGGCGATGTCGTGCAACGCCTGCGCGCTCGGCAGCGAGGTCATGAGCACCTCGGCCACCGCCGCCACTTCGCCGGCCGTCTTCTCCGGATGGCCGCCGGCCTTCTTCAGCTTCGCCCGCGCCGCCGCGACCGGGTCGTAGCCGTGCACGCGCAAGCCGGCCTTGATCGAATTGGCGGCCATGGCGGAGCCCATCACCCCGAGGCCGATGATGCCGATGGTTTTGTTCTTCAATCGGAACCTTCAAAGAAAATGGTGACAGTCACCATTTAAAAAAGCCTAACCCCCCGCTCGCAAGCTCGCTTCCCCCCTTGACAGGGGGGCGGCGGAAGCAGCGCGCGTCACTTTTTCTTCTTGGCTTTCCTGGCCGGCTTTTTCTTCGCCGGAGATTTCTTTTTCAAAAAAGCAAGCGGCTTCGAGTTGATCAGCACGACGGCGATGATGCAGGGTTCGTTGCCGCGCACGCTCCAGGAGTGCATGGTGCCGCGCTGGATGAAGACGTCGCCCGGCTTGAGCAGCGTCTCGCCCTTTTCCATCACGGCGTAGATCTCGCCCTTCAGCACGACGATGTAATCGATCGTGTTCGTCCGGTGCATCATCGGGTCGGACGAGTGCTTGTCCTGCACGTGGCCGGCGCCGATCGCCCTGAAGCCTTCGCGGCCGTCGGAGCCGCCGGGGCGGGTCGAGTCGGGCGGGAATTCCACGATGCGCAGGATGCTGCCGTTCGGCGGCGGCTCGAGGTGGATGGGACGCGCCGCGGCATCGGCGCTGCCTTCGTTGGACGCCGGCGCGCCCTTCGTCTCCCAGAGATCCGTGAGCGCGAGGCCGGGGAAGGACGGCATCTCCTTCATGTTCGGGGCGATGCCGTCCTGGGCGATGATCGACTTGCCGTCCGCGTCGTGCCCGGTCACGACGCGGCGCACGCGCCAGATCATGCGATGGCGTCGCTCGGCGCTATCTTCTTGCGCGCCTTGACGCCCGACTCGGGCGCGAGCTTGAAGTCCCACTCGAGCTTGACGAACGGGCTTGGCATGCCGAGGCGCTTCGCCTCCGCCGGGTCGGTCACCTTCGTGTACTTGGCAATGAGCGAGTTCTTCACCGCGAACACCGCGTCCTCGTCGAGGTACTGGTCGCCCTCCACGAACACGTGCGTGATCACCTGCTGGTAGCCGGGCGCCGAGACGATGGCGTGCATGTGCGCCGGGCGCATGTGGTGGTTGCCGGTGGCGCGGATGAGATCGCCCACCGGGCCGTCGACCGGCACGCTGTAGAACTTGGGCTTGTAGCTCTTGAAGGCGTACTCGCCATTCGGTTTCGCCTTGACGCGGCCGCGCAGCTCGAACTCGCCCTCGGTCTGCACGTCGTAGATGCCGTCGGCTTTCGCCTGCCAGATGTCGAGCACCGCATTCGGCACGGGCTGGCCGTCGAGCGACGTGATCTTGCCGGTCACCCAGACGTCCTCGCCCTTTACCGTGCAGCCTTCGCGCAAGTCGCCGCCGTACTCGAACTCCTTCGCGCCGTGCGCGAAGAAGGGTCCGAGCACCGTGGCTTCGGTCGCGCCGGGCACCGTCTTGTGGTTGAGCGCGACGATCATCATCGACAGGCCGAGGATGTCGGACAGCAGGATGAACTCCTGGCGCTTGTCGTCGCACTTCTGGCCGACGGCCGTCAGGAACTTGATGCCCTCGAACCATTCTTCTTCCGTCAGGTCGACCTCGCGCGCGAAGGCGTGCAGGTGCTTGACGGCGGAGGTGATGATCTCGCGGAAGCGCGGGTCCTTCGACTTCTTGAAGCGCTCGATGACGGCGGCGGTGAGATTGTCTTCGTTGAACTGACGCATGGGGTCTCCTTCCTCGACGTGAGGCCAAGTGTATTATCAAAAAGAGCCCATGCGCCTCGTGACTTTCACCGTAGGAAACAGCCCACCGCGTACCGGCGCCCTGGTGGACGGCGACCGCAAGGTGCTCGACCTGCAGGCGGCCTACGGCCGCACGTACCACGGCAGCTCGCCGCTCCTGGAAACGATGATGCACATCATCGAGGCGGGCGAGGCGGCGCTCGATACGATCGGCCAGCTCCTCAAGGCGGCCGCGCCGGCCGCGATGTTCCGCCGGGACGAGATCCGGCTGCTCGCGCCTGTGCCGGTGCCGCCGCAGATGCGCGACTTCCTCTGCTTCGAGAAGCACCTCCAGCAGGCCTTCGCCGCGGTGGCGAAGCTGCGCGGTACCGAGGCGCGCATTCCGAAGGTCTGGTACGAGCGGCCGATCTTCTATCACCCGAGCCGCTTCTCGGTGTGCGGCACGGAGACCGACGTGCCGTGGCCGAGCTACAGCGAGCGCCTCGACTTCGAGCTCGAGTTCGGCTGCTACATAGGGCGCAGCGGGAAGGACATTCCCAAGGACAAAGCGCGCGAGCACATCTTCGGCTACACCATCTTCAACGACTTCTCGGCGCGCGACGAGCAGACCATCGAGATGCAGGGCCAGCTCGGGCCCGGCAAGGGCAAGGACTTCGACAACGGCAACGCGATGGGGCCGTGCCTGGTCACCGCCGACGAGGTCGGCGATCCGTACCGGCTCGACATGAGCGTGCGCGTGAACGGCGAGGAGTGGGGCCGCGGCAACTCGCGCGACATGCACTGGAAGTTCGAGGACTGCATCGCGCACGCCTCGCGCTCGGAGACCCTGCATCCCGGCGAGTTCTTCGGCTCCGGCACCGTCGGCAACGGCTGCGGCCTCGAGCACCTGCGCTTCCTCAAGCCGGGCGACGTCGTCGAACTCGAGGTCGAGAAGCTGGGCGTACTGCGCAATCGCGTCGTGAAATAGGTTGCGCGCTGTTTATTTTCGCGGCACACGGTTTTCGAACCGTCGCGCCGCATCGAGATGGTCACGGAAACGCCGGCAAGCCTGAAGACACGTCTGGCGTCATGGCTATGCTGTGTTTGAACGTTGGCCTTCCGTCGCAGCACGTAGTAATTCGGCGACACAGGCCATTCCTTTGCTCCCTCCATTGCGGCCCCCTCGGGGCGTGGTTAACAACTATGGAGACAGCAAAATGAAGGCAGCAATGGTCGTTCTAGCCCTTGCCACGTCGGCGTTCGCGGTGCCCGCAGCCGCCCAGCTCAACATGAGCTCCGTCTATGTCGGCGGCTCTCTCGGGCGCTCGGACTACAAGGTTCCGGACGAGACGGATACCGCGTGGCGCATCTTCGGCGGCTATCAGATCAATCGCAATTTCGCCGCGGAAGTCGGCTATCACAACCTCGGCACCGTGAACTTCACCGGTGGCGATACCCAGTCCAAGCTGTGGGAGCTGGTGGGTATCGGCATGTGGCCGGTCGCCAATCAGTTCTCGGTATACGGCAAGCTCGGCGGCTATTACGGCAAGACCGAGCTGCACTCCTCCGTGCGTCCGAGCGGCGACGATACGAACGGCGGTCTCACCTATGGCGTCGGCGCGCAGTACGACTTCATGCGCCAGGCCGCGGTTCGCGTCGAGTGGCAGCGCTATGACAACGTCGGCGGCAACGCTGTCGGCGAGACCGACATCGATGTGCTCAACGTCGGTCTGCTCTGGAAATTCCAGTAAAGGCAATCCGGGGGCAGAGCCCGAAGCTCTGCCCCCGATTTTTCAGGCCGGCGCGCTGTAGACCAGATTTTCGAAGCGCCGCTCCTTCAGGTAGTCGTCCAGCTTCCAGCGCTCGACCTGGTCCATGACCATGTCGAAGTCCTGGCGCGGCAGCGGCTGGTAGACGAAGCGCTCGCCGCGCGTGAACTTCGAGTAGTCCCACTTGTAGCCGTCCTTGAACTCGGGCGGCACGCACTTCTCCCATAGCGGGAGATATTTCTTCAGGTCCGCCTGCAGCGCTTTCTCGGCGCGGTCGAGGCCGCGCAGATACGCGCGCACGTCGTCGCGGTTCGCGGTCTCCGGCACCCACCACAGCGTCTTGAACTCGTCCTCGAGGATCGGACGCAGGCCGAGCTGTTTCGCCATGTCGATCTGCGGCGGCAGCAGGCTGGCGGCCTCCACTTCGCCGTCGAGCAGCGCCTTCAGGCGCGCGCCGAAGCCGCCGGTGTTGACGGTCTTGATCTTGTCGAGCGGCAGATACTTTTCCAGCCGGTACGGCACGTTGAAATGGCTGCCGGCGCGCATGCCGACGGAAATCGGAACGTCGGCGAGATCCTCGGGCTTGCGGATCTTCGAGTCGGGCCGCACGAAGATCGCCCACGGCGAGACGCCGTAGCAGTCGCCGACGAAGCGGCCCATGCCGGCGCCGGCGTTCGAGATCGTGCCCCACAGGCAGGCGCACTGGATGAGGCCGCCGTCCTTCTCCTCGGTGTACGGCTTGTCCTGCGGACGCTTCAGGTACTTGTTCTCGACCCAGCGCGACTGCGTGCCGCGGAAGGTCTTCACATCCCACTCGACCTCGATGCCTTCGGCCTTGAAGAAGCCTTCCTGCTCGGCGACGAAATCGTTGATGCCCATGCCCTTGGGCGCGACGCGCACTTTCCTCATCTACTACCTCCTCGTTGACATGTATAGTGGCCACTATACATGACGACGCGCCGCTTAAGCACCCGGACGCTGCGAGGGGAATCCGCCCGCTACGAGCGCCCCAGCACGGAAAAGGAGGCGGCCATCCTGCAAGCGGCGACGCGCCTCTTCGGCGAGAAAGGACGCGGGGCGCGCACGGCGGAGATCGCGGCCGCCGCCGGCGTCACCGAACGCACGCTCTTCCGCTACTTCCCGTCGAAGGACAGCCTTTACCGCCGCGTCATGTTCCCCGCCGTGCTCGCCGCGACCATGCCGCGCGAGCTCACCGAGACCGCCAAGCTCTTCGCGGCCGATTCCGAATCGTTCCGTGACTGGCACCAGCGCGTATTGAAGCTGCGCACGGGCGCAGCGCGCGGCGCGGCGCCGCAGTTCAGGCTGATGCTGGCCACGCTGATGACCGACGAGGCGATGCGTCGCAAGGTCATCGCGATCTGGAAGAAGAACCTCTGGCAGCACGCGGTCGATACCGTCGCGCGCTACCAGAAGCGCAAGCAGCTGCGTTCCGACGTCGCGCCCGAGCGCATCGCGCGCGCCATCATTTCGCTCAACCTCGGCTACATCGTCGCGCGTGCGCTGCTCGCCCCTGAAGCGGCGTGGGACGACGATGCGGAGATCGAAGCCACCGTCGAGCTCCTGCTGCGCGGCGCGAAGCCTTTGTAGCGAACGACGGAATTTCTGTAGCGATTTCCGTACGCCGTACCGGACCCGGCGCGCGCCGCTTTACCGAAACATGATGTCCCGCTCGCGACTTATCGGCGCTTGCGCCTCATCGAGCCGGGTAACGCCACCCTTGCGGCGCAGCGTGGAATACGACTCACGGGTGTGGTGTTCTCCCGCCCGATGCCCGCCTGCCTACCAGCCGCCGCAGGACGGCAGCTTTCCATCTGACGGAGTTGTCCATGCGCCCAGCCATCGCCCTCACGACCGGGATCGTCGGTCCCGCCATCCTTGTCAGCGCACTGCTCTACAGCTGCACAACGGCGAAGGTCGACACGTCGACGCCGGAGTCGCGGCGCGCGATCAACGCGCACGGCTCGGAGCTCATCGACCAGGGCCGCGAGATCTTCCGCTTCGATACGTTCGGCAGCGAGACGTTCTGGACGAAGACCCGCCTGCACGACGCCATCGCCGGCGAGAAGAACGGCGGCGTAGGGCCCGGCGTCAGTCCGAACATGGCGCTGAAGCTCGGCCTCAAGGTGGACATGCAGAAGACACCGAAGGCCCTGCTGCCGCTCCTGCAGGCCGGGAAGGTGGACCTCAACGAT
>DATMIG010000343.1:0-11075 GCA_035554335.1 Burkholderiales bacterium
CCGGCGTGAAGTCGCGGATCGGGTCGTAGCGCAGGTCCTTGTGCATGGCGAGGTTGAACGCCATGTTGGCGAGCCCGCCCATGACGAGCGTGTAGCCGTCGGGCGCCGCCGCGGCCGCGGTCTGCGTGCCGAGCACCGTGCCGCCGCCGACGCGGTTCTCGACCACGAACGGCTGCCCGACGATGATGCGCCCGGGTTTGGACGGATAGTCCAGGCCAAGAGCGGCTGGAACGACGAAGACGCAGGCGAGCAGGATGCAGAGCGTGCGCATCCCACAAGGATAATCATTCCTTCAGCTGGATCCAGACCGGGGCGTGATCGCTCGGTTTGTCGCGGCCGCGATGCGCGGCATCGACGCCGGTGGCCACGAGGCGCGGCGCGAGGACGGGGCTGAGCAGCAGGAAGTCCATGCGGAAGCCGGCGTTGCGGCGAAAGGCGGCGTCGTTTACCCAGAAGGTGTAGATGCGCTCGTCGGGATGCAGGTGCCGCGTCGCATCGATCCACCCCTGAGCGAGCAGACGGCGATATGCCTCGCGTGTCTCAGGCTGCACTACGGCGTCCTCGCGCCATAGCCACTCGTTATAGATGTCCGCCTTCGTCGGCACGACGTTGAGGTCGCCCGCCAGCACCGTGGGCGTGTCGAGCAAGCTGCGCGCGTGCGCGCTGAAGCGCTCGAACCAGGCGAGCTTGTAGTCGAACTTGGGGCCGGGCTGCGGATTGCCGTTGGGCAGATAGACCGAGGCGACGCGCAAGCCATGCACCTCGGCCTCGAGATAGCGCGCCTGTTTGTCCATTTCGTCGCCCGGCAGTCCGCGACGCAGCTCCATCGGTTTTTGCTGTTTAGCGAGGATCGCTACGCCGTGATGCGAGCGCTGCCCGTGCCAGAGCGACTCGTAGCCCGCGTCGGCGAGCGCACGCGCGGGGCACTTCTCGTCGGTGGTCTTGATCTCCTGCAGGCAAACGACGTCCGGGCCCGTCTCGGCGAGCCATTCGAGCAGCCGCGGCAGGCGGCCGTTGACGCCGTTGACGTTGTAGGTCGCGAGCTTCAGCGTCGCGACGTGCCGTCCTCGCCGCTCACCGGCAGCTCGTTGGAGTCCGGGTCGACGGCAGGCTCCTGCGGGCCGGCCTTGCGGCGGTCATCGCCGTCGAACGGTTGTTGCATGCGGCGGCGCTCGCGCTCGGCGGCGTATTCCTGGGTCTTTTGCAGCTCTTCCATGGTGTCGCTCCTTTCGCCCTGCTCCAGCAAACCGCGTACCGCGCTAGACGAACGCCAGCGACCGTGGCTTGAATAGCCTCATGGCGAGGAAGAAGAAGCGCAAGGCTCGCATCAAGTCACAGGCGCAGCGGAGGTCTACGAGCGCTGGAATCGCCGGGCCGGCGGCAAGAAGCTGCCCGAACACGTGAGAAAGAAGAAGCGGAAAGGCAAGAAGACGAAGCGGCGCTCGAAGCGCCACGGGTGAATTAGCGCCCTGACCCCGAATTCGGTTCGACGGCGCTGAAGAAGTCGCGCTCGGCGAGACCCTGCTCCACGGCGCGGCGGAAGATCTTCTGCATCTCGGCGGCCAGGGGCAGCTCGATGCCTTGCGCCTTCGCGGCTGCGACCATCAGGTCGACGTCCTTCAGGACGAGCGAGGTGGTCGCGGTCGGCGTGTAGTCGTGGCGCCGCACGGGATCGAGCTTGTACTTCACCACCGGCGAGGCCACCACGCTCTCGCCCATGAGCTCCAGCATCTTCTCCCAGCTGATGCCGCCTTTCGTGCCGAGGGACAGAGCTTCTTTCATCATGCCGCAGGTGACCGCCACCATCAGGTTGATCGCCAGCTTGGCGTAGCGCGCCTCTTCGGTTTCGCCCACCCAGAACTGCACGCGGCTATACGCCTTGAATGCCTCCAGCGCGGCATCGAACGCACTGCGCGGTCCGGAGACGAAGGTCGTCAGCTGCCCGCCCTCCGCGTGGCCGACGCTGCCGGAGATCGGCGCGCGCAGGTAGGTCTTCAGGGCCGGTGCGACCTTCGCCGAGGCCTGCGGCCCGACGGTCGAGGTGTCGATCACGATGGCCTCGGTGCGTAGCGCGGACAGGACGTCGACGAACACCTTCTCGTTCGGCATCGAGGTGAAGACGAGCTCGGCGCCTTCGAGCGCGGCGGCGGCGGACGGTGCAGCGGTGATGCCGCGCGCGGCGGCGAGCTTCATCCGCTCGGGATTGACGTCGAAGCCGCTCACTTTCCATCCCGCGGCGGCGAGCCGCGAGGCCATTGGAAGTCCGATCAGACCGAGGCCGAGCCAGGCTATCTTCTTCATGATGCGCGGAGCCTATCAGCAGGCGTAGAGTTGCGTTTCCCAACCATACGCCAGGGAGGCGATCCGATGGAACCCGCTTTGATGATGAAAACGGCCTTCGCGCTGCTGACGATCACCGCGCTCGGCGGGGTCGTGATGGCGGTCATCCGGCTCGGACGCGGCGTGAATCCGCCGAGCTGGCTCGCCATGCTGCATGGCCTCCTGGCCGGCTCGGCGCTCACGCTGCTGCTTTACGCGTATTTCACCGTCGGGCTGCCAGCGCTCGCCGGCTGGGGGCTGCTGCTCTTCGTGGTCGCGGCCCTCGGCGGCGTGTACCTGAATCTGGGCTACCACGCCAAAGCGGTTCTGCTTCCGAAGCCCGTCGTCGTGGTGCATGCCGTGATCGCCGTGGTGGGTTATGTGCTGCTGCTGATGGCGGTCCTCGGCGCAAAGTAGCCGGGCCGGCTAGGTCAGTGCCTTGAGCTTCGGCATCACGCCGCGCGCGAAGCGCTCCATGTTGGCGCGCGTGAGGTCCGCCGGCAGCGTGCCGAACTGGCACATGACGAGCAGGTTGCCGAAGCGCATCTCGTTCCAGTAGCCGGTGAAGGCCTTGGCCACCGTCTCGGCGCTGCCGCAGACGAAGAGGCCGAGCTCGATCGCCTGGTCGATGGTGACGTCGCCGAACATCTGCGCCTTGGCCTTCATCACGTTCTTCAGCGACTCGCGCGATGTGTAGCCGGGCGGCAGCAGCATCTCGAGCGGCATCTTCACGTAGACGTTGCGGAAGTTCTCGAAGTGCAGCTTTGCCTCGCGGCGCGCCGATTCGTCGGTATCGCCGACGTAGACCGGCACCGCCCAGCCGAGCTGGCTGTCTTTCGCCTGGTAGCCGTAGCCGCTCGCGGTGTCGCGGTACTGCTTCAAGTAGCGCTGCACCACCTTCACCGGGCTGAAGGTCTGCAGGTAGGTGTAGCGGTGGTCCGGGTGCGACGCCCACTCGATCGTCTCCTTCGAGCCCTGCGACGGGATCCAGATCGGCGGATGCGGCTTCTGGTACGGGCGCGGCCAGAGGTTCACGTACGGCATCTTGTAATGGTGGCCGTTGAACGCGAACGGGCCGGGCTGCGTCCAGGCCTTCACGATCAGGTCGTGCGCCTCGTGGAAGCGGTCGTGCGAGAAGGTCGGGTTGACGTTGAACGTGTGGTACTCGGCGCCGATGCCACGCACGAAGCCGGTGATCAGGCGCCCGCCCGAGATCACGTCGATCATGGCGTGCTCTTCGGCGATGGTGAGCGGATGCGAGCGCAGCGGCAGCGCGCTGCCGAGGATCGCGATCTTCACCCGCTTCGTTCGCCGCGCCAGCGAGGACGCGGTCACGATCGGCGACGGCATCAATCCGTACGCCGTCTGATGATGCTCGTTCACCGCGACGACGTCCCAGCCGAGCTGCTCGCCGTACTCGAGCTCATCCAGATACCGGTTGTAGAGCTGGTGGCCCTTCTGCGGATCGAAGTTCTTGTTCGGCAGGTTGACCCAGACCGTGCCGTTCTTGCGCCCCTCGTCGAGATCGAGGTCGGCATACGGCATGAGATGAAACAGGACGATTTGCATTAGCGGACGAAACCGAAGACGACGTCGCAGAACTTGTCCATCTGCTCGACCTGGGGCAGATGGCCGCACGCCTCGAATATGTTGAGCTGCGCCTTCGGGATCAGGCGCTTGAGCTCATGGGCGGTGGCCACCGGCAGGATGTGGTCCTGCGCGCCCCAGACGATGCTCGTCGGCACGTCGATGCGGTGCAGCCACTTCGGCAGGAACGGATCGTGCAGCCGCGGCTCCCACGCGAGCCGCGCGGTGGTGTGGCGGTTCTTCAGGCCGAGGTCGATCGATTCCGGCGTCTCCGGCATGGCGAGGCGCTGCTCCGCGTACTTCGGGTCGTGGAACAGCTTGCGCACCATTTCCTCCTGCGGCAGGAGGAAGATGTCCGCCGGCTGCACGCCTTCGGCGAAGTGGCCGGCCGGGCTGACCAGCACGAGCGAGCCGATGCGCGAGGTGTTGCGCACCGCCATCTCCATCGCCATCCAGCCGCCCATCGAGCTGCCGATGATGCAGGCCTTCTCGAGCTTCAGGGCGGCGAGGAAATCCAGATAGAAGTAGGCGACGTCGTGGATGTTCTCGAGCCACTCCGGCTCGTCGGACAGTCCGTAGCCGGGGTGATCCGGGACGATGACGTCGTAGCGCGTGGCGAGCTTCTCCATGAACGGCAGCACGACGGGCGCGCCGCTCGCGCCGTGGAGAAAAACCACCGGCGTGCCTTTTCCGGCACGGCGGTAATGGGTCTTGCAGCGATCGAGTTCTAGAGTGTGGTCAGTGAACGGCATGAGCTAATTTGCGTCCGGCGACGCCGGACTCGGTGATGACGGCGGGAATCTCCGCGAAGTTCATCGGCGCCATGACATGCGCGCCGGCGACGCCGGGGATCTCGGCGAGCTCGCGCAGCACTTCCACGCAGATCCGCCGGCCTTCCGCCTTGGCATCGGCAGCGCGCTCGAGCCGCTCGATGAACGCATCGGGGATGATGGTGCCGAAGAGCTTTTCTTTCATCCACCGCGCCGAGCGCGCGGACGGAATCGGCGCGACGCCGATCAGGATCGGGATGCTGATGCCCGCTTCGCGCAGGCGCTCGGTGTAGCGGCGCACGACGCCGGTGTCCATGCAGAACTGCGTCTGCACGAAATCGGCGCCCGCCTCGATCTTGGCCCGCAGGCCTTTCGGCTCCCAGCCCGGCTTCGGATCCACCGGCAGGTCCGCCGCGCCGAGCACGAGGCGCACGGACCCGTCTATTTTTGTCCCGGTCGGCAGCGCATTCTGCGTGCGCATCTGGTGCGCGAGCGACAGCAGGCCGCGGCTATCCAGGTCGTAGACCGCCTTCGCTTCCGGCTGGTCGCCCGCCTTCGGATCGTCGCCGCCGAGCACGAGCACGTTATGGATGCCGAGCGAGACGGCGCCGAGGAGGTCGCCCTGCAGCGCGAGCCGGTTGCGGTCGCGGCAGGTCATCTGGAAGATCGGCTCGATTCCGCTCTGCACGAGGAAGTGCGCGGTGGCGAGGCTGGAGAGATGGACCTTCGCGCCCGCGCCGTCGGTCACGTTGACCGCCGTGGCGAGGCCCTTCAGCGGCATCGCCCGGCGCAGGAACTCGGCCGGATCGGTGGAGACGGGCGGCGTAATCTCCGCCGTGATGACGAACTGCCCGCTACGCAGCTTCGCCTGGAGTTCGCTCGCCGCGCGGCGTTCCGGAACCATGGGTCGGCGATGGTAGCACTGGGATTCAACCCACCCTGTGAAACCACGACCCGGAATTCGGGGGCAGTGCGCTAATGACCCGGACGGGACCCTGCAATTAGACTGGGACCGTATGCCCGAGCTGCCCGACGTCACCGTTTACATCGAAGCGCTGGAGCAGCGCACCGTGGGGCACGTGCTGCAGCGCGTGAAGCTGCTCAACCCGTTCCTCCTTCGCACCGCGGTGCCGCCGATTGCCAGCGCGGAAGGCAAGCGCGTCACGGAGCTGCGGCGCGTCGGCAAGCGCATCGTGTTCGTGCTCGACGGCCCGCTTTATCTGGTGTTGCACCTGATGATCGCCGGCCGCTTGCGTTGGGTGCTGCCCGGAAAGAAGCCGCCGAACACGCTCGCCCTGCTCGGGTTCGATAGCGGGGTGCTGGCCTTCACCGAGGCCGGCACGAAACGCCGCGCATCGTTGCATCTCCTCTCCACCCTGGAAGGCTTGGATCCCGGCGGCGTCGAGGTGTTCGACGTGACGCTGGAAGAATTCGGGCGGCGCCTGCGCAGCGGCAACCACACGCTCAAGCGCGCGCTGACCGATCCGCACCTCTTCTCCGGCATCGGCAACGCCTACTCCGACGAGATCCTGCATCGCGCGAAGCTCTCCCCCATCCTGCTCACGTCGAAGATCGCCGAGGACGAGGTGACGCGGCTCCATGCGGCCACGCAGTCGGTGATGCGGGAGTGGATCGATCGCCTGCGCGCCCAGGCGGCCGGCAACTTCCCCGAGAAGGTCACCGCCTTCCGCGAGGAGATGGCGGTGCATGGCCGCTACGGCAAGCCCTGCCCCGTGTGTGGCTCGCCCGTGCAGCGCATCGTCTTCGCCGAGAACGAGACCAACTACTGCGCGCGCTGCCAGACCGGCGGCAAGATCCTTGCAGATCGCGCCCTGTCGCGCCTCCTCAAGAAAAGCTGGCCGCGGACACTCGAGGAGCTGGAGTAAAAAATAGGGACAGACCCTATTTTTAAATTAATTAGGGTCCGTCCCTATTTTTCGGAGTCGGTATGAATCGCAGAACCCTTCTTTCCCTCATCGGCCTCGGCAGCGTCGCGGCGCCGGCGCTCGCGCAGTCGAAGAAGAGCGGCGCGAAGCAGCGCCTCATCCTCCAGGTGAGCGACAACGATCCGGCGAAATGGAGCCTTGCGCTCACCAACGCGAAGATGGTCCAGCTCGAGCTCGGCCAGGAGTATGTGCAGATCGAGATCATCGCCTACGGCCCCGGATTGGAGATGCTGAAGGGCGAGTCCAAGGTCGCCGATCGCCTCGCCGGCGCGCTCGACGACAATGTCGGGCTGATCGCCTGCGAGAACACGATGACCACGACCCAGGTCACGAAGGACGACCTGTACGGCGGCATCGCCTTCGTGAAGACCGGCGTCGCCCACATCATGAAGCGCCAGCGGGAAGGCTGGGCCTACGTCAGGCCTTAGGTTCTCGCTGTCCGCCGACAGCCAGTCGCTCCACAACGACGGTGTGCCGCAGGTGCTCGGCGCTCTCCCGAGACGTCATCGTGCTCCTCGACGCGAAAGATTCTCCCTCGGCCCCGTTTCTTGCTACTCACCGGACTATAGCGCTCGGTGGATCACCGAGTCACCGCGCCGGTTAAATGGGCGCGACTATGGAAAACGCGGACATCGCGCAGCAAGCCCCCACCGAGATGGCTCCGGAAACGAGCACCGACAACGTCGTGCGCCTGGCGGAATATCGCAAGCGCCGCAAGGCGCCGCAGAAGTCAAGCGCCCAGGACCTCGGCCCGCAGTACTACTGCCTGCGCTGCGACGGCGACGAGTTCAAGCTCTACGCCTCGGGCCTGGTCCATTGCGCCCATTGCGGCTCGATGATGCGTAACCTGCTCATCAACGGCTCGAAGGCCGAAGAAGCCCCTTAATTTCCACGTAATTTCCCGCTCCTGAGCCGGTAAAATTGCGGCCCAGTGAAGCAGGAACAGCTCTCCGGCGACGCGATCGTCATCCGCGGCGCCCGCCAGAACAACCTCAAGAACCTCAGCCTAGCGATCCCGACCGGGGAACTGGTCGTGGTGACCGGCGTTTCGGGCTCGGGGAAGTCGTCGCTCGTCTTCGACACGCTGTACGCCGAGGGCCAGCGCCGCTACGTCGAGACCTTCAGCCCCTACGCGCGGCAGTTCCTCGATCGGATGGACAAGCCGCAGGTCGACGCGGTGGAGGGCATCCCGCCGGCGATCGCCATCGACCAGACCAACCCGGTGCGCACCTCGCGCTCGACCGTCGGCACGATGACGGAGCTGAACGACCACCTGAAGCTCCTCTTCGCCCGCGCCGCGAAGCTCTATTGCCGCGGCTGCGGCAAGCCGGTGGTGCGCGACACGCCGCAAAGCATCTACCAGCACCTGAAGGCGCAGCCGGACCAGCGCCTGCTTATCACCTTCCCGATCCCGGTGCCGAAGAACTTCACCGAGAAGGAAGTGCTGCAGCTCCTGGAAGCGCAGGGCTACACGCGCATCCTCAGCAAGACCGACGACTGCATCGAGGTCATCGCCGACCGGGTGAAGCTCTCGACCACCGAGCCCTCGCGCGTCATGGATGCGCTCGAGGCCGCGATGCGCGTCGGCCAGGGTCGCGTGAACGTCTACCCCGAAGTTCGGGGGCAGGACCAGAACCCGGCCGATGCTGGGCAGAGATCCGGTCCTGACCCCGAATTGAAGCCTTTGAGGTTTTCGGCGGATCTGCACTGCGCCGACTGCGACATCCACTATTCCGAGCCGACGCCCGCCGCGTTCTCGTTCAACTCGCCGATCGGCGCGTGCGAGACCTGCCGCGGCTTCGGCCGCGTGATCGGCGTCGACTTCGGCCTGGTCGTGCCCGACGAAGCGAAGACGCTGAAGGAAGGCGCGGTTCGTCCCTGGCAGAGCCCGAGCTTCAAGGAGTGCCAGGACGACCTCGAGAAGTACGCGAAGAAGCGCAAGATGCCGCTCGACGTGCCGTTCCGGGATCTGACCCCGCAGCAGAAAACGTGGGTGCTGGAGGGTGAGCCCGACTGGGTGAGCTGGCGCAAATCGTGGCCCGGCACCTGGTACGGCGTGCGCCGCTTCTTCAAGTGGCTCGAGGGCAAGGCGTACAAGATGCACATCCGCGTGCTGCTCTCGAAGTACCGCGCGTACACCGAATGCGAGAGCTGCCACGGCACGCGCCTCAAGCCCGATTCGCTGCTGTGGAAGGTGGACGGCAAGTCGGTCCACGAGCTGATGCTGATGTCGGTGTCGGACGTACGCGCCTTCTTCGACCGCGTGCAGCTGCCGGCGCCGATGGACGAGGCCTCCGACCTGCTCCTCACCGAGGTGCGCACGCGCCTCGGCTACCTGTGCGAGGTCGGGCTCGGCTATCTCACGCTCGACCGGCAATCGCGCACGTTGTCCGGCGGTGAAGTGCAGCGCATCAACCTCACCACCGCGCTCGGCACCTCGCTGGTCAATACCCTGTTCGTGCTCGACGAGCCGTCCATCGGCCTGCATCCGCGCGACATGGGGCGCGTGATCGACGTGATGCATCGCCTGCGCGACGCCGGCAATTCGCTGGTCGTGGTCGAGCACGATCCGCAGATCATGTTCGCCGCCGACCGCATCCTCGACATGGGCCCCGGCCCCGGCGAGCGCGGCGGCGAGATCGTGTTCTTCGGGCCCGCCGACAAGATCGCCGCCGAGCGCACGCTGACCGGCGACTATCTCTCCGGCCGCAAGGCAGCCATCGAAGCGCGCGAAGCCGCGCCGCCGCGCATCTTCCTAACGCTCGAGGGAGCGTCGGAGCACAACCTCAAGAACGTCGACGTGCGCTTCCCGCTCGAGCGGCTGGTGTGCATCACCGGCGTGTCCGGCTCGGGCAAGTCGACGCTCGTGCAGGACGTGCTCTACCCCGCGATGCGCAAGGCGAAGGGCCTGCCGACCGAGACGCCCGGCACGCACAAGGCGCTGAAGGGCGCGCACCAGGTGAGCGACGTGGTGCTGGTCGACCAGTCGCCGATCGGCAAGACGACGCGATCGAATCCCGCCAGCTACGTGGGCGCCTTCGATTGCATCCGCGATCTGTTCGCCAAGTCGGCGGCGGCGAAGGAGCGGGCATACACCGCCGGCACCTTCAGCTTCAACTCCGGCAACGGCCGCTGTCCCTCGTGCGGCGGCAACGGCTTCGAGCACGTGGAGATGCAGTTCCTCTCCGACGTGTATCTCCGCTGCCCCGACTGCGACGGCCGCCGTTATCGCGCCGAGGTGCTCGAGGTCACGGTGCGCGGCAAGTCGATCGCCGACATCCTCGACATGACGGTGTCGGAAGCCGCGCGCTTCTTCAACAACCACGAGGAAGTGCACCAGCGCCTCTGGCCGCTGATCGAGGTCGGGCTCGACTACCTCAAGCTCGGCCAGCCGGTGCCGACGCTGTCCGGCGGCGAGGCGCAGCGGCTGAAGCTCGCCGGCCACCTGGCCGACACGGAGCGCGGCGCCGAGCCCAAGTTGTTCTTGTTCGATGAACCCACCACCGGCCTTCACTTCGACGACGTGGCGAAGCTCCTGCGCGCCTTCCGCCATCTGCTCGACGCCGGCCATTCGCTGATCGTCATCGAGCACAACCTCGATGTCATCCGCTCGTCGGACTGGATCGTGGACCTCGGCCCGGAAGGCGGCGATGCCGGCGGATACATCGTTTGCGAAGGCACGCCGGCGCAGGTCATGACGCACGACGCCTCGCACACCGGCAAGGCACTGCGCGATTACGCGGCGAAGATCGGCACGCCGCAGCCCATTGCGGTAAAAGAGCCCGCCGCCCGCTATCTCGGCAACGTCATCAAGATCCACAACGCGCGCGAGCACAACCTCAAGAACATCGACGTCGAGATCCCGCGCGGGCGGTTTACCGTTGTCACCGGCGTGTCCGGCTCGGGCAAATCGACGCTGGCGTTCGACATCCTCTTCAACGAGGGGCAGCGGCGATACCTCGAATCGCTGAACGCCTACGCACGGCAATTCGTGCAGGCGGCCTCGCGGCCCGACGTGGACGCGATCTTCGGCATCCCGCCGACGGTGGCGATCGAGCAGCGCACCAGCCGCGGCGGCAGGAAGTCGACCGTGGGCACGCTGACCGAGGTACATCACTTCCTCCGCCTGTTGTTCGTGAAGCTCGGCACGCAGTACTGCCCGGACTGCGAGATCCCGATCGAGCCGCAGAGCCCCGAGGTGATCGCGGCGCGCATCATGAAGGAGTACCGCGGCAGGCAGGTCACCCTGCTCGCGCCCTTGGTGGTGAACCGCAAGGGCGTCTACACCGATCTCGCCAAGTGGGCCGCCGGCAAGGGCTACTGGCACCTACGCGTCGACGGCAAGATGCTGCCGGTGCGGCCGTTCCCGCGCATCGACCGCTTCAAGGAGCACACCATCGAGCTACCGGTGCTCTCGCTGAAGATCGAGGCGAAGAGCGAGGAGGCCATGCGC
>DATMIG010000344.1:0-36918 GCA_035554335.1 Burkholderiales bacterium
AGGGGCACCACGTAGACGACGTAGGGGCCGGCCGCACCGGCGATGCGGCTTTCGGCCTCCGTGCGGATCATCGGGTGCAGCAGCCCTTCGAGCGCCCGACGCGCCACCGGGTCGCCGAAGACGCGCTCGCGCATCGCCTTGCGGTCCATCGCGCCGCTCGGCGTGACGAAGCCGTCGCCGAAGAGCGCCCGGATGTGGGGCATGGCCGCGCCGCCCGGTTCGGTCAGCTGGCGTGCGATCGCGTCCGTGTCGACCACCGTGGCGCCGAGCCGCTCGAACTCGTCCGCCGCTGCGCTCTTGCCGCTGCCGATGCCGCCGGTCAGGCCGACGACCAGCTTCCTCGTCACAGGCGATCCAGGTACCAGCGAACGATCGGCTCGCCCCAGAAGAGCGCCACCAGCGCCGCGATGGCGATGTAGGGCCCGAAGTGGAAGCGGAACCCGGCGTCCCACTTGCCGCGCGCGGAGAACATCTGCAGCGCGCCGAAAATGAGGCCGACGAAGGAAGAGAGCAGGATGACGAGCGGCAGCATCTTCCAGCCGAGAAAGGCGCCGACGGCGGCGTTCATCTTGAAGTCGCCGTAGCCCATGCCTTCCTTGCCGGTGAGAAGCTTGTAGCTCCAGTAGACGAGCCACAACGCGAGGTATCCGGCTACCGCGCCGATCACGGCGTCGCGCAGGGGAACGAAGCCGCCGCCGAGGTTGACGAGCAGCCCGACCCACAGCAAGGGCAGCGTGAGGTCGTCGGGCAGCAGTCCTGTCTCCTGATCGATAAAGGCGAGGGCGATGGTGAACCAGACGAAAAGCGTGGCGCCGAGCGCCGCCGGCGTTGGACCGAAGCGCCACGCCGAATACGCGGCGCCGATGCCGGCGAGCAGCTCGACCAGCGGGTAGCGCGCGCTGATCTTCGCGCCGCATTTCGCGCATTTGCCGCGCAGGAACGCCCAGCTCACGACCGGAATGTTCTCGAGCGCGGTGATGCCGTGGCCGCAGGACGGGCAATGCGAGCGCGGAATCGCGAGGTTGAGCGGCGGCTCCGCCGCCGGCGCCTGGCCCGCGAGCTCGGCGCATTGCATGCGCCATTCACGCTCCATCATCTTCGGCAGGCGATAGATGACGACGTTCAGGAAGGAGCCGACGCAGAGCCCGACGAACAGGGCGAGCGCGGCGAGAAGGGCTGGCTGGGGGAGCCAGCCGGCCACCGTCATGCGCTAGACCGCCTGGCCCATCTTGAAGATGGGAAGGTACATGGCGATCACCATGCCGCCGATGATCGTGCCGAGCACTACCATGATCATCGGCTCCATGAGCGAGGAGAGCGCTTCTACCGCGTCATCCACCTCGGCCTCGTAGAAGTCCGCCACCTTGCCCAGCATGCCGTCGAGCGCGCCGGTCTCTTCGCCGATCAGGCACATTTGCAGCACCATGGACGGGAACACGTTGGCGTTGGTCATGGCCACGGTGAGCGCAGTGCCGGTCGACACCTCGGCCTGGATCTGCTTCGTTGCGGCCGAATAGATATAGTTGCCCGCCGCGCCGCCGACGGAATCGAGCGCCTCCACCAGCGGCACGCCGGCGGCGAACATGGTCGAGAGCGTGCGCGTCCAGCGCGCAATGGTCGACTTGCGTATAAGGTCGCCGAAAACCGGGACCTTCAGCGACAGCTTGTCCATGAAGATCTGCACCGCGAGGGAGCGCTTCCACGCTTCGAGGAAGCCGTAGATGCCGCCGCCGACCACCGAGAAGATGATGTACCAGTACGCGACGAATGCATCCGATATCGCCATCACGAACAGCGTCGGCGCCGGCAGGTCGGCGCCGAAGGCCGAGAACACCTGCTTGAACGCCGGGATCACGAAAATCATGATCACCGCGGTGATGATGAAGGCGACCGCGATGATCGCGATCGGATAGAAGAGCGCGCTCTTGATCTTCGACTTGATGGCGAGGATCTTCTCCTGGTAGGTCGCCAGGCGGTCGAGCAGCGTCTCGAGAATACCGGCCTGCTCGCCGGCCTGGACCAGGTTGCAGTAGAGGGCGTCGAAGTAGAGCGGATATTTGCGGAACGCGGCGGCGAGCGAAGAGCCGGTCTCCACGTCGGTCTTGATTTCGAACAGGAGCTTTGCCACCGCCGGGTTGGCCGCGCCCTTGCCGACGATGTCGAAGGACTGCAGGAGCGGCACGCCGGCCTTCATCATCGTCGCGAGCTGGCGCGTGAAGAGGGAGATGTCCTTCTGCGTGACCTTGCCGCCGCTGCTTTTCTTCTGCTTCTTGACCTTCTGCACCATCACGCCCTGGCGGCGCAGAGTGGCGTTGACCGCGGTCTCGCTCACGGCGCGAATCTCGCCGCGGACGACCTTGCCGGCCTTGTCCTTGCCTTCCCAGCTGAAAACGAATTCTTTCGGCCCCTTGGCGGCGGCCGCTGCAGCGGTTGCCATGAACGAACTCCCTCCCGACTACTGGAGGCGCATCATGCCCGTCGCCCGAGGCTTTGTAAAGCGTGAAGTTCCGCCTCTAAGCCTCTGAGGGCTCTGTATTTTCTACATTGGCGAGCGGCCGGAAAATGCGCACCGTTTTGATCGTGCGGCCCTGCGCGTGGACGATCTCCATCGGCACGCCGCCGATCTTGATCGAGACATCGGCTTCGGGGATGTCCTGTAAATGTTCCACGATCAAACCGTTCAAAGTCTTCGGTCCGTCGGTCGGGAGCGACAGCCCGAGGGCGCGGTTCACGTCGCGCAGCGGCATGGCGCCGTCCGCGGTCGCCGATCCGGCGTCGTCCCAGGCGAGGGTCGCCGACGGCAGCGAGGTGGTGAACTTGCCGATGATCTCCTCGATGATGTCCTCCAGCGTGACGAGCCCCATCAGCTCGCCGTACTCGTCGACCACCAAAGCAATGCGCTCGCGGTTCTCCTGGAAGTACTGCATCTGGGCGAGGACCGAGGTGGTGGCCGGCACGAAGTAGGGCTCGTCCAGGAGCGCGACCAGCGCCGGCTCCTCCAGCGGTCCGGCCGCGAGCGCGGAGAGCACCTTGCGCAGGTGGAGGATGCCGGCGAGCTCGCCTTCGTGGTTGCGGAAGACCGGGATGCGCATGTGGTAGCTCGTGCCGAGCTGGCGCGAGACCGTCTCCATCCCGTCCTCGATGCAGACCGACTCGATGCGCGAGCGCGGCACCATGATGTCCTGCACCGTGATCGCGCCGACATCGAACAGGTTGACGAGGATCGACAGGTGCTTCTTCGGCATGAAGGTCGACGACTCGAGCACCAGCGTGCGGATCTCTTCCGGCGAGAGCTTCGGCTCCTCGGTGTCCCGGCCCGGCCGGATGCCCATCATGAGGAGGAGCGGCCGCGCGAACAGATTGACGAACCAGGTGACCGGATTCAGGAGCCACATCACCGGCTTCAGCAGGTAGACGAGGAAGAGCGCCGTGCGCTCCGGGTAGGTGGCGCCGATCACCTTTGGCGTGATTTCGGAAAAGACGATGATCAGGAACGAGATCGCCAGCGTGCCGATGGCGTACGCCATCTTGTCGTCGCCCAGGAACCGCACGGCGACGAGGCTGGAGATGGTGCTCGAGGCCGCCACCACCAGCGTGTTGCCGATGAGAATGCCGCCGAGCAGGCGGTCGGTGCGATTGAGGAGCTGCTGCACGATCAGCGCGGCGGGATGGCGGCGCGAGACGAGGTGCTTCAGCTTGTAGCGGTTGAACGCCATCATCGCCGTCTCGGCGATGGAGAAGAAGGCGGAGAGGGCGAGCAGCACCGCGAGCGCGCCGATCATCCACGGCAGCGGGATGACGTCCATCAGACGCGATGCAGCAGGACTTCGAGGACGAAGCGGCTGCCCGGATACGCGAGCATCAGCACGACGAAGCCGGTGATGGTCCAGCGCAGCGCCGTGCGTCCGCGCCAGCCGTAGAGCCAGCGCCCTGCGAGCAGGAGGCCGAAGATGCCCCACGACAGAAAGACGAACACCGTCTTGTGCTCGAAGCGCATGGCGCGGCCCTGGAAAGCCTCCGAGTACGCGATGCCGAGGACGAGCGTGACGCTGAGCACCGCGAACGCCGCGCCGATCAGGATGAACACCAGGCGCTCGAGCGAAAGGAGCGGCGGCAGATGCGAGAACGGGCCGTCGAGGCCGGGCTTGCCGTGCAGCCGGTGCTCGACCTGCGAGATCAGCACCGCATGCAGCGTCGCGACGGTGAACAGGCTATAGGCCAGCATGCCGAACACGAGGTGCAGACGGAACTCGAAGTTGGTCGCTTCCGGCAGCGGCCGCCCGGCGAAGAAGGCGGGCAGCGGGGCGCAGATCGCGGCGGCGAGGAGCACCAGTGGGAACACCGCCTCGATCGGATAGGCGAGCGCCTCCAGCCAGCAGACCAGCACGGCGAGCGCCATCATAACGGAGAGCGCCTGCGCAAAGCCGAAGCGCGGCTCGGCGGTGCCGAAGAGGTCGGAATAGAGCAGGCCCGCGTGCAGGAGCAGCGGAAGGACGACCGCGGCGCGCTCCCAGCCTTTCACCGGCTGCACCGAGGCGGCGCGGCGCCAGCGCGTGTTCCAGAAGTGCCACGCAAGGACGAGGTACGCGGCGGACGCGATCCCGTGAATTACAATGTCGGGCACCTCTTCAGTTTAGCACTTGCCTTTTAGTCTCCAGTCCATAACGCCATGCTCGATACCCTGACGGCCCGGCTCGCCGGCATCGTCAAGCACCTCCGCGGCGAGGCGCGCCTCTCCGAGGCCAATATCCAGGAAGCGCTGCGCGAAGTGCGCATCGCCCTGCTCGAGGCCGACGTCGCGCTTCCAGTGGCGAAGCACTTCATCGAATCGGTGCGCGCCAAAGCGCTCGGCGCCGAGGTGGTTGGCAGTCTCACGCCGGGACAGGCGCTGGTGGGCGTCGTGCACCGCGAGCTCGCCGCGCTGATGGGCGAGGCGAACGTGCCGCTCGACCTCGCCACCCAGCCGCCGGCGGTGATCCTGATGGCGGGCCTGCAGGGCTCGGGCAAAACCACGACGAGCGGCAAGCTCGCGCTCGCCCTCAAGAACGAGCGCAAGAAGGTCGCGATGGTGTCGACCGACGTCTATCGTCCGGCGGCCATCGAGCAGCTGAAGGCGGTCGCCGGGCAGGCGGGCGCCCAGTTCGTCCCTTCGGCCACCAGCGAAAAACCCGCTGACATCGCGAGGCGCGCGGTGGAATTCGCGCGCACGCACTACATGGACGTCCTCATCGTCGACACGGCGGGCCGGCTCGCCATCGACGAGCAGATGATGGCCGAGATTGCCGAGCTGCACGGCACGCTGAAGCCGATCGAGACCCTCTTCGTCGTCGACGCGATGCAGGGCCAGGACGCGGTGAACGTCGCCAAGGCGTTCAACGAGCGGCTGCCGCTCACGGGCGTCGTGCTCACCAAGCTCGACGGCGATGCGCGCGGCGGCGCGGCGCTGTCGGTGCGGCACGTGACCGGCAAGCCGATCAAGTTTGCCGGCGTCGGCGAGAAGCTGACCGGTCTCGAGCCGTTCCACCCGGAGCGCATGGCGGCGCGCATTCTCGGCATGGGCGACATCCTGTCGCTCGTCGAGGAAGCGCACGCCAAGATGGACATCGAGCAGGCGAAGCGCGTCGCCGAGAAGGTGAAGAAGGGCAAGGGCTTCGACCTCGAGGACTTCAAGCAGCAGATCACGCAGATGAAGAAGATGGGCGGCGTCGCCTCGCTGCTCGACAAGCTGCCGCAGCAGCTCGCCGCGCAGGTCGACCCGGCCAAGCTGCAGGACGACAGGCAGCTCAAGCGCATCGAGGGCATCATCAACTCGATGACGCCGCAGGAGCGTGCCAAGCCCGAGCTCATCAAGGCCTCGCGCAAGCGGCGCATCGCCGCCGGCGCCGGCGTGCCGGTGCAGGCGGTGAACCAGCTGCTCAACCAGTTCGAGCAGATGCAAAAGATGATGAAGATGATGAAGGGCGGCAATTTGCAACGCATGATGCGCGGCATGAAAGGCCTGCTGCCCGGCATGCGCTAGCATCGCGGGGCGCCATGAGCACCCCGTCCGCCGACGACCGCACCGACAGCCGCACGCTGGTCTGCAGCGTGCTGTTTCTCGAC
Source organism: Burkholderiales bacterium (assembly GCA_035554335.1). Classification (GTDB taxonomy): domain Bacteria; phylum Pseudomonadota; class Gammaproteobacteria; order Burkholderiales; family SG8-39; genus SCGC-AG-212-J23. The sequence continues at coordinate 6,103 of DATMIG010000344.1, forward strand.
ATCGCCGGCTACTCGCAGCGCGCGGTCAGCGACCAGATCCGCATCAAGGACCGCTTCAACCAGGTGCTCGCGAACTCGCTCGCCGGCCTCGAGACGCGCGACCGCGTGGTGATCGACACCGGCGACGGCGCCGCGATCGCCTTCCTCGACGACCCGGAGCGCGCGCTCTTCGCCGCGCTCGCCATCTTCGACAACGTCGGCGAGCTGCAGGTGCGCATGGGCATCAACCTCGGGCCGGTCTACCTCTCGAAGGACATCAACGGCCAGGACAACGTGATCGGCGACGGCATCAACGTCGCGCAGCGCATCATGTCTTTCGCGAACGCGGGCGAGCTGCTGGTATCGCGCTCCTTTTACGAGGTGGTGCTGCTGCTCTCCGGCGAGTACTCGACGATGTTCCACGCCAAGACGTCGCAGACCGACAAGCACAACCGCGTGCACGAGATCTATGCGGTGAGCCAGGCGGTGCGCGTCGGCCGCCGCGTCGCCGAGGCGCAGGCGCGCCTGCGCGCGCAGCGCCGCCCGGCGCCCGCCGCCGCGCCGCAACGCGCCACGGTTTCCGATGCCGGCATGCATTTCATCGTCTCCGGCACGACGCGCGAGAGCGTCGAGGCGGAGCTCGCTCGCTTCTCGGCCGAGGGCGCCAAGGTGATCTCCGCGCCGACGCAGGTCGGCGCGAAATGGATGGCCACCTTCGAGAACCGCCGCGCCTCCGTGCGCGTCAGCGTCGAGAAGCTCGGCATGAAGACGATGGTGACGGCCGCCACGCGGGAAGCGGTGGAAGCCAAGGTGAAGGAGCTGGTGAGCTTCGGCGCGCGCATCGACCAGCCGGTCGAGGAGATCGGCGGCGTCTGGACCGCCGTGCTGGACGAAGCGTCCTAGCGGCGCAGCAGCGCTTCCATCTCCGCTGTACTTTTGCCGTCGCTCATCGCGCGGCTCACGGCAAGGCTTCTTTCGCGATAGTCGGACGCGGCGCGAGTATCGCCCGCCGCATCGGCGGCGCGCGACAGCTCCGACAGGTCGGCGAGGATCTTGCGCGGATCGCCCAGCTCGCGATCGAGCGCGAGCGCGCGCTGCAGGGGGTCGATGGCGGCGGCCGCCTGGCCCTGCGCCTGCCGCGCGCGGCCCATCGTGCGCAGCGCGTTCGCCCGCTCGGTGGGATTCGAGCCGGCGTGCTCGGCGGCTGCGGCCGCGAGACGCTCGGCGTCGGCACCGTGCCCGGACTGGAGCTCGACCTGCGCGCGCACGTTGAGGATGGTGGCCGCGTATTCGCAGGAAAGCCCCGCGCAGCGCCGCTCTGCCTGCCCGGCCCATACCGCCGCCGCGCCGACGTTGTTCACCGACAGCTCGAGGATGGCGCGGCGCAGCTCCGCCTGCAGCATGCGCCGCTCGGAGAAAGGGGTGCGCGGGTCGTCGAGCACCGCGGCGAGCGCCTTGCGCGCCTCGTCGTTCCGGCCGAGCCACTGCTCCACCACCGAGAGGTTGATCGCGTTCGCCGCGATCGCGTCGGCATTCTCGAGTGCCGTCGCCATGCGCAGCGCGTCGCCGTAGAACTTCGCCGCGGCCGGGTAATCACCGGTGCGGGCGAGCGCCGCGGCGCGCGCTTCCGCCTCGGCGAGCCGCGACTTCGCGAGCGGCTCGGGCGGCGGCTTCGGCGTTGCGCAGGCCGTCGCCAGCAGAACGAGCAGCGCGAAGCAGACGCGCATCAGCGTCCGTATCCCTTGCCGTTGGCTTCGAAGCTATCGATCGGCAGCATGCCGTCGCCCGCATCCTTGAACGAGTCGCTGAGCGGCCACACGCGCTTGGCCGCGGACAACACGTCATTCGCCTCGCGCGCGGCGGATTCGCTCTTGTCGAGGAGCGGGCGCGCGCTCTTCAGCGTGACCTGCGCCTCTTCGCCGGTCTTGCGCAATTGGCCGGCGGCCGCGTCGATCGAGTCGATGCTGGAGGCGAGCTTCTCGGAAAGCGGCGGCACCGTGCGGTCCAGCGTACTAGCGACCCGCTCCACGGCGTCGAGCGTCGCGGTGGTCTGGAAGCTAAGATCGGCTGTCGCGGTCGTCGCCTCTTCCACGAGCTTGCGCACCGCGCGATGCGTGGCGGGCAGCTGGTCCACTTCCTGGCGCAGTCCGGCGAGGATCTGCGTGATGTCCTGCCCGGCCTGGCTGAGGTTGGCCATCGCCGCCTTGATCTCGTTGAATGCCGGCACCGCCTGGCGGCGGAAGTCGTCGACGATCTCCGAGATGCCGCGCGAGGGCTCGAAGTTGATGCGCGCGCCCTCGGCGAGCGGCTGGCTGCCCTTGCCGGGGATGATGTCGATCACGCTCGCGCCGATCATGCCGGCCTCCCGCGCGTGCTTCGCGTACGATCCCTGCGGGATGCGCTTCAGGTAGTCGCCCATGACGAGGAGCGTCACGTCGACGCCGCCGTCGGTGAGCTGCATGTCGGATACCGAGCCGACGGTGAAGCCGTGCAGCTTGACGGGCATGCCCTTGTTCAGGCCGAGCGCGTTGGGCGTGATGAAGTGGATCGGCGACTGGTGCAGGAACCAGCCCTGCTTGTAGGCGACCATCCCGATAAAGGCGGCGCCGAGGGCAAACGCGATCAGCAGGAATGCGTTCACCTTGAGGGCGAGGCGCGCGAACCGCCCCGGCGGCACTTTGGTCATGAGTCCTCCTTCGTATCCACGTAGATCACCGTGCCCGCTGGCCGGTAGACGCGGTAGACCGCCTCGAAGCGGGCGGCGCACTTGCACTCGCTGTGGCTGAGGCCTTCCTCGAGCGCGTCGAAGATCATCAGCTCGGGCGCCGCGACGAGAAGCCGGGCGAACGCGGCGATCTTCCGCTCGAGCATCGAGAGCTCGTCGGGTACCCGCACGAGCATGGCGTCGGCATCAGCGCCGAAGGCGCCGATCACGTCGTGCGCGAGCTCCGCGACCTTCTCGAGCGGCGTGGTGCGGTGATACGCCGCCGGCAGGGAGATGTTCTCCCAGGTGTTCAGGTTGTTGATCAGGCCGACGACCGGCGACACGGCGCCGACCCGGGCGCGTACGCGCCGCCGCTCGCGGGGCGCGAGGTCGGCCGTTTTCACGCCGAAGAGCTCCAGTTCCTCTTCCGCCTCGGTGCGCGCCTTGAGCGCCGCAGTGACGAGATGCGCCTTCGCTTTCTCGTCGGGCAGGTGCACGCGCGACGCGCTGCCCTGCGGCACCGACAGCGCCACCTGGTGCTCGCTCGTCTTGCGTTCGTAGCGCAAGGCGAGCGCGCTCATAGGTTCGCCTTGACCAGGCCGAAGAAAAGGATGCCGAACACCAGGTACGCGAACAGCGCGTTGATGCCGACAACGAGCATCGCGCTTTGCGTTACCGCGCGCGTCACTACTTTTGGCACTGCGTTTTGTGTGAGGTCGGGCGGGTTGAGGCCATGCCAGCAGCACGCCCCCGCGATCGCGAAGCCGAACAGCAGGCTCTTGATGATCGAGTAGACGAAGTCGACCGGCGTGAAGAGGTCGAAGAGCCGCCCGGCGAGCTCCCTGAACGACGCCTCGAGGATGAAGGGCGAGAGGACGAGGCCGCCGAATACCGCGAGGATCTGGATGTAGAGCGTGAGCGCGGCGGTGGCGAGCATGACGCCGACCACGCGCGGCAGCACGAGATACTCGTAGAGGTCGATGCCGAGATAGTTGAGCGCGCGGGTCTGGCCCGAGACGCGCATCACCGCCATTTCCGCCGAGATCGCAGTGCCGGTGCGCAGGATGACGACCACGGCGGCGGCGAGCGGGCCGATCTCGCGGAAGACGAGGAGCAGCAGGATCTTCACCGCGAGGTCGACGTCGGCCTCGAGCATGTCCATCATCACCGCGATGATCAGCACGCCGAGCATCGTGGCGCGCAGCACCACGCCGGTGGAGGCGGTGACGCCGGTAAAGTAGACCTGCCGGAGGAACGACTCGAGGATTGGCGCCTTGCGCAGGCTGGGAAGCCGCGCCGCGACATTGAGTGACAGACTGATCCCGCCCTCGATTTCGCGCAGCGCCTGAAGCATCTTTCTCCCCTGCGGCTATTCTCGCATGCGGCCTCCGCGGCCAATCACCAAAAAAAGTGAATATTCCCGTATAATCCGCGCCTTTTCGCGGTCTCGGAGCATTCCCAATGGTGGTGATTCGACTGCAGCGTGGCGGCGCCAACAAGCGCCCGTTCTACCACCTCGTGGTGGCGGACTCGCGCCGCGCGGCTTCCGGCAAGTTTCTCGAGCGTCTCGGTTTCTACGACCCGAAGGCGCCGCAGGGTCGCGAGGCGCTGCGCGTCAACATGGAGCGGGTGAAGCACTGGCAGGGCCAAGGCGCGCAGCTCTCGCCTACGGCCGAGCGCCTGGTCAAGCAGTTTGCAAAGAAGGCGGCCTGACGGCCTGCTAGAAATGGGTCGCGTCGCCGGGTCGTACGGCGTGCGCGGCTGGATCAAGGTAGTGCCCGGCGGCGGCGTCCTCGACACGCTGCCCGGGGTCGCAGAGTGGTGGCTGGGCGAGCGGGCCTTCCGCGTGAGCGAGGCCAGGGTGCACGGCGCCACGGTAGTGGCGAAGCTCGACGGCATCGAAACCCGCGAGCAGGCGCTGGCACTGAAAGGCGAGAGGGTCTCGATCGAGCGCGCGGCGCTTCCCGAGGCCGACGAAGGGCACTACTACCTCGCCGACCTGCTCGGCCTGGAAGTGGTGAACGAGCAGGGCGAGCGGCTGGGCATCGTGAAGCAGTGGACCACGAACGGCGCCCAGGACGTGATGGAGGTGGCGGGCGAACGGACGCATCTCATTCCGTGGGTCCCCGCCATCGTCAAGGGCGTCGACCTCGCGGCCCGGCGAGTGGTGGTGGAGTGGGGCGCGGACTGGTGATGCGCTTCGACGTGGTCACCCTGTTCCCGCCGATGTTCGAGGCGGTGACGAAGTACGGCATTACGAGCCGCGCGCTGGATGCGGGGCTTTGGCAGCTGAAGGCGTGGAATCCGCGCGATTTCACGACCGACAACTACCGGACGGTCGATGACCGTCCGTATGGCGGCGGGCCCGGCATGGTGATGCTGGCCGAGCCGCTGGAGAAGGCGCTGGACGCGGCGCGAGCCGCGGGAGGTGGCAGGGTTTTGTACCTGTCGCCGCAGGGCATGAAGCTCGACCACCGCAAGGTGATGGCGCTGTCGCAGGAAGGCGCGCTCACCCTGCTGTGCGGAAGGTATGAAGGCGTGGACGAGCGATTGCTCTCGCGCCGGGTGGACGAAGAGCTGTCGCTCGGCGATTTCGTGCTGTCGGGCGGCGAAGTGGCGGCGATGGCGTTGATCGACGCCTGCGTGCGCCAGCTGCCCGGCGCATTGGGCGACGAGCAGTCGGCGATCGAGGAATCGTTCGCGGCGGGATTGCTGGATTGCCCGCAGTACACGCGTCCCGAGCGGTATCGGGACGAGAAGGTGCCGGACATGCTGCTCTCCGGTCACCATGAGAACATCCGGCGCTGGCGGCTGAAGCAGGCGCTGGGCAGGACGTGGTTGAGGCGCCCGGACCTCCTGCAGGCCCGGGGCATGAGCGAAGAAGAACAGCGGTTGTTAGCGGAGTTCCAGAAGGAGTACAGGAGTTGAACATGGACCTGATCAAGACGATCGAGCAGGAAGAGATCAAGCGGCTCGGCAAGACGATTCCGGACTTCGAGCCCGGCGATACCGTGCTCGTCAACGTCAACGTGGTGGAAGGCGAGCGCAAGCGCGTGCAGGCCTTCGAGGGCATGGTGATCGCGAAGAGGAACCGCGGCCTCAACTCCTCGTTCATCGTGCGCAAGATCTCCTCGGGCGAGGGCGTCGAGCGCACTTTCCAGACCTATTCGCCGCTCATCGCGTCGATCGAGGTCAAGCGCAAGGGCGACGTGCGCCGCGCCAAGCTCTACTACCTGCGCGCGCGCTCCGGCAAGTCGGCTCGCATCCGCGAGAAGACCGGCGCCGCCGAGGGCGACGCCCAGGAGTAAGCAGTAAAATGGGCTTATGCGCCGCGACGTAGCCGCCATAAGTCCCATTGCCGAAATCATCTCGGAGATCCGCGCCGGGCGGATCGTGGTGCTGGTCGACGACGAGGACCGCGAGAACGAGGGCGACCTCGTCTTCGCCGCGGACTTCGTCTCCGCCGACAAGATCAACTTCCTCGCCAAGCACGGGCGCGGGCTCATCTGCATGCCGATCACCGAGGTCCACGCCGCCCGTCTCGGCCTGCGCCCGATGGTCGAGCAGAACCGCTCGCGCCACGGCACCAACTTCACCGTTTCCATCGAAGCCGCGGAGGGCATCTCCACCGGCATCTCGGCCCACGACCGCGCGCTCACCGTCAAGGTCGCCGCGGCCGCGGACGCGCGCCCGGAGGACATCGTCCAGCCCGGCCACATCTTTCCGCTGATCGCGCAGCCGGGCGGCGTGCTCGTGCGCGCGGGACACACCGAGGCGTGCTGCGATCTCGCGCGCCTCGCCGGCCTCACGCCGGCCGCGGTGCTCTGCGAGATCATGCGCGACGACGGCAGCATGGCGCGGCTGCCCGATCTCATGCATTTCGCCGCCGAGCACCAGCTCAAGATCGGCACCATCGCCGATCTCATCGAATACCGCAGCCGCAACGAGTCGCTGGTGCAGCGCACGCTCGAGCGCGAGCTGCACACCGCATTCGGCACGTTCCGCCTGATCTCCTATCGCGACCGCCCGCTCGGCTCGATCCATCTCGCGCTGGTGCTGGGCTCGCCGGCAAAGGAGCGCGAGACGCTGGTGCGGGTGCACGAGCCGCTCTCGATGATCGACCTGCTCGACGCCGGCGCCGGCACGCATTCGTGGAGCGTGGCCGACGCGCTGGGTGCCATCCGCCGGGCGGGCGAAGGCGTCATGGTGCTCCTCAACTGCACCGAGACGAGCGAGGCGCTGGAAGCGCGGCTTTCGGAAGCGCGGCCGAAGACCGGACGCTCGGCGGACCTGCGCCTCTACGGCATCGGCGCGCAGATCCTGCGCGACCTCGGCGTCGGGCGCATGCGCCTGATGGCCGCGCCGCGCAAGATGCCGAGCATGGCGGGCTTCGGGCTGGAAGTCGCCGGCTACCTGCAGCGACCCGCCGGGGACCATGAGGCTTGAGCGCGACGCCATGCGCCTCGGCATCGTCGCAAGCCGCTTCAACGAGGAGCTGACCGCCCGCCTGCTGGAGCGCGCGCAGGCCGAGGCGAAGAAGCTCGGCGCGCAATGCTCCGTCGTGTCGGTTCCCGGCGCGCTGGAGATTCCGCTCGCGCTGCAATGGCTCGCGCAGAGCGGGCGCTTCGACGCGCTCGTCGCCGTCGGCGCCGTGGTGCGCGGCGAGACCTATCACTTCGAGATCGTCTGCAACGAGTCGGCCCGCGGCATCACCGAAGTGGCGCTCGAATGCGGCCTGCCGATTGCTAACGGGATACTCACGACCAACGACGAAAGACAGGCCGAGGCGCGCCTCGACAAGGGCGCCGAGGCGGTGCGAGTGGCAATCGAAATGGCCAAACTGAAGCAGAAGCTGAATGAAGAACGCTAGGCGCCAGTCGCGCGAGCTCGCGCTGCAGGCGCTCTACGCCTGGCAGATCTCCGGCGCCGACCCGGTCGGCGAGGCGCGCGGCCTCGAAGGCTTCGACAAGGAAGCGCATGCCTTCGCCGAGTCGCTGGCGCGCGGCGTGCGCGACCGCGTCGAGGAGCTGCAGCAGCACATCAAGCCGCACCTCGACCGCGAGCTTGCCAAGCTCTCGCCGATCGAGCGCTCGATCCTCTACATCGGCACGCTCGAGCTGCTCGCGCATCCCGAGACGCCGTTCAAGGTGGTGCTGAACGAAGCGATCGAGCTCGGCAAGAGCTTCGGCGGCGCCCAGGGCCATCGCTTCGTCAACGGCGTGCTCGAAAAGATCGCCACGCGGCTGCGCCCCGACGAGGTGGCGAAAGCACGCAATCATGTCTAACCGAGCTGCCTGAACGAATTCGAGCTCATCCGGCGCTACTTCGACCGGGCCCCTGACAGAGCCCTGCTCGGCGTCGGCGACGATTGCGCGATGCTGCGGCCGAACGCCGGCCTCGAGCTCGCGCTCACCACCGACATGCTGGTCGAGGGCCGCCATTTCGCGGCCGGCGTCGATGCGCGCTCGATCGGCCACAAGTCGCTCGCGGTGAACCTCTCCGATCTCGCCGCCATGGGCGCGGCGCCGCGCTGGGCGTTGCTCGCCATCGGCCTGCCGTCCGCCGACGCAGGCTGGGTCGAGAATTTTGCCGCCGGCTTCTTCTCGCTCGCCGAGCGCCATGGCGTCGAGCTGATCGGCGGCGATACCACGCGCTCGGCGTTGCGCACGATCAGCATCACGGCGATCGGCGAGCTGCCCTCGGGCGTCGCGCTCTATCGCAGCGCCGCCCGCGCGGGCGACGACATCTGGGTTTCCGGCGAGCTCGGCGGCGCGGCGCTCGCGTTGCGCCATCCGGACATCGCGGAAGCGAAAAAGCGGCTCGACTGGCCGGAGCCGCGCGTCGAGCTCGGTGAGCGCCTGCGCGGCCTCGCCCGCGCGGCGATCGACGTCTCCGACGGCCTCGCCGGCGACCTCGGTCACATCGTCGAGCGCTCGCAGGTCGCGGCAGTGGTGGAGTACGAGCGGATCCCGCGCTCCAGCGTTTTCCAGTCACTGGGCGACGCCGAGCTCGAACGGGCCTGCATTCTTTCCGGCGGCGACGACTACGAGCTCGTCTTTACCGCGCCCGCAACGCGCCGCGATGCCATCATGGCGCTCGGCCGGGAGCTCGGCCTGCCGCTGACGCGGATCGGCGCGATCGAGGCCGGCGAGCCGCGCGTCGTGGTACGCGACGCCAAGGGCGAGCCGATTGCGCACGGCGGCGGCTACGATCACTTCAGGCAGCCATGATCGTCGCGCGGCCTAATGCGCAATTCGCCTTCGCGCATCCGGCGCACGTCATCGCGTTCGGCTTCGGCTCGGGACTTTCGCCGCGCGCGCCGGGAACGGCGGGCACGCTCGCGGCATGGCCGATCGGCTGGATCGCCGGCGGCATCATGCCGCCCGCGCTCTTCGCCGCGCTGATGGCCTTCCTCTTCGCGGTCGGCGTGTGGGCGTGCTCGGTCACCGGCCGCCGCCTGGGCGTCGAGGATCATCCGGCGATGGTGGTCGACGAGATGGTCGCCTTCCTCCTCGTCCTCGCCATCCTGCCGCGCGAGCTAAGCTGGCAGGCGGCCGCGTTCCTCCTCTTCCGTGCCTTCGACATCGTGAAGCCGGCGCCGATCGACTGGTTCGAGCGCCGCTTCCACGGCGGATTCGGCGTCATGTTCGATGACCTGCTGGCCGCGGGCTACACGCTGCTCGTGCTGGCACTCCTCAAGCGGGTGCTTGGATGAGCACGGCGCAGCGCGTCGCCCAGCGGCTGAAGGCGAGCGGCGGAATGATCGTCACCGCCGAATCGTGCACCGGCGGCTGGGTCGCTCAGGAGCTGACGGCGATCGCCGGCTCGTCCAACTGGTTCGACCGCGGCTTCGTCACCTATTCGAACGAGGCGAAGCAGGAGATGCTCGGCGTGCGTGCCGACACGCTGCGCCGGCACGGCGCGGTGAGCGAGGAGACCGCCCGCGAGATGGCGCAGGGAGCGTTGGGTCGCGGCCGGGGGACGGTGGCCCTGTCGATCACGGGCATCGCGGGGCCGACGGGCGGCACGGCGGAAAAGCCCGTAGGGACCGTGTGTTTTGGCTGGGCGACAAAGCAGGGCGCGATGCTTGCAGAAACGAAACACTTTCCCGGCGATCGGGAAGCCGTCCGGCGCCAGTCGGTGGAATATTCGCTCGCTGGAGTGCTCCGCCTTCTTGACGAAGCCGGGTAGCAGTCCTACATAGGGGTAATGGCTTCTATTCGCAATGCCGCCGTCGCGGGGATGTTCTATCCCGGCGATGCGGCGGCGCTCGCTGCCGAGCTCGACGAGCTCTTCGGCGGCGTCGAGAAATCCGCCCCGCGCCTCGGCTTTCCGAAGGCGCTGATCGTCCCGCATGCGGGCTACATCTATTCGGGCTCGGTGGCGGCGCGCGCCTACGACAAGCTCGGCCCGGCGCGCGGCATCGTGCGCCGCGTGGTGATGCTCGGCCCGGTGCATCGCGTGGCGGTGCGCGGGCTGGCGGTGCCGACCGACGAGGCGTTCGCCACGCCGCTCGGCCGCGTGGCGATGGACCGCGCGGCGCTCGAGATGGCGCGGCGCCTGCCGCAGGTGGTGCCGAGCGACGCCGCTCACCTGCAGGAGCACGCGCTCGAGGTGCAGCTGCCGTTCCTGCAGCGCCAGCTCGGCGAGTTCACGCTCGCGCCGTTCGCCGTCGGCATGGCGAGCGTCGACGAGGTGGCCGAGGTCATCGACGCGCTCTGGGGCGGGCCCGAGACGCTGGTCGTGATCTCGACCGACATGTCGCACTACCACGCCTACGCCGAGGCGCGGCAGATCGACCGCAATACCGTCACCCGCATCGCGAGCTTCTCCACCGACCTCGACCACGAGGAAGCCTGCGGCGCGACGCCGCTCAACGGCTTCCTGCAGGTCGCGCGCCGCCGCAACATGGGCATCCAGCTCCTCGCCGCGTGCAACTCCGGCGACACGGCGGGCGGCAAGGGCCGCGTCGTCGGTTATTCCTCCTTCGCGCTCTACGAACCGGGCAGCGGCGTGGCTGCCGAGGAGGCGGGCCAGACGCTCCTCAAGATCGCGCGCTCGGCCATCGAGTCGCGCCTCTTCGGCGCCACGCAGGCGCCCGACGCGCCGTGGCTGCAGCAAGCCGGCGCGACATTCGTGACGCTCACTAAGGACGGTGAGCTGCGCGGCTGCATCGGCAGCCTGCAGGCCGCGCGTCCGCTCGGCGCCGACGTGGCCGAAAACGCGGTATCGGCGGCATTCCGCGATCCGCGCTTCCCGCCGATGACGCCCGAGGAATGGCCGAGCGTGCGCGTCGAGGTGTCGCTGCTGTCCGCGCCCAAGCCGATGCGCTTCGCCGACGAAGCGGATCTCCTCTCGCAGGTCCGCGCCGGCGAAGACGGCCTGATCCTCGAGTGCGACGGCCGCCGCGCGACCTTTCTGCCGCAGGTGTGGGAATCGATTCCGGACAAGATGCTTTTCCTGCGCGAGCTGGTGCGCAAGGCCGGCCTGCCGCGCGACACGCGCCTCGGCCGGTGCAAGGTCTGGCGCTACACGGTGACCAAGTGGCAGGAGTGAAGAACTACCCCGGCCGCTGGTGGCACCTGCTGGACGACGGTCGCCTGCAGTGCGACCTCTGCCCGCGCGACTGCCGCCTGCACGAGGGCCAGCGCGGCCTGTGCTTCGTGCGCATGCGCGAGGGCGACCGCATGGTGCTCACCACCTACGGCCGCTCGTCGGGCTTCTGCATCGATCCGATCGAGAAGAAGCCGCTCAACCATTTCTATCCCGGCTCGAGCATCCTGTCGTTCGGCACGGCGGGCTGCAACCTGGCGTGCAAGTTCTGCCAGAACTGGGACATCTCGAAGTCGCGCGAGATGGACCGGTTGCAGGACGAAGCGACGCCGCAGGCGATTGCCGCCGCGGCGGTGCAGGCCGGCTGCAAGTCGGTCGCCTTCACGTACAACGACCCGGTGATCTTCGCCGAGTACGCGATGGACATCGCCGATGCCTGCCATGAGAAAGGCGTGAAGGCGGTGGCCGTCACCGCCGGATACATCCACGCCGAGCCGCGGCGCGAGTTCTACGCCAAGATGGACGCGGCCAACGTCGACCTGAAGGCGTTCACGGACGACTTCTACTTCAAGATCTGCGGCGGGCGCCTGCAGCCGGTGCTGGACACGCTGGTCTACCTCACCCAGGAAACCAACGTCTGGACAGAGATCACCACGCTGCTTATCCCCGGCAAGAACGATTCGGATGAAGAGCTGCGCGCGATGAGTAAGTGGATCCGGCAGCACCTCGGCCCCGATGTGCCGCTGCACTTCACCGCGTTCCATCCGGACTGGAAGATGACCGATGTGACGGCGACGCCGGCCTCGACGCTCAGCCGCGCGAGAGAGATCGCGCAGCTCGCGGGGCTCAACTACGTCTACACCGGCAACGTGCACGACGCGGCCGGCGGCTCGACCTATTGCCCGTCCTGCCAGAGGGTGGTGATCGAGCGCGACTGGTATCGCATCGGCGAATACCGGGTCACCGAAAGCGGCGCGTGCGCCCATTGTGGCGCCGCTATCGCCGGGCGTTTCGGCCGCTTCGAGAAGCCGTTCGGGCCCCGCCGCATTCCCGTGCGCATCGCCCCGAAGTCTGCACTGAGCGCTTGACCCCGGGCAGCGGCTCCTGGCTGGCAGCGCTCTGCATCAGCCGGGTCCTCGCCGCCACCTGGTTCGTCGCCTACTCCGCCGTGCTGCCGCTCACGCAGGCCGAGTGGGGCCTGTCGGCGCGCGAAGCGGGAATGATCCAGGCGGCGTTCCACCTCGGATACCTCAGCTCGCTGTTCATCGTCGGCTTCATCACCGACCACTACGGCGCGAGGCGCGCGTACATCGCGAGCGGCGTCGCGGCGTGCCTCAGCCCGTGGGCCTTCGTCTTCTTCGCCGACGGTTTCTGGTCGGCCTTCTGGCTGCACGCGCTCACCGGGCTTTGCCAGGGCGGCACGTACACACCGGCGCTCGCCCTTATCAACGATCACGTCGAGCGGCAGCGGCGCGGGCGCGCCATGGGCTATCTGATCGCCGGCTCGAGCGCGGGCTACGCCGTCGCGCTCGGCGTCGCCGGGCTCGCGCTCCAGTTCACCGGATGGCGCGGCGCGCTCGCCTGCATCGCGCTGCTGCCCGTGGCGTCCTGGCTCGTGAGCGTGGTCGTGCTGCGTGGCACGCAGAACGTCGTGCATCCCCGGCCGGCGGGCGAATCGCTGCTCGGCTCGCTGCCCGCGGTGTGGGGAAACCGGCGCGGCATGCTGTCCATCTGGGCCTACACCGCGCATAACTGGGAGCTGCTGGGCCTGTGGGCGTGGCTGCCTGCTTTCCTCACGGCTGCATTGCTGGCGCATGGCATGCAGGCCGAGGCCGCGCTGCTCTTTGCCGCGCTGACCTACGTGGCAAACATTGCCGGCTCGATCATCGGCGGCACCATGGCGGACCGCTGGGGACGCACGCAAACCATCCTGCTCTGGTCCGGCGTGAGCCTCGTCCTGTCGTTCTCCATCGGCTGGCTGATCTCGCTGCCGATCGCCCTGCTGGTCGCCCTCGCGTGCATCTACAACTTCGCCGCGATCGCCGATTCGTCCACGCACTCGACGCTGCTCGCGGAGAGCGCGCCGCCGCACTATCTCGGGGTGGCGTACGCGGTGCGCTCGGTGGTCGGGTTTGGCGCCGGGGTGGTGAGCCCGGTGGTGTTCGGCTGGGCGCTGGACCTCGCCGGCGGCGGCCGCACGAGCGGCGATCCGTTCGCCTGGGCGTTCGCCTGGTCGACGCTCGGCCTGGGCGCCGCCCTCGGTCCGCTGGCGACGCTGCGATTGCGCAAACTGGCGTAATACCATTGCGGCCGGATGAGAAGCTTTTCTGAGCCCTGCGAGCGCAACCGCGAGCCCATCCTCGCGGTCCTGAAGCGCGTGTTCGCCGACCGCCGCCGCGTGCTGGAGATCGGCTCGGGCACCGGACAGCACGCCGCCTACTTCGCCCCGGAGCTGCCGCACCTCGTCTGGCAGGCGAGCGACGTGGCCGAGAATCTGCCCAGCATCCGGGCGTGGCGTGCTCAGCCGCCGCCGCTCGAGCTCGACGTCGAGCGCCCGTTTCCCGCGGTGGAGGCCGACGCGGTGTTCAGCGCTAATACCTCCCACATCATGTCGTGGCCCCAGGTGGAGAAGATGTTCACCGGTATCGGCGCCCTGCTGCCGAAGGGCGGGGTGTTCGCGCTCTATGGGCCGTTCAACTACGGCGGCAAGCCCACCTCGGAGAGCAACGCGCGCTTCGACGCCATGCTGCGCACCCGCGACCCGGCAAGCGGGCTGCGCGACGCCGAGGCCGTCGTCGCGCTCGGCGAGCGGCACGGTCTCTCGCTGGCGGAGGACAACGCCATGCCGGCCAACAATCGTCTGCTGGTCTTCCGGAGGCAAGGGTGAGCGAAAAATTCGATGCCATCGTCATCGGCGCGGGGCAGGCGGGGCCGGCACTTTGCGCGCGGCTCGACAAGGAAGGCCTGAGGACCGCGCTCATCGAGCGCAACATCCTCGGCGGCACCTGCGTCAACACCGGCTGCGTGCCGACGAAGACGATGGTCGCGAGCGCTCGCGCGGCGCACCTCGCTCGCCGTGGCCGCGAATTCGGGTTTGCCGCCGGCAAGGCTCGCGTGGGCATGGCGGACGTCAAGCGCCGCAAGGACGCCGTGGTGCGCGGCTCCATCAACGGCCTGAAGAACTGGATCGGCGGCATGAAGAACGTGTCGCTCATCAAAGGCCATGCGCGCTTCATCGGGCCGCGGCGCGTGAAGGTGAACGGCCGCACGCTCGAGGCCGATCGGGTGTTCCTCAACGTCGGCGCGCGCGCCGCGCTGCCCGACCTGCCCGGCGCCAAGGACGTGCCGTTCTTCAACAACAGCAGCATCATGGGCGTCGACTTCACGCCCCGTCACCTCGTCATCGTCGGCGGCAGCTACATCGGCCTCGAGTTCGCGCAGATGTACCGTCGCTTCGGCTCCGAAGTGACGGTGGTGGAGCGCGCGCCGAAGATGCTGCCGCGCGAGGACGACGACGTCTCCGCGGAGATCCTCGCCATCCTCAAGCGCGAAGGCGTCCAGCTGCGCACCGACGCCGAATGCATGGCGCTCAGCCGCGAAGGGCGCAACATCGCGATCCGCCTGGAGTGCAAGCGCGGCCGCAAGGTCGCCGAGGGCAGCCACGTGCTGCTCGCGGTCGGGCGCACGCCGAACACTGCGGATCTCGGTCTCGAGGTGGCGGGCGTGAAGACGGACCCGCGCGGCTTCATCGAGGTGGACGACGAATGCCGCACCAGCGCCGAGGGCGTCTGGGCGCTCGGCGAATGCAACGGCAAGGGTGCGTTCACCCACACGTCCTACAACGACTACGAGATCGTCGCCGCGAACCTGTTCGACGGCGGGCATCGCAAGATCTCCGACCGCATCATGACCTATGCCCTGTTCATCGATCCACCGCTCGGGCGGGCCGGCATGACGGAGGCGGAGGCGAGAAAGTCCGGCAAGCGCGTGCTGGTCGGCAGGATGCCCCTGTCGCGGGTCGGACGCGCGCGCGAGGCGGGCGAGACGCAGGGCTTCATGAAGGTGCTGGTCGACGCCGACTCGAAGGAGCTGCTCGGCGCGGCGATCCTCGGCATGAACGGCGACGAGGTGGTGCACTCGCTGCTGGACATGATGTACGCCAAGCGGCCGTACACCACCATCACTCACGCCGTGCACATCCATCCGACGGTGAGCGAGCTGGTGCCGACGATGCTCGAAAGCCTGAAGCCGCTCTAGGCGTCGAGGCCCAGCACCACGTAGACCGCCAGGGAGAGAAGCAGCATGCACACCGAGGCCGAGAAGCCGATCTCGAGCCCGAGGGTGGGCACGCTGAGCATCGGCTCGGCGCGCGCGAGAACCGCGAGCGGCTGCATGCCGCCCGCGCAGGCGAGGCCGATCACGGCCCAGCGCCGGGCATAGGCGAGGAGCAGGCGGCGGTTTCGCCGGTTGTAGTCCATGGCGTCGGCGTCCGCCGCGATGCTCTTGAAGAGCACGAATGGATCCAGGTAGACCCGCAAGGACCGCCAGAACACTTCAGATGCCGAGATAGCGCTGCAGCAGCTCCGGGCGCGACTTGATCTCCTGCGCCGGTCCCTCGTGCGCGACGTGCCCGTTGTTGATGATGTAGACGCGGCTCGCCAGCGCGAGCGTGGCGGCGAGGTTCTGTTCGACGAGCAGGATCGTCTGGCCGGCGGCGGCGAGCTCGCCGCAGATGCGCACCAGCTCCTTCACGATGAGCGGCGCGAGCCCCTCGAACGGCTCGTCGAGCAGGATGATCTTCGGGTCGCGGATCAGGGCGCGCGCGATGGCGAGCATCTGCTGCTCGCCGCCCGACAGGTCGGTGCCGCGGCTTTTCCGGCGCTGCTTGAGGCGCGGGAAGATGCCGTAGATGCGCTCGAGCGGCCACTTGTTCGGTGCGGTGAGCCCGGCGAGCACCAGGTTTTCCTCGACGTCGAGGCTGCCGAAGATGCGCCGCTCCTCGTGCACCAGCTGCATGCCCGCGCGGGCGATGCTGTGGCTCTTCTGCCCGGCGATCTCGACACCGTCGAGCTTCACCGAGCCGGTGCTCGGCGTGACCACGCCCATCAGGCTCTTCAGCGTAGTGCTCTTGCCGGCGCCGTTGCGGCCGAGCAGCGCCACGACCTCGCGCTTCTCCACGCGCAGCGAGACGTCGAACAGGATGTGCGAGTCGCCGTAGTGGCTGTTGAGGCCGCTGGCTTCGAGGAGAGGCATCAGTGCACCTCGCCGTTGACGCCGCCGAGGTAGGCCTCCTGCACGGCGGCGTTGCGCTTGATTTCGTCCGGCGTGCCTTCGACGAGCACGCGGCCTTCCTGAAGGACCGTGATGCGCTCGGCCACCTCGAAGAGCGAGTCGATGTCGTGGTCGATGACCACCATCGTGCGTCCCTGCGCGATGGATTTCAGCAGCTCCACCGTCTCCACGCGCTCGCGCGGGCTCATGCCGGCGAGCGGCTCGTCGAGCAGCAGCAGGCTCGGCGACGAGGCGAGCGCGAGGCCGATCTCGAGCCGGCGCTTTTCGCCGTACGCGAGCTCGGCCACCGGCGTGTCGCGCCGCGCGGTCAGGTTGACGAGCGCGAGGGTGTGGTCGACCTGCTCGTCGAGTCCACGCACCTTGCGCAGGTCCTTCAGCAGATCGAGCCGGAACTTGCCGCGCAGCGCGGCAAGCGCGGCGATGGTGACGTTCTCGCGCACCGTGAGGCGGTTGAAGAGCTGGTTGACCTGGTAGCTCTTGGTCAGGCCGAGCTGGCACACGTCGGTCACGCTCATGCCGGTGATGTCGCGGCCCTTGAAGACGATCTTGCCCTTGGTCGGCGGCACTTCGCAGGTGAGCATCTTGAAGAAGGTGCTCTTGCCGGCGCCGTTGGGGCCGATGATGCCGCGCAGCTCGCCCGCGTTCACGCTGAAGTCGATGTTCTCGTTGGCGGCGAGGCCACCGTAGTGCTTGGTCAGATTCTGCGCCTGCAGCACGGGACCGCTGTAGCCGTTGGGCAGATCGTGCGCGGCCGGCAACGGGCTCGCCGCCGTGCGCACGGCGGACGGGGTGGTTTCAGCCGCGCGCTTTTTCCGATGGACGAGGCCGTACAGGTCGCGCAGCCCGCCGATGATGCCCTGGCGCAGGAAGCAGACCAGGATCACGAACACGAGGCCGAGGACCAGCTTCCACGTCGCGCCGAGGTTGAGCGTCGACTGCAGGAAGTCCTGCAGGAAGAGCCACACGCCGGCGCCGACCAGCGGTCCGAAGAGCGTGCCGCGCCCGCCGATGGCGGTCTGCATCACGAGCTGGCCCGAGGTCTCGAACATGAACGCGTCTGGCGGCATGAAGGCCTGCATCACGCCGAGCAGCCCACCGGCGAAGCCGGCGTAGGCGGCGGCGATGACGAACGCGGTGAGCTTGTAGCCGTGGATGTTGTGGCCGACCGCTGCGGCGCGCAGCGGGTTCTCGCGCACCGCGCGCATCACCGCGCCGACCGGCGAGCGGACGATGCGCAGCGCGACGACGATGCCGACGAAATAGCAGAAGGCGAGGAACGGATAGAGCGCCCAGCCGGTGGTGAAGTTGAGCTTGGTGAAGCCGAGGTCGAGGCTCGGCGTTGGCACGCCCGGCAGCCCGTTCTCGCCGCCGGTCCATTCGGAGAGCGGGTTGAACTCGACGAAGAAGAACACTTCCGCGATGGCGATGGTGATCATCGCGAAGTAGATGCCCGTGCGCCGCAGCGCCACCAGGCCGACGAGGTAGCCGACCACCGCCGCGGCGATCATGCCGATGACCAGCGCCGTGATGACGTGCGGAAAGCCGGCGCGCGTAAGGAGATAGGCGGCGACGAAGCCGCCGGTGCCATAGAGCGCCGACTGGCCGAAGGAGAGCAGGCCCGTATAGCCGAAGAGGATGTCGAAGCCGATGCCGAACAGGCCCCAGACGAGGATGCGGTTGACGGTGTTCGGCGCGGCGTCGAAGAGCGGCAGGATGAACGGCGCGGCGATCAGCGCGAGCGCCGTGATCGTCTCGACGAGGAGCGGCCGCCGCGGCGCGTAGATCCGGTCGGCGTTCACTCTCGTCCTGCCTTGCCGAGCAGCCCGCGCGGGCGGATCACCAGGACGAGCGTCATCGCGGCGAACAGCATCACATAGGCGTAGCCCGGGTTCACCATCGAGGTG
The DNA here is from genome assembly GCA_035554335.1 of Burkholderiales bacterium. Lineage (GTDB taxonomy): Bacteria > Pseudomonadota > Gammaproteobacteria > Burkholderiales > SG8-39 > SCGC-AG-212-J23. The sequence continues at coordinate 24,535 of DATMIG010000344.1, forward strand.
AGGCTGATGATCTCGCCGGCGATCAGCCCGCCGAGCACCGCGCCGGGAAAGGAGCCGACGCCGCCGATCACCACCACGACGAAGGTCTGCACCAGGATCTGCTCGCCGACTTCCGGCGCGAGCGAGACGATCGGCGCGTTGATGAAGCCGGCGAAGCCGGCCGCCATGGCGCCGATGCCGAACACCACCATGAAGACGCGGTCGACGTTGATGCCGAGCGAATCGACCATCACCGAGTCCTCGATGCCGGCGCGCACGATCATGCCGAGGCGCGTGCGATAGAGGACGAGGAACAGGACGAGCAGCGCCACCGCGCAGATGCCCACCACCGCGAGGCGGTAGGTCGGGTAGAACATGAAGCCCATGTTGGTGATGCCCTGCAGGAGGGCGGGCGCCTGCACCGTCTTCGACTCGCTGGAGAAATACCAGCGCACGATCTCGACGAAGACGATGGCGAGGCCGAAGGTGACCAGCAGCTGGTCTTCGTGCGGCCGGGCGTAGAAATAGCGGATGACGAGGCGCTCGAGCACGATGCCGAGCACGGCCAGCGCCAATGTGCCGGCGACCACGCCGGCGATGAACGAGCCGCTCGCCTGCCAGGCGACGTAGCCGGCATAGCCGCCCAGCATGAACATCGCGCCATGCGCGAGGTTCAGCACGCCGAGCGTGCCGTAGATGATGGTGAGGCCCGACGCGATGAGCGCGAGCAGCGCCCCCAGCGCGAGGCCGTTGAAGAGCTGCGAGCCGAAGTTAGCCCAGGTGATCATGTAAAAACGTCGCCCCCGCTTGCGCGGGGACGACGTCGATCGCTATGCCTCAGGTGTAGTCGCCGAGCTTGCAGCCGAAGGCGTCGGGCTTCTGCATGAGCGGCGCGCCGGGGACGACCTCGGTGACTTCCCAGAAGTCCTCCTTGTTGCGCATCGCCTTCGGCGCCTTGCCGCGCACGATGATGACCGGCCTCACCAGCTGGTGATCCTCCTTGCGGATGTGGACCTCGCCGACCATCGATTGCAGCTTGCGCTCCGCCTCGTAGGACTTGATTACGTCCGGCGGATAGAACGTGCCGGCGTTCTCCACCGCGTCGGCCCACATGGCGAACGACATGTACGCGTTCTCGGCGCCCCATTCCGGGTAGTAGCCGTATTTCTTGCGGAAGTCGGTGACGAACATCTTGGCGAGCGGGAACTTGTCCTCCAGCGTCCACCAGAAGTCGGTCGCCGCGTACACGCCCTCGGAGAGCTCGGCGCCGATGTTCTTGGCGAGGAACGGGATCTGGTACGGAATGACCAGCTTCATCTTCGGGATCACGCCGAACTGCTTCGCCTGCTGCGTCGAGAGCACCGCGTCGCGGCCCCAGTTGACGTTCAGCAGGACCTCGGCGCCGGAGTTGGCGATGTTGGTGAGGTAGGAGCTGAAGTCGGTGGCGCCGAGCGGGGAGACCTGGTTGGTCACCATCTGCCAGCCGCCGTGCTCCTTCAGGTATTCGCTGGTCGACTTGGTGACGGTATGGCCGTAGGTGTAGTCGGGCGTCATGAAGGCCATCTTCTTGTTCTTGCCGTAGGCCTTGAGCAACACCGGGCCGATCGCGTTCGCGGCGGTCTCGCCGTAGAAGTTCTGGCGGAAGCCGTAGCGCACGCAGTCCTTGCCGGTGGTGTCGTTCGAGCCCGAGATGCCGGCGGTATAGAGCACCTTCTCGCGCTGCGCGAGCTTGTTCAGGGCCACGGCGACCGCGCTCGAGGTCGAGCCGGTCATCAGCATGATCTTGTTCTCGGTGATGAAGCGCTGCTCGGCCTGCACGGCGTCGTTCGGCTTCGCCGCCGAGTCGGCCACCACGATCTTCACTTCCTTGCCGAGCACGCCCTTCTTCGTCTTGGGCGAGATCTTGCGCATCAGCTCGTTGCCCGAATTGAGGTGCTCGACGGCCAGCTGCCAGCCCTTCAGCTCGTCCTCGCCCTGCTCGGCGTAGGTGCCGGTGCGCGGCACCGCGATGCCGATGAACACGTCCTTGCCCTTGACGCCCTCCGGCCAGGTGCCGATCGGCGGGTGGTTCTCGCCGGCGGCGAGCGCCATGCGCACGTAGGCGGGTAGCGACAGGCCGCCGGCGACGCCGAGGCCGGCGCGCATGAAGTTGCGGCGCGCGAACGAATGCTTCGGGTTCTGATCCATGCTTTCCTCCTCCAAGGGTTTAAGCGCGAAATATATCGGTAAACGATATATATTACATCGGCCGACGATATGTCCGCCGCCGCGCCGCGCGTGGTACAACCGCGGCGCCATGGCGGAACTGAGGCGGGCCGAAAGGCGTTACCACCTGACCACGCGCGACTACACGAGGCTCGCCGCATTCCGGCACGCATTGCGCAAGTTCCTGCGCTTCAGCGAGGATGCCGCGGCGGCCGTCGGCCTGACCGGCCAGCATTACCAGGCGATGCTGGTGGTGCGCGGCTGTCCCGAAGCCGAGCGGGTGACGATCAACGACCTCGCGAAGCAGCTCCTCATCAAGCACAACAGCGCGGTCGAGCTCGTCGACCGCCTGGCGCAGCTCGACCTCATGGCGCGCGAGACCTCGCCGAGCGATCGACGCAAGGTCGAGCTGCGATTGACCCCGCGCGGTCGCAACGTCCTCGCCAAGCTCGCCGCGATGCACCGCAGCGAGCTGCAGCGGGTCGGGCCCGAGCTCGAGCGCTTCTTCTCTAGTCTTTCAAAAGAAGCTGAATGAGGCCGGCGGTCGAATCCCAGCGCTTGCCGCCGCGCGCCTCGAGGTGCGACCAGAGCTGATCGACGAGCGCCGCGACCGGTAGCCGCGCGCCGGATCTGCGCGCCTGGTCGAGACAGATGCTCATGTCTTTGCGCATCCACTCGGTGGCGAAGCCGAAGCCCTCGGCCTTCAGCTCGTCCATCTGCTTCCAGCGGTTCTCCATCTGCCAGGACTGCGCCGCGCCCTTGGAGATGACCGAGATCACTTTCTCGACATCGAGCCGGTTGCGCTTGGCGAATGCCACCGCCTCGGCGAGGCCCTCCGCGATGCCGGCGATGCAGATCTGGTTCACCATCTTGGTGAGCTGGCCCGCGCCCGGCTCGCCGATCAGCGCGGCCACCTTGGCGTAGCAGTCGATCACCGGCTTCGCCTTGTCGAAGGTCGCCGGCTCGCCGCCGCACATGACGCCGAGCTGGCCGTTCACGGCGCCGGCCTGTCCGCCGGAGACCGGCGCATCGACGAAGCCGATGCCCTTGTCTTTCGCCTTCTGATAGATCTCGCGCGCGACGGTGGCGGAGGCGGTGGTGTGGTCGACGAGGATCGCCCCCTTCTTCATGCCGGCGAGGACGCCGTTGTCCCCGTAGACGACCGAGCGCAGGTCGTCGTCGTTGCCGACGCACATCATGACGAAATCGCAATCCTTGGCCGCCTCGCGCGGCGTCGGCGCGCTCTTGCCGCCGTATTCTTTCACCCATTGCTGGGCCTTGGCGGCGGTGCGGTTGTAGACCGTCACGTCGTGGCCGCCTTTCTTGAGGAGGTGCCCGGCCATGGGATAGCCCATGACGCCGAGGCCGAGGAATGCGACTTTCGCCATCGTGCGCTCCGTAGATCGATTCGGGAAAGGAGAGCCGATTCTAAGCCCGCCCCTAAGGCGCTCAGCGGCGCAGCCGCGACACGAGCTCCTCGACCGCGGATGGCGGCGCGCCGTGGATGCGCGCGTTGGGCCGGCCGGTGGCGAAGGCGACGGCGAGCACGATCTCATCGGCTCGCGGCGCCCCGGCGATGCGCACCTCCAGCGTGTCCATCGCATCGTAGTGCCAGGCGTCGTCGATGCCGCCGAGCACGATGTCGAGCGCGGCTCCCGGCCCGCCGAGCTTCGCGTTGCCGGGGATCAGCGCCCGGCCGGCGCGGATCGCCGTGCGCATCGTGAGCCCGATGCGGCAGTGGATCATCGCCGCGCCCTGCTCGAGATCGCCGCCTTCCCCGACCAGCGCGCCCTTGCCGTAGGCGATCGGGGCGCGGCCGTCCAGGGCGTCGAGCGCGCGGCGGGTGAGCAGCTCGCCCACCGTCACCGAGGCGGCGATGAACGGCTCGAAATCGTCGCCTGCCGGCTTGCCGGCCGCCGGGTTGGCGAGCACGGCGCAGGCGGCTACGCGGCGTGCCGGAGGCTCGACCGTGCGCCCGGCGTGCCGGGCGAGGTCCTGCACAAAAAGATGAGTCTCGCGAATCTCCATTGACAGGGGCGGGTCAACCGACCTACGATATGGACGTTTATACAGTATCCGGTGTTGGCCCACCGCTTGTAAGAGGCGAGCTGCCGTAGATGCCAACCACTCTAAGAGGTACACGCAAATGGATGACAACAAGTCTAAGGCATTAGCCGCCGCGCTCTCCCAGATCGAGAAGCAGTACGGCAAGGGCTCCATCATGAAGATGGACGCCGAGGCGGTGAAGGACATCGAGGTGGTGTCCACCGGATCGCTGGGACTGGACCTCGCGCTCGGCGTCGGCGGCCTGCCGCGCGGCCGGGTGGTCGAGATCTACGGCCCGGAATCGTCGGGCAAGACCACCCTCACGCTGCAGGTGATCGCCGAGATCCAGAAGCTCGGCGGCACGGCGGCCTTCATCGACGCGGAAAACGCGCTCGACATCACCTACGCCGCCAAGCTCGGCGTGAAGACCGAGGACCTCCTCATCTCGCAGCCGGATACGGGCGAGCAGGCGCTCGAGATCGCCGACATGCTGGTGCGCTCGGGCGCGGTCGACGTGATCGTGGTCGACTCGGTCGCGGCGCTGACGCCGAAGGCCGAGATCGAAGGCGAGATGGGCGAGCCGCAGATGGGCCTGCAGGCGCGCCTCATGAGCCAGGCGCTGCGCAAGCTGACCGCGAACATCAAGCGCACCAACACGCTGGTGATCTTCATCAACCAGATCCGCATGAAGATCGGCGTCATGTTCGGCAACCCCGAGACCACCACCGGCGGCAACGCGCTCAAGTTCTACGCCTCGGTGCGCATGGACATCCGCCGCATCGGCTCGATCAAGAAGGGCGACGAGGTGATCGGCGCCGAGACGCGCGTCAAGGTGGTGAAGAACAAGGTGGCGCCGCCATTCCGGCAGTCCGAGTTCGACATCATGTACGGCGAAGGCATCTCGCGCGAAGGCGAGGTGCTCGAGATCGGCGTCAACCTCGGCGTGCTGGAGAAGTCCGGCGCCTGGTACGTCTACGGCTCCGACCGCCTCGGCCAGGGCAAGGACAACGCCCGCGACTTCCTCAAAGAAAACCCGCAGCTCGCGCGCGAGATCGAGGGCAAGATCCGCGAGAAGGCCGGCGTCGCCGCCGGCCTGCCGCCGGCCCGCGTGGCCGAAGACGCGGCGCTCGACAAGAAGGTCGAGCACCTGCAGCCGCGCAAACGCGCCGAGAAGTAATGGACGGTCCTGATACGCCCGCGGAGCTGAAGGCGCGGGCGCTCAGGCACCTTGCCCGGCGCGAGCACTCCCGCGCCGAACTTTCCCGCAAGCTCGCGCCTCACGCCGAATCGGCCGAGGCGCTTCTTTTTTTGCTCGACGAGCTGGAGAAGCGCAAGCAGCTCTCCGACGAGCGCTATGCCGAGGTGCGCTCGCACTGGATGGCGCGGAAGTACGGTGCTGCAAAAATCCGTCAAGACCTGAAGGCCAAGGGCGTCGCCGACGCCGTCGCCGCGCGCGTCTCATCCGACGGCGAGCTCGAACGCGCGAAGGCGATCCTCGCGCGCAAATATCGAGACGACGCTTCCACGAGAGAAGAGAAAGCGCGCCGCATGCGCTTCCTTCAGAGCCGCGGGTTCTCGTTCGACACGATCCGCAGCGCGCTCCGCGTCGACGACGCGGAATAGTTTTACCCGTCTGTCTGAAGTTGGAGCGCCGTGTAATCCATCGCAGTTCATGGGCGTTCATCGGACTACAGGTTGTTTCTGTAGAGAGGAGGTGAACGAAATGGAACAGGCACAAGCATTGGCAGTGGTGCGCTCGCTGGCGAACGGGGTCGATCCGGAGACGGGTGAAGTCTTCGCCGCCGACAGCGCGTATCAGCGGCCGCTCGTCGTGCGCGCGCTGTACGAGGCCGCCGCGGCGCTGGAGCGGATGGAGCGCTTCGAGCGCCGCAAGGCGCAGATGCCGCCGAAGACCGGCGAGCCGTGGACGGAGGACGAGGACCGGAAGCTGCTCGCCGGCTTCGATGCGGGACGCGCGCTGCAGGAGCTGGCGGCGGCGCACGAGCGGACGATGGGCGCCGTGAGGGCGCGGCTCTTGAAGTACGGGCGCATCAACGCGTAACTCGGGTGGGGCTTTCCCGGGGCGGCCGGCCGGCGTCCCCGGGCTTTTGCGGCGCGGGTTTTAACCCCTGTCGAGTAGAATTCTCGCAATGAAATCAAGCGAGATACGCTCGAGCTTCCTCGAATACTTTCGCTCGAAGGGCCACACTATCGTGGCATCGAGCCCGCTCGTGCCGGCGAACGATCCGACGCTGCTCTTCGTGAACTCCGGCATGGTGCAGTTCAAGGACGTGTTCCTCGGCAAGGACAAGCGCTCCTACAGCCGCGCGACGACCGCGCAGCGCAGCCTGCGCGCCGGCGGCAAGCACAACGACCTCGAGAACGTCGGCTACACCGCGCGCCACCACACGTTCTTCGAGATGCTCGGCAACTTCTCCTTCGGCGACTACTTCAAGAAGGACGCGATCGCCTTCGCCTGGGAGCTGCTCACCAAGGTCTACCAGCTGCCGCCGGAAAAGCTCTGGACGACGGTCTATCAGACCGACGACGAGGCGTACGAGCTCTGGACCAGGATGATCGGCGTGCCGAAGGAGCGCTGCGTGCGCATCGGCGACAAGCCCGGCGGCGCGAAATTCCAGTCGGACAACTTCTGGCAGATGGCGGACACGGGCCCGTGCGGGCCCTGCAGCGAGATCTTCTACGACCACGGCCCCGGCATCGAGGGCGGCCCGCCGGGATCGCCGGACGCCGACGGCGACCGCTACATCGAGATCTGGAACCTCGTCTTCATGCAGTACAACCGGGACGAGAAGGGCAACATGAATCCGCTGCCCAAGCCGTCCGTCGACACCGGCATGGGGCTCGAGCGCATCGCCGCGGTGCTGCAGGGCAAGCATTCGAACTACGAGATCGACCTGTTCCAGGATCTGATCAAGGCGGCGGCGCGGGAGACGCACACCCGGGAGCTGAAGAATCCTTCGCTCAACGTGATTGCGGACCACATCCGCGCATGCTCGTTCCTGGTCGTGGATGGCGTCATTCCCGGCAATGAAGGGCGCGGCTACGTGCTGCGCCGGATCATCCGCCGCGCGATAAGACACGGCTACAAGCTTGGGCAGAAGCAGCCGTTTTTCTACCGGCTGGTGCCCGATCTCGACCGCGCCATGGGCGATGCGTATCCGGAGCTGCGCCAGGCGAAGGACAAGGTCGCCGACGTGCTCAAGCAGGAGGAGCAACGCTTCGCCGAGACGCTGGACAACGGCATGGGCGTGCTCGAGTCGGCCCTCGCGTCCGGGGAGAAATTGCTGGACGGCGAGACCGTGTTCAGGCTGTACGACACCTTCGGATTCCCGGTCGACCTCACGGCCGACATCTGCCGCGAGCGCGGCGTGATGATCGACATGGCCGGCTACGAGGCGGCGATGGAGCAGCAGCGCGAGCGGGCGCGAGCGGCCTCGAAGTTCTCCATGGCGGCGGGGGTCGAATATTCCGGCGGCAAGACCGTGTTCCACGGCTACGAGAAGCTCGCGCATGCGTCGAAGGTCGTCGCGCTCTACCGCGAGGGGGCGCAGGTGCGCAGCCTGAAGAGCGACGAGACCGGCACCGTGGTGCTCGACGAGACGCCGTTCTACGCCGAGTCGGGCGGCCAGGTCGGCGACAAGGGCGAGCTCGTCGCGGCGGGCGGCACGTTCACCGTCGACGACACGCAGAAGATCCAGGCCGACGTGTTCGGCCATCACGGCACGATGAAGAGCGGCACGGTCAAGGTCGGCGACCGCGTCGACGCCAAGGTGAACACCGAGCTGCGCGCGCGCACGATGCGCAACCACTCGGTCACGCACCTCATGCACAAGGCGCTGCGCGAGGTGCTGGGCGCGCACGTGCAGCAGCGCGGCTCGCTCGTCGATCCGGACAAGACGCGCTTCGACTTCTCGCACAATAAGCCGCTCACCGACGACGAGATCCGCGAGGTCGAGGCCAGGGTGAACGCCGAGATCCTGCAGAACACCCCGACCAAGGCGCAGGTGATGCCGATCGAGCAGGCGAAGAACTCGGGCGCCGTGATGCTCTTCGGCGAGAAGTACGGGGAGGAAGTGCGCGTGCTCGACATCGGCAGCTCGCGCGAGTTCTGCGGCGGCACGCACGTCGCGCGCACCGGCGACATCGGCGTGTTCAAGATCTATTCCGAAGGCGGCGTCGCCGCCGGCATTCGCCGCATCGAAGCCACCACCGGGCTGACGGCGCTCGCGATGATGAACGCGCAGCTGGCGGAATTCCGCGACGTGACGCGCGCGCTGCGCGCTCAGCCCGGACCGGGCATGGCGCAGAAGGCCGTGGCCAGCCTGCTCGACGAGAAGAAAGCGCTGGAAAAGGAGATCGGCCGCATGCGCTCGAAACTCCTGTCCGGCGCGGGGGGCGATTTGAGCTCGCAGGCGATCGAGGTGAAGGCGAAGGACGGGCAGGTGATGCGCGTGCTCGCCGTTGCGCTCGACGACGCCGATCCGAAGACGATGCGCGAGACCGTCGACCGCCTGAAGGACAAGCTCAAGTCCGCGGCGATCGTGCTCGGCGCGGTGATGGACGGCAAGGTGTCGCTGATCGCCGGCGTGACGCCCGATCTCACCGGCAAGGTGAAGGCGGGGGAGCTCGTCAACTACGTGGCGCAGCAGGTCGGCGGCAAGGGCGGCGGCCGGCCGGACATGGCGCAGGCCGGCGGCACCAACCCGGCGGGATTGCCGGGCGCGCTGCAGTCGGTCCGCTCCTGGGTCGAGCAGCGCGTTTGACCGCGCTCGCCGCGGTTCACCTTCTCGGCGCGGCGCTCCTCTTCGGCTCGCTCGCGGTCCTCGACCTGCGCCTCCTCGGCTTGTCGCGGGCCATTCCGGTGCGCACGCTCGCGCGCCACGTGCTGCCGTGGAGCGGCCTCGCGTTCATCGTCATCGTGCCGACCGGCATCGGCCTTTTCCTCGCGCACGCGCAGGAGCTCATCGCCAGCCCGCTCTTCGCGCTGAAGATGGTGCTCGTCCTCGCGGCGGTGGTGAACGCCGGCATCCTGCACGCCGTGACGCTGCGCACCGCGGACGTGTGGGACTCGCAGGAGATGCGCAACCTCCGGCCACCGCCCTCGGCGCGCATTGCCGGCGCGCTGTCGCTGGTGCTGTGGGCCGCCGTGATCGTCTGCGGCCGGCTGCTCGCCGACGCCTAGCTAGAAGCCGATCTTCTGCCGGCGCGCGCCGCGCGAGAGCTGCACGTCGTCGGGCTGCATCTCGTGGCGGCCGGCGAGCTTGGCGGTGCCGAAGGCCGACTGGACCACGCGGCGCATCTCACGCGGCGCCATGGCGGCGAGCTTGTCGAGCGTGGCGTCGCTCGGCATCTCCGGGAAGCGGCGCCCCCAGTCGTGGCCGTTGCGAATTTCGCTGTAGATCTTCTGCGCGATGCGGCGGGCGCCGGCCTCGTCGGGCGCGTCGATCTCGTACACCGCCATGCGGTTGAGCACCGGCTCGGGGATGCGCGAAGCGTCGTTCGCGGTGGCGAGCCAGACGGCGCCGGACGCGTCGATCGGCAGCTCGACGAACTCGTCCACGAAGCGCGTGGCGGTGTCGATTTCGAGGAGCTCGTAGAGCGCGCCGAGCGGGTCGTACTGCCCGTCGCTCGCCGCCTTGTCGAGCTCGTCGACCACGATCACCGGGTTGGCGTAGTCGCCATTGAGGAAGGTGTCGAACACCTTGCCCGGCTTCGCATTCTTCCATTGCGACGATGCGCCCGAGAGCACCCAGCCCGCCGTCAACGAGCTCATCGGCACGAAGCCGAAGCCCGTGCCGAGGAGCTCGGCCAGCTTGCGCGCGAAGTGCGTCTTGCCGATGCCCGGCTCGCCCAGCAGCAGCATCGGCGGCAGCTCGATCGAGTCGTTGGAGTCGACGCAGAGCGCGAGGTGCTTGCGGATGTCTTCCAGCACCTCGGCGAAGTTGGGCAGGTCTTCGAACAGCGCTTCCATCTCGGGCAGCGCCGAGGGCTTGACCGTGAAGCGCTGGCCGCCGAGGCGCAGCATCTTCTCGTAGACCGCGCGCAGGGCCTCGTTCGAGTTCGGCGAGAGCTCCTGCAGCGCCTTCTCCACGGCGGGGACGTCGTAGACGTCCTTGAAGCCGGCGATCGGAATAGTCACGTTAGTCGACATGGAGCACGCTCCTTGTTGTTGTGTGTGGTTCTACTCCGAGGGAAAACCGTAGCATGGTGCGTTCCCTCAAGCAAACTGTGCGCCTAGCAGCCGCGCAGCTAGACTGCCAATCTTTTCGACAGGCGTCGCATGCCTTCTACAACGCAAAAGGACTTCAACGGTTTCGGCCGGGACTACCTTCCCGGCACGCTGGGCGTGGAAATCGTCACGGTGAGTGCAGAAAAGGTGGCGAGCCGCATGAAGGTGGAGAAGCGCCTTCTCGCGCCGAACGGCTACCTGCACGCGGCGTCGGTGGTCGCGCTGGCGGACACGAGCTGCGGCTATGGCTGCGTGGCAGCCCTGCCGGAAGGCGCAAGTGGATTCACCACGATCGAGCTGAAGTCGAACTTCATGGGCACGACGCGCGAGGGCGCCATCGTCTGCCGCGCCACCCCGGTGCACCGGGGGCGCACGACGCACGTCTGGGATGCGGCGGTCACCGTCGAGGGCACCGGCACGCGCATCGCCCAGTTCCGCTGCACGCAGATGATCCTCTGGCCGCGGAAGTAGACACCGGCGCCTGCTCATGCTTGAATGCGGCCAGATGCACCGGTCCTTCTTCTTTGCGTTCTTCTTTTATCCCAGCCAACTGGCGGACGGGACCGGCTAAGCTCAACCCTTAGAATCCAACCAGAACCGCCAGTGCCGAAAGCCTGGCGGTTTTTGTTTTTGGGAGACAAGAAATGGCACCTCTCGACACGTACCTGCCCATTCCCGCGGACAAGACCTCGCTCACGGACGACGAGCGCATCCAGGACATCGTCCCGCTGCCGCCGCCGGAGCACCTGATCCGCTTTTTCCCGATCCAGGGCACCGCGGTGGAAGCGCAGATCACCGAGACGCGCCGCCAGGTGCGCCAGATCCTGCAGGGGCGCTCGGATCGCCTGATCGTGATCATGGGACCGTGCTCGATCCACGACCCGGCGGCGGCGCTGGCCTACGCGGAGAAGCTGGCCGCCGAGCGCAAGCGCCACGCGGGCGAGCTCGAGCTCATCATGCGCGTGTACTTCGAGAAGCCGCGCACCACGGTGGGATGGAAGGGGCTGATCAATGACCCCTACCTGAACGGGAGCTTCCGCATCAACGAGGGCCTGCGCATCGCCCGCGACGTCCTCGTGCGCATCAACCAGGCCGGCGTGCCGGCGGGCTGCGAATTCCTCGACGTCATCTCGCCGCAGTACATCGGCGATCTCGTCTCGTGGGGCGCGATCGGCGCGCGCACCACGGAGAGCCAGGTGCACCGCGAGCTCGCCTCGGGCCTTTCCGCCGCGGTCGGCTTCAAGAACGGCACCGACGGCAACGTGAAGATCGCGGTGGACGCGCTGCTCGCCTCGCGGCAGAAGCATCACTTCCTCTCGGTCCACAAGAGCGGACAGGTGGCCATCGTCGAGACCCGCGGCAACGAGGACTGCCACATCATCCTGCGCGGCGGCAAGGAGCCGAACTACGACGCGAAAAGCGTGCAGGCCGCCTGCGCCGAGCTCGCCAAGGCGAAGCTGCCCGAGCGGCTGATGATCGACTGCTCGCACGCCAATGCGGCGAAGCAGTATCAGCGCCAGATGGACGTGGCGCGCGACATCGGCAAGCAGCTCGCCGCGGGCGAGCGGCGCATCATCGGCGTGATGGTGGAGTCGCACCTCGTCGAGGGGCGCCAGGAGCTCGTCAAGGGCCAGCCGCTGCGCTTCGGACAGAGCATCACCGATCCGTGCCTCGGCTGGGACGACTCGGTGGCGGTGCTGGAAGACCTCGCCGGCGCGGTGCGGCGGCGACGCGGCCAGTAGTTGGCGCCGGCGCGCTGGCATAATCGGCCCGCATGCCCAGCCGCGCGCAGCAGCTTGCCCACCTCGAGCACCTCGGCGACGCGACGCAGTTCGCGCCGCAGATCCACGCCCTTATCCCGAAGTGCACCCTGCTGGAGAACTTCTCCTCCGCGGAGGTGAAGC
>DATMIG010000345.1:0-12500 GCA_035554335.1 Burkholderiales bacterium
CAGGCCAACGTCTCCGGGATGGAGGCGTACAAGAAGCTGGTCGCCGAGGCCGAGCGGGATTTCGAGGGATTCTGGGCGCGGCTCGCGCGCGAGACGCTCGCCTGGTCCAAGCCCTTCACCAAGGTGCTGGACGAATCGAAGGCCCCCTTCTTCCGCTGGTTCTACGACGGGGAGCTCAACGCCTCCTACAACTGCCTCGACCGGCACCTGAAGACCATCGGCGACAAGACCGCGATCATCTTCGAGGCGGACGACGGCAAGGTCACGAAGATCAGTTATCGCGACCTGCACCGCGAAGTGTGCCGCTTTGCGAATGCGCTGAAGGCGAAGGGCATCAAGAAAGGCGACCGCGTCCTCATCTACATGCCGATGTCGATCCAGGCCGTGGTCGCCATGCAGGCCTGCGCGCGCATCGCAGCCACGCACTCGGTGGTCTTCGGCGGCTTCTCCGCGAAGAGCGTGCAGGAGCGCATCATCGACGCCGGCGCGATCGCCGTGATCACGGCCGACGGCCAGTTCCGGGGCGGGAAGGAGATTCCCCTCAAGCCGGTAGTCGATGAAGCGCTCGGCATGGGCGGCTGCGAGAAAATCAAGGACGTCATCGTCTATAAGCGCTCCGGCAGCAACGTGCCGATGACCGCGGGGCGCGACACGTGGTGGGAAGACGCGGTGAAGGGGCAGGCGGATACGTGCGAGCCGACGTTCGTCGACGCGGAGCATCCGCTTTTCATCCTCTACACCTCCGGCTCGACCGGCAAGCCGAAAGGCATCCAGCATTCGACCGGCGGCTACCTCCTGTGGTGCGCGCTCACCATGCAGTGGGTGTTCGACAACAAGCCGAGCGACGTCTTCTGGTGCACGGCCGACGTCGGCTGGGTGACCGGCCACAGCTACATCACCTACGGCCCGCTCGCCGTCGGCACGACCGCGGTGGTCTTCGAAGGCGTGCCGGTCTACCCGGATGCGGGGCGGTTCTGGAAGATGATCCAGGACCACAAGGTGAACGTTTTCTACACGGCGCCCACGGCGATCCGCTCGCTCATCAAGGCCGGCGGCGACCTGCCGAAGAAATATGACCTCTCGAGCCTGCGCATCCTCGGCACCGTCGGCGAGCCGATCAATCCGGAAGCGTGGATCTGGTATCACGAGACGGTGGGCGGCGGGCGCTGCCCGATCGTCGACACCTGGTGGCAGACCGAGACCGGCGGCCACATGATCACGCCGCTGCCCGGTGCCACACCCACGAAGCCCGGTTCCGCGACGCTCGCGCTGCCGGGCATCTTTGCCGATATCGTGGACGAGACCGGGCAGCCGGTCGGCAAAGGCAAGGGCGGCATCCTCGTCATCAAGCGGCCGTGGCCGGCGATGCTGCGCACGATCTGGGGCGATGCCGAGCGCTACGTGAAGACCTACTGGCCCGACGACTTCAAGCGCAAGCTCTACCTCGCCGGCGACGGCGCGAGCACCGACGAGGACGGCTATTTCCGCATCGTCGGCCGCATCGACGACGTGCTGAACGTGTCCGGCCACCGCCTGGGAACGATGGAAGTGGAGTCGGCGCTCGTGGCCAACTCCAAACTGGTGGCGGAAGCAGCCGTGGTCGGCCGGCCGGACGATCTCACCGGCGAGGCGATCTGCGCTTTCGTGGTGCTGAAAGGGCCGCGCCCGACCGGCGCCGAGGCGAAGAAGATGGCCGATGAGCTGCGCAACTGGGTGGCCAAGGAGATCGGCCCGATCGCCAAGCCGAAGGACATCCGCTTCGGCGAGAACCTGCCGAAGACGCGCTCGGGCAAGATCATGCGGCGCCTGCTGCGCGCGATCGCGAAGGGCGAGCAGATCACGCAGGACGTATCGACGCTGGAGAATCCGCAAATCCTGGATCAGCTCCGGCAGTCGCAGTAGCGGCAGGAGCAGGGCGGCGCGCACGCGCCGCGAAGGGAGGAGGCATGGGAGAGTTCGACGTCCGGGCACAGCGCCTCGCGGCGCTGTGTCTGCTCGGCTTCGTGCTGTTCGGCTATCCGCTGCTCGCGGTGTTCAACGTACCGGTGATGGTCGCCGGTATCCCGGTGCTCTATGTTTACTTCTTCCTGGCATGGGGCGCGCTGATCGCGCTCCTCGCCCTCGTGATCGAGCGCGGCGGATAGGGCGGGCGCGATGGAAACCTGGGTCATCGTCGTCTCGTCGTTCGCGTACCTGGGTCTGCTTTTCGCCATCGCCTATTACGCGGACGCGCGCGCCGACGCCGGCCGCTCGATCATCGCGAGCCCGTACGTCTACAGCCTCTCGCTCGCGGTCTATGCCACGGCGTGGACCTTCTATGGCAGCGTCGGGCGCGCCGCGGAGAACGGCGTCGGCTTCCTGCCGATCTACATCGGCCCGACGCTGATGATCGCGCTATGGTGGATCGTGATGCGCAAGATGCTGCGCATCAGCAAGCAGAACCGCATCACCTCGCTCGCCGACTTCATCGCCTCGCGCTACGGCAAGAGCGCGCTGCTCGGCGGCGTGGTGACCGTCATCGCGGTGGTGGGCATCCTGCCGTACATCTCGCTGCAGCTGAAGGCGATCTCCACGAGCTTCTCGGTCCTTCTGCAGTATCCGGACATCGTGATGCCGGCCGGGCTCGAGCGGCCGCCACTCATCAAGGATACGGGCCTGTGGGTCGCGCTGATCCTCGCCGCGTTCACCATCCTCTTCGGCACGCGGCACCTCGACGCCGCCGAGCACCACGAGGGCATGGTGGCGGCGATCGCCTTCGAGTCGCTGGTGAAGCTGGTGGCGTTCGTCGCCCTCGGCGCGTGGGTGACGTGGGGCCTGTACGACGGTTTCGGCGACATCTTCGCGCGCATCGCCGCCGATCCGGACCTTAACCCGATGCTCGCGCCGTTCGGCGGCGTCGGCGGCGACTACTCGAGCTGGTTCTGGCTCACGGTGCTGTCGATGCTCGCGATCCTTTTCCTGCCGCGCCAGTTCCAGGTGACGGTGATCGAGAACAAAAACGAAGATCACCTGCGCAAGGCAATCTGGCTGTTTCCGCTGTACATGCTCGCCATCAACATCTTCGTGCTACCGGTCGCCTTCGGCGGCCTGCTGC
Source organism: Burkholderiales bacterium (assembly GCA_035554335.1). GTDB lineage: Bacteria > Pseudomonadota > Gammaproteobacteria > Burkholderiales > SG8-39 > SCGC-AG-212-J23. Next base: position 3,095 of record DATMIG010000345.1, read on the forward strand.
ACTTCCGCGGCACCACGGTCGAGGCCGATACGTTCGTGCTGACGCTGCCGATGGCGCGCGAGCAGGAGCTCCTCGCGCTCACCGTCTTCCTCGGCGGCCTGTCGGCCGCCACGGGGATGGTGATCGTCGAGACGATCGCGCTCTCCACCATGGTGTGCAACGACCTCGTCATGCCGGTGCTCCTGCGCCTTCACTTCCTGCGGCTGAACGAATGGCGCGACCTGACGCGAGTCGTGCTCGCCATCCGGCGCGGCGCCATCGTGCTGATCGTGCTGCTCGGTTACCTCTACTTCCGCCTGGCAGGCGAAGCGTATGCGCTGGTATCGATCGGCCTCATCTCGTTCGCCGCGGTGGCCCAGTTCGCGCCCGCGGCGCTGGGCGGCATCTTCTGGAAGCGCGGCACGCGGCGCGGCGCGCTCTGCGGCCTCGCCGCCGGCTTCGGGCTCTGGGTGTACACGCTGCTCCTGCCGGCCTTCGCGCGCTCGGGCTGGCTGCCGAGCGGATTCCTGGAAAGCGGCCCCCTCGGCCTGGAATGGCTGAAGCCGCTCGCGCTCTTCGGCGTCGCCGGACTCGATCCGATCACGCACGCCATGATGTGGAGCATGCTCGCCAACATCGGCGCTTACGTCGCTATGTCGCTCGCCGCCTCGCCGGGCGTCGACGAGCACCGGCAGGCAACCCTCTTCGTCGACGTGTTCCGCGCCGAGGGCGCCGCCGGCGGCGCGAGGCTCTGGCGCGGCACGGCGTCCGCTCCGGAGCTCTATAGCCTGCTCGCGCGCTTCCTCGGCCACGGCGCCGCCGAGGAAGCGTTCCGGGACTATGCGACGCGGAAGGGCCTCGAGTGGCCGGCGAGCCTGTCGGCGGACGCGGAGCTGGTGCATCACGTCGAGAGGCAGCTCGCCGGCGCCATCGGCGCTTCGTCGGCGCGGGTCATGGTGGCATCGGTGGCCCAGGAAGAAGCGCTCACCATGTCGGAGCTGCGCGGGCTGCTCGACGAAGCGTCGCAAATCGTCGCCTACAGCGTGCGCCTCGAGCAGAAGTCGCGCGAGCTGGAGGCGGCGACGGCGGAGCTGCGCGCGGTCAACGAGCGGCTGAAGGAGCTCGACCGGCTGAAGGACGACTTCGTCGCCACGGTGACGCACGAGCTGCGCACGCCGCTCACGTCGATCCGCGCGTTCAGCCAGATCCTCTATGACAACCCGAACGTCGAGCCGGCGCAGCGCGCGAAGTTCCTCGCCATCATCACCAAGGAAACCGACCGCCTGACGCGGCTCATCAACCAGGTGCTCGATCTCGCCCGCATCGACGCCGGCAAGGCCGACTGGCGGCCCTCGCTCGTCGACGTGCGCTCGCTGGTGGCCGACGCGCTCGCCGGCATGGGAAGCGTGTTCGAGGAGCGCGGCATTACCGTGCGCCTGCATCCCGTGGAGCCGCTTCCCTCCGTGCGCGCCGACAAGGACCGCATCACGCAAGTCGTCGTCAACCTGCTCTCCAACGCGGCGAAGTTCTGCCGGCCGCAGCAAGGGCGGGTGGATGTGTCGTTCGCGGCGCAGGGCGAGTTCCTGCGCGTCGACGTGCGCGACAACGGACCGGGCGTCGACCTGCGCGACCGCGAGGCGATCTTCGACCGCTTCGGGCAGGCAAGCGGCGGGTTCGCCGCCGGGCAGAGCAGCGGCCTCGGGCTGCACATCAGCCGGCGCATCGTCGAGCACTTCGGCGGGCGCATCTGGGTGAGCGGGCCCGCGCCGGGCGAGGGCAGCTGCTTCTCCTTCACGCTACCGCAGGCCACCTGATGGAACCCGTCGCCTACGTGGTCGAGGACGACGAATCGATCCGCACGCTCTGGCGCTGGCTGATGGAGTCGAACGGCATCGCCGTGCGTACGTTCGCGAGCGCGGCGGAATTCATCGCCGAGTACCGCGCTGGTGCACCAGGCTGCCTGATTCTCGACCTGCGTTTGCCGGGAATGAGCGGGCGCGACCTGCAGGACTACCTGAAGGCTAAGGGCATCGCGATTCCCATCGTCTTCGTCACCGCGCATGGCGATGTGCGCACCGCCGTCACCGCGCTCAAGGAGGGCGCGTTCGATTTCATCGAGAAGCCTTTCAGCTACCGTCAGGCGCTCGCCATCGTGCGCAAGGCTTTCGACCGCGATGCCGAAGACCGGGCCAGAGACGCGCGCCACGCCCTCGTCGCCCGCCGCATCGCGGCGCTGACCGATCGCGAGCGGGAGGTGCTGCGCTGCGTCATCGCCGGCAAGCCGAACAAGCTGATCGCCGACGAGCTGGCGATCAGCGTGAAGACGGTGGAAGTGCACCGCGCGAAGCTCATGGAGAAGATGGAGGTCGACTCGGTGGCCGAGCTCGTCCAGCTGACGTTCGGGTTTTCCCTAATGGAGGCAGCGCCGCCGCAGGACTAGCATCGGGCCGCCATAAAAAAGGGAGGGGAATATGGCGACTGCGGCACTGCACGAGGACTTCAGCGGCGAAGAAAAGAAGGTCATCTTCGCTTCGTCGTTGGGCACGGTATTCGAGTGGTACGACTTCTATCTGTACGCGGTGCTCGCGCCTTTCTTCGCCGCGCTGTTCTTCCCGCCGGGTAACCAGACCGCCGCGCTGCTCTCGGCCTTTGCGGCCTACGCCGCCGGCTTCCTGGTACGGCCTTTCGGCGCGCTGGTCTTCGGCCGCGTCGGCGACCTCGTCGGCCGCAAGTACACGTTCCTCATCACCATCCTCTTCATGGGCGCGTCGACGTTCCTCGTCGGCCTGCTGCCCACCTATGAATCGATCGGCTGGCTGGCGCCGATCCTGATGGTGACGCTGCGCCTGGTCCAGGGCCTCGCGCTCGGCGGCGAGTACGGCGGTGCGGCGACCTACGTCGCAGAGCACGCGCCGAACGATCGCCGCGGCTACGACACGAGCTGGATCCAGACCACGGCGACGCTCGGCCTGTTCCTCTCGCTCCTCGTGATCTATCTCTGCCGCAGCAACATGGACCCGAAGGAATTCGCGCAGTGGGGCTGGCGCATTCCCTTCTGGCTCTCGCTCATCCTGCTCGTCTTCTCGGTCTACATCCGGCTCAAGCTGAACGAGTCGCCGGTGTTCCAGCGCATGAAGGCGGAAGGCAAGGGGTCGAAAGCGCCGCTCACCGACAGCTTCATGAAGTACCCGAACAACAAGTACGTGCTGCTCGCGCTGCTCGGCGCGACGGCGGGGCAGGGCGTGGTCTGGTACACGGGCCAGTTCTATGCGCTCTTCTTCCTCACCATCACGCTCAAGCTCGATTACGCCAGCGCGTACACGTTGATCGCAATATCGCTCCTCATCGGCACGCCGTTCTTCGTCTTCTTCGGCTGGCTGTCCGACCGCATCGGCCGCCTGAAGATCATCCTGGCCGGCTGCCTGATTGCGGCGGTGACGTACTTCCCGCTCTTCCACGGGCTCACGCACTTCGTCAACCCCGGGCTCGAGCAGTTCTCGGAGAAGACGACGATCAGCGTCGCGGCGAACCCGGCCGACTGCCAGTTCCATCTCTTCGTCGGACCGTGGAGCCGGTTCTCGGATTGCGACCGGGTGAAGGACTTCCTCACCAAGCAGGGCCTGTCGTTCAAGTCGGTCGACGGGCCGCAGGGCAAGGTGACCACCACCATCGGCGACAAGAAAGTGGAGGGCTGGGACCAGAAGGGGCTCGCCGCCACGCTCAAGGAAGCCGGCGCACCGGCCACCGCCGACAAGGCGAAGGTCAACTGGTTCATGACCGAGGTGCTCCTCGTCATCATGGTGATCTACGTGACGATGGTCTACGGGCCGATTGCGGCGTTCCTGGTGGAGCTCTTCCCGACCGAGATCCGCTACACGTCGATGTCGCTGCCGTATCACATCGGCAACGGCTGGTTTGGCGGCATGCTGCCCCTCACGGCCACCGCGATGGTGGCGGCGACAGGCGACATCTACTACGGCCTCTGGTATCCGATCGTGGTGGCGGTCATGTCGCTCGTCATCGGCTCGATCTTCCTGCGCGAGACCCACACGCGCGACATCCGCACGTACCAGCACCAGCCCGGATGAGCCATAGGTAGCGCGGGAAAGGGCCCGCCGCGCGCGGGCCTTTTCATTTCAGGGGGCGCTAGAATGGCGGCCCGCGGAAGGGTGGGTGAGCGGCTGAAACCGCACGCTTGGAAAGCGTGTTCACGGTAAAACGTGACGCGGGTTCGAATCCCGCCCCTTCCGCCAGCCATTACTGCGGCGTGCCGAGCTTTCCCTTCGCCATCAGCCAGGACAGCACGCCGAACACCACCGCGATCAGCGCGAGGAAGCCCCAGAACGCGCCGTAGCCGTAGGACGCTTCGCGCTCGGCGGCATCCGCGAGGCCGGGCGCGCCGGTGAGGGCCGTCAGCGCCGCGCCGGCGCAAACCAGGCCGAACACGGCACAGATCCAGACCGCGATGCGCGCGCTGAACATCATGCCGGCGAGTGTAAAAGAAAACGCCCGCGAACCTTGCGGTCCCGGGCGTGTGAACCATCGCGCACGCGCGATGGAGGAGGATGCTTCGGCTGCCACATTAGCTTGGCGGTCGTTCCAGCGCCTGACTCCGAACTGACGGCCGCCTGACTCTCCTCTTCGATGACTTACAATTCACTTCGGCGGGCCTCCCCGCATTGCAGTCTGGTGAACCTGGTCAGGTCCGGAAGGAAGCAGCCACAGCCGGTCCCTGCAAGTGCCGGGGGTTTGGCTCGCCACTGAATCTTCAACGCATGAGCTATCAAGTACTTGCGCGGAAATGGCGGCCGAGGGACTTCGAGAGCCTCGTCGGCCAGGAGCACGTCGTGCGCGCGCTGCGCCACGCGCTCGAGCAGAAGCGCCTGCATCATGCGTATCTCTTCACCGGGACGCGCGGCGTCGGCAAGACGACGCTCGCGCGCATCCTCGCGAAGTGCCTGAACTGCGAAACAGGCGTAACACCGCGCCCGTGCGGCAAGTGCTCGGCGTGCGTCGAGATCGACGCCGGGCGTTTCGTCGACCTGCTCGAGGTCGATGCGGCGACCAACACCAAGGTCGACGAGATGCGCCAGCTCCTCGAGACCGCGCAATACGCGCCGACCAAGGCGCGCTACAAGGTCTACGTGATCGACGAGGTGCACATGCTTTCCACCTCGGCGTTCAACGCCATGCTGAAGACGCTCGAGGAGCCGCCGGAGCACCTGAAGTTCATCCTGGCGACCACGGATCCGCAGAAGATTCCGGTCACCGTCCTGTCGCGCTGCCTGCAGTTCAGCCTGAAGCAGATGCCGGCGCCGGCGATCGTCCAGCACCTCGAGAACGTGCTGAAGAAGGAGGCCATCGCTTTCGAGCCCGACGCGCTGGCCCTCATCGCCCGCGGGGCGAACGGCAGCATGCGCGACGCGCTCTCGCTCCTCGACCAGGCGATCGCGCATGGCGCGGGCTCGCTCAGCGCGCGCAACGTCGCCGACATGCTCGGCGCCATCGACCAGGCCTATCTTTTCGCGCTGATCGAAGCCGTCGCCGCCGGCAACGCGGCCGAGGCGGTGAAGATCGCCGACGACATGCAGGCACGCAGCCTTTCGTTCGACGCGGCGCTCGCCGACCTCGCGGCGCTCCTCCTGAAGCTTGCGCTCGCGCAGACCGTGCCGGACGCGCTGCACGACGATCCCGAGCGCGCCAAGCTGGCGGAGCTCGCCGGGCGCATCGATCCGGAATCGGTGCAGCTCTATTACCAGATCGCGCTGCAGGCGCGCGAAGACCTGCCGCTCGCGCCGGACGAGCACGGCGGCTTCATCATGACGCTCCTTCGCATGCTGGCTTTCCGGCCCGATGGCGTCGAGGTGAAGAATGCGCCGCGGGCCGCCCCGGGGGCAGCGGCACCGAAAGCTTCCGGTGCAAAAGCCTCGGGCAGCTGGGCGGAGCTCGTCCAGCAGCTCGCGCTGGCCGGCGCGGCGCGCGAGCTGGCGCGCAATTCGGAGCTCGCGAAGCGCGATGGCAACGTCTTCGAGCTCGTGGTGCCCAAAGGCAAGGCCTATCTGGCCGAGCGCATCTACACCGACAAGCTGAAGGCCGCCCTCGAGCAGCATCTTGGCGCGCCGGCGGTGCTCAAGGTGGCGGTCGGCGAGACGAACGGCGTGAGCGCCGCCGCGCTCGAAGCGGGCGAGCGCGAGGTGCGCCGCGCCGCGGCCGCGCAATCGGTCCAGTCCGACGGGTTCGTGAAGGACCTCGTCAACCTGTTCGACGCCAGAGTCGTCGACTCGTCCATCAAGCAGGAAGGAAAATGAGGCGCTCATGAAAGGCAATATCGGGCAGCTGATGAAGCAGGCGCAGATGATGCAGGAGAACATGAAGCGCATGCAGGAGCAGCTCGCCGCGCTCGAGGTCGAGGGTCAGTCCGGCGCGGGGCTGGTGAAGATCCAGATCACCTGCAAGCACGAGGTGAAGCGCGTCACGATCGACCCGTCGCTGGTCGGCGATGATCGCGAGATGCTGGAGGACCTCGTCGCCGCCGCGTTCAACGACGCCGCGCGGAAGGTGGAGTCCACCATCGCGGAGAAGATGAGCGGCATGACGGCCGGGCTCGGGCTGCCGGCCGGCTTCAAGCTGCCGTTTTGAATCGCAACGACCCGCCTTCGGCCAAGGGCCTTGAGCGGCTGATCGAGGCGCTGCGGGTGCTTCCCGGTGTCGGACCGCGCTCGGCGCAGCGCATGGCCTATCACCTCCTGCAGCACGATCGCGCCGGCGCCGAGCAGCTCGCGCAATCGCTCGGCCACGCGCTCGCCACGGTGCGGCGCTGCGAGAAGTGCAACAACTTCACCGAGGACGAGGTCTGCGCGCTCTGCCGGTCGCCGCGGCGCGATCCTTCGCTCCTCTGCATCGTCGAGACGCCGGCCGACCTCTCGATGGTGGAGCAGACGCTTTCGTATTCCGGCATGTACTTCGTGCTGATGGGCCGGCTCTCGCCGCTCGACGGCGTCGGTCCGCGCGACATCGGGCTCGACCGGCTGCAGGCGCGCGCCGCGGATGGCGAGGTGCGCGAGGTGATCCTCGCCACCAACTTCACCAACGAAGGCGAGGCGACCGCGCATTACATCGCCGAGATGCTGCGCGCGCGGGGCATCAAGGTGAGCCGCATCGCGCGCGGCGTGCCGCTCGGCGGCGAGCTGGAGTACGTCGACGCCGGCACGATCTCTCAGGCGCTGCTGGAGCGGCGCGAAATCTAGTACAGTCGCGCCCGAGGAGGAATGATGAAGAAGCTACTGCTCGTCGCTGCGTTCGCGTTCGCATCCACCACCCAGGCGCAGATCGAAAAGCCCGACGTCCACATCGCCGTCGGCGGCAAGACGGCGCTCTACTACCTGCCGCTCACCATTACGGAGCGCCTCGGCTACTTCAAGGACGCCGGCCTGAACGTGCGCATCAGCGACTTTCCGGGCGGCACCCGCTCCCTCGAGGCGGTGGTCGGCGGCAGCGCCGACGTGGTGGCGGGCGCGTACGAGCATACGATCAACATGCAGTCCCGCCGGCAGAACTTCCAGGCTTTCGTCCTGACCGGCGCCGCGCCGCAGATCACGGTGGCGATCTCGAGCCGGCTCGCCGACAAGTACAAGTCGCCGAAGGACCTGAAGGGCCTGAAGGTCGGCGTGAGCGCGCCCGGCTCGAGCACCAACATGGTCGTCAACTACCTCGCCGCGCAGGGCGGCCTCAAGCCGACCGATTTCGCCGTGATCGGGATCGGCGCCGGCGCAACGGTGGTCGCGGCGGTCGACCAGGGCAGGGTGGACGTGATCTCGCAGACCGATCCCGCGGTCACCATGCTCGAGAAGGCGAACAAGGTGAAGGTGATCGCCGAGACGCGCACGCCGGAAGGCACGCAGAAGATCTTCGGCGGCCCGATGCCGGCCGCGAGCCTGTATGCGCCGGTCGACTTCGTGCGCAAGTATCCGAACACGGTCGAGGCCCTCACCCTCGCCACCGTGCGCGCGCTGCGCTGGATGCAGGACGCGTCGCCGCAGCAGATCCTCGCCACGGTGCCGGAGGAGTACCTGCTCGGCGACAAGGCAATGTATCTTTTCGCGTACAACAACGTGAAGACGGCGTATTCGAAGGACGGCTACTTCAGCGAAGCCGGCGCGAAGACCACGCTCAAGGCGCTCGCATCCTTCAATCCGAACATCAAGCCGCAGGAAATCAAGCTCGCCCAGACCTACACGAACGAGTTCGTGAAGAAGGCGCACGCCCGGCTCGACAAGAAGAAGTAGCCGCGATGTCGGACGCCGTGCCGGCGCTGGCGCTGGAGCAGGTCACCGTCACGTTCGTCTCGCCCGACGGCGGCCGCTATACGGCGGTGCGCGATACGACGCTGCGCGTGCAGCCGGGCGAGTTCGTCTCGGTCGTCGGACCGACGGGCTGCGGCAAATCCACGCTCCTCAACGTCGCGGTCGGCCTGCTGCAGCCCTCCGGCGGGCGCGTGACGAGCTTCGGCGCGCCGCTCGCCGGGTTGAATCGCAAGGCGGGTTACCTTTTCCAGACCGAAGCGCTCATGCCCTGGCGCACGGCTCGCGGCAACGTCGCCGCGGGACTCGAATTCGGCGGCGCGGCGGCGGCCGAGGCGAATGCGCGCGCCGACGAATGGCTGCAGCGCGTGGGGCTGCGCGGCTTCGGCGACCGCTACCCGCATCAGCTCTCGGGCGGGATGCGAAAGCGCGTGTCGCTGGCGCAGACCCTGATCCTCGATCCGCAGATCATCCTCATGGACGAGCCGTTCTCCGCGCTCGACATCCAGACGCGCCAGCTGATGGAGAACCAGCTCCTCGAGCTGTGGCAGGCGAACCGCAAGTCCGTGGTGTTCATCACGCACGATCTCGAGGAGGCGATCTCGCTTTCCGATCGCGTCCTCGTCCTTTCCGCCGGACCGGAGTCGCATCCGATCGGGGAATTCGCCATCGACCTGCCGCGCCCGCGCGACGTGGCCGAGATCCGGCTGACGCCCCGCTTCATCGAGCTGCATGGGCTCATCTGGCATGCGATGCGCGAGGAAGTGCTGAAGAGCTATGCCCGCCAGCTCCAGTAGACGGTGGCTGCGCGTTTGGCAAGTGCTGCTCTTCGTCGGGTTCCTGCTCGTGTGGTACGTCGGCACCAGCCCGACGCTCTTGCCGCCGATCTATTTCGACGATCCTCACAAGGCGGCGTTCTTCTTCGGCGAGCCGGTGAAGGTGTTCGAGCGCACGTGGGAATGGTTCGCGAGCGGCACGATCTACGCGCATCTGTGGGTCACACTGCTCGAGACGCTGCTCGCGTTCGTCATCGGCACCGCTTTCGGATTGGCGATGGGTTTATGGCTCGCGCTGTCGCCCACCGCATCGGCGCTGTTCGATCCCTACATCAAGGCCCTGAACTCGAT